>JALYVZ010000109.1 GCA_030852965.1 Actinomycetota bacterium | reverse complement strand
AGCGAGGTGACCGTGCGGCGCGCGGCGGCTCGTCGGGACCGGCCGGATCGGCCACGCGGGCCTCGACGCCGGGTTGGAAGCGCTGGCCACCGATCGGATGGGTCAGCAGCGGCAGCCAGTCGGAGACCCCCCCGGGTGGGTCGGTGCGGTGCGGGTCGTCGGGGGTGTCGGTGCCGGAGGTGGCGGCCTGCTTGAACGCGGGTGCCGACTCGGCTGCCTCGGGCACGTAGTCCGTGGCCGGTCCGGAACCGGGGCGGGTGGTGTCTGCGAACGCCTCCACGAGCGGCCAGCCGGTCGACGGATGCCGACCGAACCCCCCATCGACAACGGCGCCGCCGTCGGCAAAGGCCGGCCAGCCCCCGAACGGGTCGTGGGTGGCCAGCGGCGGCGTGGGGCCAGACCCGGGACGGCCAAACCCGTCGTGCTCTGGGAGGGGGTGCCCCGGGCGTGGGGGGCTCGGGACCGGGCGGCTGGGGAGGGGGCGGCGTGCTCCGGGCTGGACTGGTCCGGGCTGGCCCGGCCAAGGGTGGCCCGGTCCGGGGTGGCCCGGCCAAGGGTGGCCCGGACCAGGGTTCCCCGGCTCGACGGGGGTCTCGGCGGGCCACCACGGGATGTCGGAGGCCGATGCCGCGAACCGCTTGCGTCGGAACATGCCGGCCTCATCTCAGTGCGCTGGATCTGGTTCGCCGGCCCGGTGGGGTGGTCGCGGGGGTTGCACCTTGAGCCCACCGAACCGGCGACGATCGGACAGTAGGCAGCGGGAGGGTTGGCCCGTGGCAAAACGCCGGAAACCGTTCGCAATCGCGAACGATCTCCCGCGTTCGGGCAGCTCACGCAGCCTGCGTCGTCCCAGCCGCGCACCGCTCGCCACTCAGCGACCGCAGCCACCGGCTACGCCGCACCCAGCCCCAGCCCCAGCCCATGCCGCTCCGGCTGCGGCTGGCCCGCCGCCCGGGTGGTGGTCGCGGTACCGTTCGAGGCGGAGCCGAACCCGACCTGGGGGCACGTCCGGTGCGTCGACACAACGACGCTGGCCGACATCGGAGCGTCCGCCGGCGTCGCCCACCAGGTGCACGAGTACCACGGCGGATGGCTGGTGCCGGACATCGCGCATGATCAAAACGAGGCGTTGTTCGGTGGGCAAGGCGGCGATCGCCGCCGCGACCAGATCGGGCAGGTGCGCCTCCGTTGTCCCCACCGGCCCGGATGCCGGTACCTCCACAAGAGGCGCTGGGATGAGAAAAGGACTCCCTGTCAGCAGTCCAAATCCCTACCGCCGTGGGGTGCCGGCTGCCACGATCAATGCATGCCAGTCACACTCGGGTTCAACCACGTCGCCACCATCACCCCTGACCTCGACCGCCTGGTCCGGTTCTACGTCGAAGCGTTCGACGGCAAGCTGACCTTCGAGATGGCCGCCACCGACGACCACCCCCGGATGGCCATCATCGACCTCGGCGGCGGCGCTGCCCTCAACGCCTTCGAGGCGACGAGCGAGTCAATCATCGGTGAGCGCCGGACCATGGGCGGGCGCGGACCGATCGATCACTTCGCGCTTGCCGTCGACTCCCACGCCACGCTGGTCGGGCTGCGCGAACGGATGGTCGCGGCCGGCGCGGAGATCGGCGAGGTCCAGCGCCTCGGCGGCGAGTGGTCGCTGTTCTTCCGCGACCCCGATGGCATGGAGCTGGAGGTGTGCGCGCACGCCGGCCCGGACGACCCCGGCTGAGTCGGGCGCGGCGCGGCTACCCGGTTTCGCCCACCGGGTCGATCTCGGTGCCGAGCCCGTCACGGACCCGCTCGGTGAGCACGGTGAGGACCTCGGCGATCCGGTCACGGGTCGGGCCGTCCGCGATCAGGCCGGCGCTGTCGAGCATCGCGGCGGTCACCGGGATGTGCGCGCAGGCCGCCTCGATGATGTCGGCGTGGGCGTAGCCAAGCACCGCCCGCAGTGAGTCGTGCGCGGCGGCGGCTCCGCGCGGTGAGGTGTTGATCCAGGCGACGGGCTTGCGGTAGATGGAGCCGGGTTGGTCGTCGCCGATCGTCCAGTCCAGCAGGTTCTTGAAGGAGCCGGGCAGCGCACCGGCATACTCCGGCGTCGAGCACAGCATCGCGTCAGCGATCCGGATCTCTCCACGGAGTTCTTGCGCGGCCGCGTGCAGGGGCTCGGCATCGTCGTCGGGGTTGAAGTGCGGCAGCTCGGCAAGTCGGGCATACCGGATCGCCTCAACCGCGGGTGGCGCCAGAGCCTGGACCGTACGCAGCACGGCGGTGTTGGTAGACCCGCGACGCAGACTTCCGGAGACCAGCAGCACCCGCATGCCTGTTGCAACGACCGCCTCGGCTCGATCCTTCCACGCTCGGCAGCAGAATTCATGATCAATTAATACTTGAGGCCCTGCCGCTGAACAAGGCGTCGCTTCCACGATGTGGACTGGTATTTGTGGTGCGGAGATCGGCGTGGTTGTTCATGCTCCGCCGGCGGCCGGGGACTGCACGGTCGGGTCCGTGAGAGTGCCCGCACGGCTGTTTGGTCGCGACGAAACAGCCGTGGTGACACTCTCACGGACCGGCCAGAGCGCAGTGGAGCCGAAGCGGCCAGATCAGGTACGAACCAAACCCGTGCGGCATTTGGACTACACGCTGCGCCGCCAAATAGGTGAATTCCGGCTCCATCAATTACACATGGTAGGAATTCGCCTCAGAAGGCCAGGCGATGGAGGCTCACGATGGTGGAACATGTCGGCACCCGGCAGGGTGGTCCAACCGCCTCTTCGGTGATCTCAGTGGCCAGTCTGCTGGCGCGGGATGCACCCTGGGCCGGCGCACCCGATGCCGTCGCCGTCCACATGCCGGCCCGCGCGGCGGGCGCTGCCGGCGCGGCAAGGCGTACCGGCGCGACTCGGGGTACCGGCGCGACTCGGGGTACCGGCAGGTCGAAGGCGCCCAGCACAACCAAGACGCCCAGCACCGCATGCGGCATGCCGGACGGGCGGTTGCGGCGGTTCGCCACACTGGCCTGGAGCCCGAAATGGCGGCTCGCCACCGTGTCCGGGGCGTTTCTCATCGCCGGCCTGTTGACCAACGCGGTCCTGCTCGCGGCCGGGAGCGGATCCGGGGCGGGGTCAGCAGCGGCACACTCGGACGAGGGTGGCCATCCGAGCGAGGGAGCCATCAGCGAGCCCCCGCTGGCGTTGCCGCCCGACGCCCCGGCACAGCCGGCTACCCGTCCTGGCGCGGGCCTTCCGATGGCCCTGGCGACACTTGGGGAGTCGGTCCCGGCGGCCAACGGCTCAGCACCGGGGACGCTGCCGTCCGCGCTGCTCGGAGGTCGGGCGAACGCGGCGGCCCCGTCGTCCGGCAGTACCGGCGGGACCGGCCGAACCCCAACCACCCGAACCGGCACGTCCTCGGCGGGCGGTGCGGACGGCGTCGTCGTTCGCACACTCGGCGATACCGTCGGCTCGGTCGGGAATGCGCTCCCCGACCCGCTCCAGGCCCCGGTGCGGGACCTCGGCAAGACCCAGACGGAGACGACCTCAGGAGTCGGGAAGGCCGTCGACGACCTGGCGGACGGGCTGCTCGGCGGCGCGGGCTCCGCGTCGAAGGCGCGGCACGGGGACGCACGCGAGTCCGACAAACGCGACTCCGACAAACGCGACTCGGGCGGCTCCAGATCCGAATCGGGAGGCGGGCTCCTACTGGGTGGCCTACCCTCGACGCTCGGGCGGTGACGCCGACGCGGGTGAGCCACCCTCGGCGATGTCCACCAGCGTGACCGTGCCAGCGTCACCGTCAACCCGGATCTGCTGGCCGTCTCGGATCCGACGGGTGGCCACCGAGGTGTCGAGCACGGCCGGAATGCCGTACTCACGAGCCACGATCGAGCTGTGGCTCAGCGGCCCACCCACGTCGGTGACCACAGGCCGGCCTTGCTGAGCTACTGGTTGAGCTCGGCGCTACTGGTTGAGCTCGGCGCTACTGGTTGAGCTCGGCGCTACTGGTTGAGCTCGGCCGCCAGGGTGGGCGTCAGCGTGCCGGGACGGTCGTGGAAGCGCAGCTCGGCGTAGATCACCACGGTGGCCGCAATCCCGACGATGCCGACAGGAATGCCCAGCACACCCTGGATGATCGCACCGACTAGCGAGCCCGGCCCGAACGCAGCGGCGATGAGACCGATCAGCAGGCTGTAGCCCCCGAGGATCACCCACAACATCAGAAGTCGGCCGGTGGTCGGCAGCAGTCGCGGGTTCACCAGCGCGAAGCAGCGCCGGATGCCACCGCGTTCCACCACCACCACACCGAGGAAGCTCGCGGCGAACACAATCGCCAGATAGATGCCGGGGAGGATCAACAGCACAAACCCCACCGTCAGGAGCAGCGACATCAGCAGGCCCCAGCCGATCAGGGGAAGCATCCGGCCGGCCGCGAAGCCGAGCGCGGCGCCCACGGAGCTCGACTCGCCGGCGGCGTCCCGGATCACCACGTGCACCGAGGCGGCCGCCGCGTACGTCCCCACCAGGCTGATGACCGCGATCCCCAGCAGCAGCGTCCCGAAGAACCCGCTCAGCTGATCCGGGCTCACACCTCCTGGGACCACGCCCCGCGATGCCTGCACGCTGCGGTTGAACTCGTTGGTGGCGTTGCCCACGATCACTTGGTAGATGACGACGAACACCGCCATCCCGGCCTGGATGGTCAACAGCGGCACCAGGCTGCGGCGTACCACGTCGATGATCCGCTGGAACCAGCCGGCGAGGTCGGCCGGCACGAGTGGGTCCGCCACCGGCGGCGCGATCGGGTACGAGCCCTCCGGATAGCGCGCGAAGCTCCGCTGTGACGGGATGCCGGCTGGTGGTGGCCCAGGGTTGAACGGGTCGTGCGGATCCTGACCGTACGGCGGTTGCATCGACATGAGCCGGCACGGTACTGGCCCACACGGCTGAAGAATAGACACCTCACACAGAGAGGTCCGGCGCGATACCCGTTGGCTCGATGCCCGGGTGCCCGCCGGCACCAGCTCGAGCTCGGCGGCTTGAGCCCCGCCTTGAGCGAACGGCACCTTCACACGTATCTAGCGAACGAGAGTGCCGTTCGCTCAGGAGGACACGGGCTCAGGAGGACACGGGCTCAGGAGATCCACCGTGGATGGGGCCGGGGCGGTCGGTTAGGCGGGTGCCGGTGGCGGCCCAGTGCAGGGCGATCATCTCGGCGGCGATCGATACCGCCGTCTCCTCGGGGGTGCGGGCGCCGAGGTCCAGGCCGATCGGGCTGGCCATTCGGGCCAGCTCGGCGTCGGTCAGGCCGGCCTCGCGCAGCCGGTCGTTCCGGTCGGTGTGGGTACGCCGGCTGCCCATCGCGCCGATGTAGCCCACCTCGGGCAGCCGCAGCGCCACCTCCAGCACCGGGACGTCGAACTTCGGGTCGTGGGTGAGCACACAGACCGCGGTGCGTCCGTCGATGCGTCCGGCCGACGCCTCCGCAGCCAGGTAGCGGTGCGGCCACTCGACCACGACCTCGTTCGCCCCGGGGAACCGCGACGCGGTGGCGAACACCGGCCGGGCGTCGCACACCGTGACCCGGTAACCGAGGAAGGACCCCATCCGGGCCACCGCCGCCGCGAAGTCGATCGCCCCGAACACGATCATCCGGGGCGGCGGGGCGAACGACTCGACGAAGACGTCCAGCCCCTCGCCACGGCGTTGCCCGTCGACGCCGTAGTGCAGCATCCCGTTGCGGCCGGCGTCCAGCAGACCGCGCGCGTCGTCGCGCAGCGCGTCGTCCAGGCGCGGAGAGCCGGTCATGCCCTCGACCCTGTCCGGCCAGATCACCACCCGCCGGCCCACCCGCTCGGAAGGGCCGGCGACCACCGTGCACACCGCCACCGGCTGTGCGTCCTGGATCGCCTTGGCCAGCTCGCCGAGCTGCGGGAACGTTGCCGGGTTGATCTTCTCCACGAAGATGTCCAGGATCCCGCCGCAGGTCAGCCCGACCGCGAAGGCGTCGTCGTCGGACACCCCGTAGCGCTGCAACACCGGGCGCCCACGCTCTCGCACGTCGGTGCCCAGCTCGTACACCGCGCCCTCCACGCAGCCGCCCGAGACACTGCCCACCGCCTCACCACCGGGGCCGACCAGCATCGACGCGCCGGCCTGGCGAGGCGCCGACCGGAACGTCGAGACCACGGTGGCCAGTGCGACCGGCTTACCGTCGGACCACCACGACGTCAGGGAGTCGAGCACGTCACGCATGAGTCATCACCTGGCCATTTCCTCCAGCAACCGCTCCAGCGTGGCCAGGCTGTGCCCGGCCAGCAGCTGGTCCAAGTGCGGCAGCACCGCCACTATTCCACCCTGCACCGGGGCGTAGCCGTCCTTGCCCGCGTGCGGGTTGACCCAGATCACCCGGTGTGCCAGCCGCCGCAGCCGCCCCATCTGCACCGCCAACTCGTCCGGCTCGCCGCGCTCCCAGCCGTCGGAGAACACCACGACCACCGCGCGCCGGGCCACCCCGCGTTGGCCCCACCGGTCGTTGAACGCCCGCAGCACCTCACCCAGCCGGGTGCCGCCGGACCAGTCCGGGATCACCCGGCCGGCCGCGGTCAACGCCAGCTCCGGGTCGCGGTGGCGCAGCTCGCGGGTGATCCGGGTCAGCCGGGTGCCAATGGTGAACACCTCGGTGTTGACCGGGCTGCGCCGGATCAGACTCTGTCGTACCAAGCTCTGTCGGACCAGGCTCTGTCGTACCAAGCTCTGTCGGACCAAGCTCTGTCGGACCAAGCTCTGTCGTACCAACACGTGCGCGAACCGCAGCAGGGTGTCGGCGTAGGGCGCCATCGAGCCGGACACGTCGATCAGCAGCACCACCTTGCGGGCCCGGGTGGTCGGCCCGTGATGGCGTAGTTCGCGCAGCTCGCCGTGGTTGCGCAACGCGGCCCGCAGGGTCCGGCCGGGGTCGACCGGCCCACGCCGAGCCGGTCGGCGCCGACGGGAGGTCCGCTTCGGCATGCCGACCCGCAGCAACGCCAGCAGCGCCCGCAGGTGCTCCCGCTCGGCCGGGGACAGCTCGGCCAGGTCGCGATGCCGGAGCACCTCGCTGGCGCTGGCCGATACCTGGAGACGCGGTGCGTCGGCGCCGTCGTCACCGTCACCGTCGGAGTCGGGGTCCAGCGACGCGAGCTGGGACGGCGGTGGCCGGCGCTGGTCCTGGGCCGGGATCCGCTGGGCGGAGTCGGGCTCGAACCAAGCCCGGAACGCCAGGTCGTACCGTCCGACGTCGTCCGGATCGGCGCACAGGGTGAGCCGGCCGGCCCAGTAGGTCTGGGTCCTGCTGCTGACGTCCAGCTCGTCGAGGGCAATCAGGAACGCGGCGACCCGGTCGGTCGTGACGGCCAGCCCGGCGTGCCGCAGCGACGCGGTAAACCCCACAAGATTCGGCAGTGGGTCGGTCTCCGGCGTCCAGGCGGCGCCTCGCGGCGTTATCGCTCGCCCCGATACAACCCCGGTATCGGCACGGCCTCCGCCTTGCGATGCATCCACCTGGATCGCCGGACCACGCTCAGCGGAGTACGGCGTCGAGCTGGGCGCGCACCCGGTCGGCGTCCTCGCGGTACTTCAGCACCGCGCCCAGGCTGGCCGCGGCCTTGTCGATGCTCAGCTCGTCGGCGCCGAGCAGTCGCAAGGCCTGCGCCCAGTCCAGCGACTCGGCCACCCCGGGCGGCTTGAGCAGCTCCAGCCCGCGCATCTTCCTTACCGCGGCGGCCACCTGGGCGGCGAGGCGCTCGGGGAGGTCGGGCAGCCGGCTGCGCAGAATGGCGATCTCCCGGGTGATGTCCGGGTGGTCCAGCCACAGGTACAGACACCGCCGCTTGAGCGCGTCGTGCACCTCGCGGGTGCGGTTGGAGGTCAGTACCACCACCGGCGGTGTCTCCGCGCGCACCTCGCCGATCTCCGGGATGGTCACCGCGTGCTCGGTGAGCACCTCCAACAGGAACGCCTCGAACTCGTCGTCGGCCCGGTCCACCTCGTCGATCAGCAGCACGCTCGGCGAGGTGCGCAGGGCTTTGAGGACGGGCCGGGCGATCAGGAACCTCGGGTCGTAGAGCGAGGCCTCCACCGCATCGGCAGCCAACTTCTCCGCTGATGCGCCGGCGGCGGCTTCGAGCGCGCGAAGGTGCAGCAGCTGGCGGGGGAAGTCCCAGTCGTAGAGCGCCTGGCTGGCGTCGATGCCCTCGTGACACTGCAGCCGGATCAGCGGTGCGTCGAGCACCTGCGCCAGCGCCTGGGCCAGTGCGGTCTTCCCGGTGCCGGGCTCGCCCTCGCAGAACAGCGGCCGGCTCATCCGCAGGGCGAGGAACGCGGCGGTGGCCATGCCCTCATCGGGCAGGTAGCCGGTGGCCCGCAGCCGCTCGCCCAGCTCGGTCGGCGAGCCGGGCGGTGCCGCCCGCGCGGCCCCGGTTCGCACCGCATCGGTTCGCACTGGGTCGGCGGCCAATGCCTCGGCCCCCGATCGCTGGGCCTCGGTGCTCCTCACGCTCCGGGTCACCTGACCAGCATGACCGAGTGGGTCGGCTTCCTGCCAGCCGGACTCCCGAACGCCGGCGCGCCTGCTCGAGCCGTACCCGCAGCGAGTGCGACACGCAGGCTCGCAGGACTGGATGAGCGCTATGTCGCGGGAGCTTCAGCTTCTCTGCCTGGTAAGTTGCCCGGCCCGCTGGAACGACACTCCGAGGAGCTTCCCGAGATCCCGCAACGAGATCCCGGACTGCTTCAGCTCTACGGCTGCGGCCCGCACCTCGGTCGCCGCGTCGGATTGTGCACGTGCGGCCGCGGCCCGGAGCTCCTCGGCGCGGCGCAGGCGCCGCGAGACCTCCGCTGGCAGTTCGGTATTCACGATCAGCTCGATCTGATCGGCGTCGACGCCTTCCGTGATGGAGATCATGTCGCGAGCGATCGGTTCGATCTCGGCCAGGTTGCGGGCCTGAGTGTGGCGGTCCACTTCCGGTATGTAGAGGGCCCAGTACTTGTCGCTGCGCTGGGCGTGCACGGTGTAGATCTTGCTCACTTTTGCCACCAGCCCTCCCTAGCTTCGGTTGGAAGTCCTTGAGGATGTCCACGGCGGTGAGCTCGTTGACCTCGCTGTGGCGCGGGATGGGCCGTCGAGGGTGTAGATGGTGTGCTTGCTGCCCTCGTGGTCGAGCTCTCATGCGATGCCCTGCCGCTTGGCTTCTTTGGCGATCTTGTTGATGAGGTCGCGCCGCTTCACTGGGTAATTTTGGTGCGGGCTAGACGCAAGGCTCAAGTCTTGGCTAGACAGCGATTGACCCAGGGGTTCTGCAAGCCCGCACACGCCCGCTCCGGCGGTCTCTTTCCCCGCCATCTGCGCTGGTCATGTGGCTATGGTAGGCCGAAGTTCATGGCCAGAACCGTGGACGAACACCTGTCAAGATTGGACAAAGATCAAACCCCTGGCGAGCAATTACTGGTCAGGGGGCTGGGTGGCGGGTGAAGGATTCAAACCCTTCGTAGGCTAAGCTGGCGGATTTACAGTGAGCTGGCATTGCGCCCGTGACCTGCGGTTTCGCGGCGATCTTCGCGCTGCGTCCGCGTATAGTCCGCGAACCTCGATTCCGCAGCTCAGGCGACTGTGCCGGTGGGGTCGCCAGAACCACCAGGCGAGTGGGACACTGAAGACAGGCCCAGGGAGGCACGGTGACGACCAACAGCGCGGATGATATGCCCCGGCAGCGACCTCGGATGACAGTAGAGGAGCTGGCCCGGCGCAAGGGCGTGCGCCCGATCAGGTCCCTCGACGACATGGCCCGCGACGTGTTCGCCTCTGATGACGAGCTGGACGAGTTCCTCGCCTACACCTACGCCAACCGGCAGGCAGGCCTCGCGTAGCCGATGCGCCCAGTCGTACTCGACACCGACGTCTCCTCCCAGATCCTCAAGAACCGATTGACCGGTCCCCTGGCCGCCAAGCTCATCGGCACCACCTGGTGCGTCACCTTCGTGACCGTCGGCGAGCTATGGCAGTGGGCGGAGATCCGTCACTGGGGCAGTCGAACCCGTGAGCAGCTGGAGGACTGGCTGAGCCATGTCGTGGTCCTGGACTCCGACGAGACGGTCTCCCGTACCTGGGGCCAGATCTGCGCCGACGCGAAGCAACGAGGCCGCACCCACCCGGTCAACGACTCCTGGATCGCCGCCTGCTGCCTGGCCAACGAGCTGCCGCTGGCCACTCTGAACACCAAGGACTTCGCCGACCTCGCCGAGCACAACGGCCTGGTCATGATGACCTCGTAGGTGCCGGCGCACGAGCCGTGACCCAACGGTCGGACTCGTGCGCGGTCGATGCGGTCGTCTCTCCTGCCAACGCCGGGTGCTGGTGGTGATCTCCTTGCGGCGCGGGATTCATCCCTGCCGGTCCGAGGGGTCGGGTTGCAAGGTACTCATTCCCGCCTTGTGACCCGACCCCTCGGGCTGGTAGTCCTCGGGCGCGCCGTGAGGTGATCACCACCCCCGCCGCTCCACCCATCTCCGAAGCGGCGCCGGGCGTCGGGCGGAGCCCGTTCAGTGCCGTTTCGTGAGCACGTCGAGGTGTACGATGGGGTCCTCGTCACCCCGGTCCCCGGCGGCGTACTCATTCGAGGACGTTGAGCGCCTGGGGGCGCCGTGAACGTGCAACATGCGCGTGGACTCCTACCTTCTGAGTATCTGCAGGCGAACTGGCCCGCCAACGCGCTCCAACTCTCGTTGATCCGAGACGAGACTCGCCGCTTCCTGGCGCCACTGCGGCTCAGCGACGACACCCGATGCGACCTCCTGCTCGCCGTCGATACGGCAGCGGCCAACTCCGTTAGGCATGCTTATGCGCCGTCCGCTGCCCTGGGCACCGTCGACCTGACCTTCTGGACCGAAACCCCAGCTGTGTGCATCGAAGTGGTAGATCACGGACAGTGGCGCATCCCGCCAGATGGCGGCACGGGGCGAGGGTTGGGCATTGCGATGATGGAACGCCTCGTCGATTCGGTCGCAATCCATTACGACCCGCGAGGAACCCGAGTGCTGCTGAGGCACGGACTTGCCAGTAAGGCCCGTGCGCGGTCTGTGGCCGGCGATCGGTTCACGCGGCTCGCTCCTTGCGTCCACCTGCGGAGTGTCATCGCCGACCTCGATGACGACCCTGGTGGACGTCACAGGCTCCAGTGACGCACGTTCCAGGATTGTCAGGTGGGCGATCTGGCAGACCTCGTCATGCGCGAGCGCGGGTGCGACGATGTGCCTCAGGACACTCCTCGGTGGGGCCGGCGCGGCCCGCCGGCTGCGCCCGGGCCGGAGGTAGAGGGCGTGAGCCGGTGGGCCGGTGAAGCCGGCCCGG
>JALYVZ010000388.1 GCA_030852965.1 Actinomycetota bacterium | reverse complement strand
ACGGGCGGGTGGTCGGGTCGGGTGGGGCGGCGGCTGGGCGTTGCGCGAGCGCGGCCAGGGCCAGGTCCACGGCGGTGGCCAGCTGCGGGTCCCGCCCGGCAGCATGGTCGGCCGGGGTCATCACCACCTCCACGTCGGGGGCGACCCCGCCGTTCTCCACCGACCAGCCGAGGTGGTCGAACCACGCCGAGTAGCGGGGCTGGGTGACCCGGGTGCCGTCCACCAGCCGGTAGCGGTAGTCGATGCCGATCACGCCGCCCCAGGTGCGCACGCCGACCACCGGGCCGATGCCCACCCGTTGGAAGGCCGCCGTGACGATGTCGCCGTCCGAGCCGGAGAACTGGTCGGCCACCGCCACCACCGGGCCCCGTGGCGCATCCAGCGGGTAGGTGGTCGGCTGGCCGTGCCGCACCACGTCCCAGCCGATCACCTTCCGGGCCAGCTTCTCGATCACCAGCTGGGACAGGTGCCCACCGCCGTTGCTGCGGACGTCCACGATCAGGCCGTCCCGGGCGGTCTCCCGGCGCAGGTCCCGGTGCAGCTGTGCCCAGCCGTTGGCCACCATGTCCGGCAGGTGCAGGTAGCCGAGCCGCCCCTCGGAACGATCGGCCACGAACGCCCGCCGACCGGCCACCCAGTCCTGATAGCGCAGCTGCTCGTCGCCGGTCAGCGGCGCCACCACCACCCGCCGCACCGTGCCCGCACCGTTGCCCGTCGACCCGGACCCCGACCCGGTGCGCACGGTCAGCTCCACAGGCTTGCCAGCGGTGTCCACCAGCAAGGGTGCCGGCCCGCGAATGGGGTCGACCGGCCGGCCGCCGACTGCCAGCAGCACGTCTCCGGGCCGCACATCCACTCCGGGCGCGGCCAGTGGGCTGCGCGCCCTCGGGTCGGAGGACTCGCCGGGCAGCACCCGGGCCACCATCCACTCACGGTCGTCGGTGCGCTCCAGGTCGGCGCCGAGCAGCCCAGGGTTGCCGCTCCAGCCACCACACCAGCGCGGCGACACATAAGCGTGCGAGGTCCCCAGCTCGCCCTGCACCTCCCACAGCAGGTCGACCAGATCGTCGTGGCTGCCCACGGCGTCCACCAGCGGCCGGTACCGGGCCAGCTCGGCGGCCCAGTCAACCCCGGACATGTCGCCGACCCAGAAGTGGTCGCGCATCAGCCGGCCGGCCTCGTCGTACATCTGCCGCCACTCGGCGCCCGGGTCGACGGTCACCGAGATCCGGTCGGTGTCGATGTCGAACTCGTCACCGCAGGGCTCCATCGGCGCCTCGGAACCGGACCGGTCGGTGCGCAGCAGCCGCAGCTTCTCGCGGTCGCGCACCACCAGCCGGTTGCCGTCGCCGCTGACCTCAAACTCGGTGACCGGGTCGGCCACCACGTCGCACCGCCGACGGACCAGGTCGTAGCGCTCCAGCACCGGGCGAGGCGACTCGGCACCCTCGGGCAGGCCGTCGCCCAGCGCACCGGTGGGTGTACTGCGCAGCCACAGCAGGCAGTCCTTTCCGGCCCGCAGCCGGCGATATCGGCCTTCGGCAACCGGTAGCGGCACCACGCGCTCCGGCAGCCCGTCAGCGTCCACCCGCACCGCTGGCGCGCCGTCCTTGGCCCGCTTGGTTTTGTCCTCGGATTTGTCTGGGGCGGTGTCCTCAGCCTTGTCGCCGTCAGCCTTGTCGCCGTCCTTGTCGACGGGTGACTCGTCGTCGCTGTCCTCCTGCTGAGCCGGCCGACCGTCCGGGGAGGGCCCGAACGGCGACGGCGTGCGGGCGGCCAGGGGCACCAGGTACGGCCGGCAGCCGTTCGGAAAGGACAGGTCGAAGACGTGCTCGTCGTACACCGGGTCGAAGCTGCGCCGGGACAGGAACGCCAGGTAGCGACCGTCCGCGGTGAACACCGGGCTGGTGTCGTAGAACCGGGGCTCGGTGGCCGCCACCAGTACCGGGAGCTCGTCGGCAAGCCGGGTGAGCAGGATCCGGCGCAACCCGGACTCGTGCGGGTCCGACCAGGCCAACCACGCGCTGTCTGGGGAGAACGCCAGCCCGGAGACCTCCCCGTCCGCGCCGACCGCCAGTTCGGACAGCGCGCCGGACTCGGCGTCCAGGATCAGCAGCCGGCCGTCGTGACAGGCCAATGCGACCCGGGACCCGTCCGGGGCGGCCGCCAGCTCCAGCACCCGACCAACCTCGCCGGCGCCGTGCACCGCCGGCTCCGTCGCCGGCTCCGTCGCCGGGTCGTTCAGGGGTGCGACGGTCACCGCGTCCTCACCGCTGGCGTCGCTGACCCACACCGCCCGGTCGGTACCCAGCGGGCGGGCCAGCCGAACCCGGACGCCGTCCTCGGCGGCCAACACCCTCGCCGGGCCGTCCCGGTGCACCAGCCGGTGCACCGTGCCGCGCATCTCGACCACGCTCAGCCGGCCGGTCCGATCCGGGACCGCAACGCCGAGGTGGCGGCCGATCCGGGGCTGGTGCGGCACCCTGGCGGTACGCGGACCACCGAGCCGCACGTCCAGTCGCCGAGCCGGTTGGTCGAGGGAGTCCAGCAGCCACAGCTGCCCGGCGCACTGGTAGACGATCCGGGCGCCGTCGGTGGTGGCGTGCCTGGCGTAGAACGGCGGTTGGTCCCCACCCTCGGCGCCGTGATCGGTGTGCCGACGCAGGTCGGAGGCCTCGCCCGAGCGCACCGACGCCGAGTAGACGTTGCCCCACCCCTCGTGGTCGGACACGAACGCCACCCGGTCGCCGAGCACCATCGGGGACTCGATGTTGCCGACCACCTCGGGCAGCAACCGGGCGAACTCGCCGGCCCCACCGTCCCACCACAGCTTTCCCGCGGTACCGCCCCGGTAACGTTTCCACCAGGCCGGCTCGCGGGAGATCGACGCGCTGAGCAACAACCGTCCGCCCGGCCCGACCGCGAGGTCGGCAAGCTGCCCGTACGGCAGTACCCGGGACGGCCCGCCGTCGACCGGAACCGCGTGCGCCCAGGTCCACAGGTTCGACGGCTGACCGGTGGCGCTGATCACGATCACCTCACCGGCGTCGGTCCAGCCGACGGTCAACGTGCGGTGGTCACCCCAGTAGGTCAGCCTGGTGGCCAGTCCGCCGTCGGTGTCCGCGAGGTGCACCTCGGGAGAACGGTCCCGCCAGGAGGTCCACACCACTCGACCGCCGTTGTCGGCCAGCCGAGGATTGGCGACCGGCACCTGGTCGGCCGACTGCCGGTAGGCACGGCCACCGTCGAGTGGTGCCAGCCACACGTCGTCCTCGGCGACGAAGGTCAGCAGCGAACCGCGCAGGTGCGGGAACCGGAGATAGCTCAACGACATGGGCTCGACCGTATCCGGTCGGGCAGTTCAGGCTGTACTCCACCGCGAGCTAACGACTCGGACCGTCGAAGTCCGGCCAGCCTTCGATCGCGTCCGGTCCAGGGATCGGTTGGGCCCGCGAGCGCGGACCCGATGGCGGCTCGGCTCCGACCGCCGTGCTGGACGGCTGCCGGTGGTCGGAGCCGGGCGAACGTTTCGGCTCCGCGCCGCGCAGAGGTCGTCGGGGTGCCGGGCCAAGCCGCATTCCGCCGGCGGCCGCCGCGGGTACCCCGGCCGACACCGGCAGATCCGCGTCCCGGGC
>JALYVZ010000020.1 GCA_030852965.1 Actinomycetota bacterium | reverse complement strand
GGTGCTGTCCGCGCCGGCGGAGGGGCCGATCGCGGCGGCCGGGGCCGGCTCCGCGCTGCTGCTGGAGCCCCGAGTGCCGGTTCCGCCGGGGCTGGACCTTCCGCGCGCGCTCGGCGCCGGTCTGGTGACGGTGGGCGCTCTCGGGCTGGTCTCGGTAGACCTGGACGGGCTGGCCGGAGAGCTGGACCGCGAGCTGGAGCGGGACCACCCGTCCCACGAGCCGTTCGTCAACCCGGCCAAGGCGCTCGCGCTGCGACTGGCCGACCACACCCCGCTGCTGTGGGGCACCGACCCGGTGGCCCGCGAGGTCGCCGAATACGCGGTGGCCACCCTGGCCCGGCATGCGGCGGTGGTGGCGCACGGGGGCGACGTGGCCGAAGCCAGTTCGGCGAGTGCCCTGCAGCGCCTGCTGAACCGGACGGCGGCGGAGTCGGACATCTTCCGCGACCCGTTCGACGACCCTGATCCGGACGCCACCACTGCGCCCCACAGGGTGATGCTGCTCAGCACGGCGGACGACGAGCCGACAGCGGCGGTGCTGCGCCGTGCTGGTCGGGTCTGGCCGGATGCGGACACGGTGTACCCCGTCGAGGAGGTGCCACCGGGTACCCCCCAATCGGTCTTGCGGCGGGCGGCGTTGATCGCCATCCGGTTCGACCTGGCGGCCCTCTACCTCGGGCTGGCCGGTGCGGTGCTCGGCTCGGATCCCAGCGCTCGCCCCGCCGCGCTCCCGGTAGGCGGGACGCTGGGCGCTCAGGTGCTTGGGGAGAGTTGATGGAGCTGCTGGACAACCCGGTCCGCCGGTACAGCTGGGGCTCGCGCACCGCGATCGCCGAGTTGCAGGGCCGGCCGGTGCCGACACCGCACCCTGAAGCCGAGATGTGGCTAGGCGCGCACCCCGGTGACCCGTCGTACCTGGTGGACGCGTGCGGCAACCGGCAGTCCCTGCTCGACCTGCTGAGCCGCGACCCGGTGGCCGGGCTCGGTCCAGCGGGCGCACGCCGGTGGTCCGGCCGGCTGCCCTTCCTGTTCAAGGTGCTCGCCGCCGAGGAGCCGCTGAGTCTGCAGGCCCATCCCAGCCCGGCTCAGGCCGCTGAGGGCTTTGCCCGTGAGCAGGCCGCCGGCATCCCGGTCGACGGGCCGACGCGCAACTACAAGGACGACAGCCACAAACCGGAGATCATCTGTGCGCTCACCGAGTTCCACGTGCTGGCCGGTTTCCGCGAGCCGGTCAGCACCGTTCGGCTGCTGCGCGCGCTGGCGGTACCCGAGCTCGCCGGGCACATCGAGCTGCTGGCCCGCCAGCAGGACCCGGCCGGGGTGCGCGCGCTGCTCAGCACCTGGATCACGTTGCCCCAACAGATGCTGGACCGGCTGGTGCCGGCCGTGCAGGAGGGCTGCCTGCGGCTGCTGCGCGAGTCCGGCGGCGCGGCCGATGACGAGACCGGCGGCGCGGATGCCGCCGAGTTCCGGGCCGAGGTGCGGACCGTGCTGGAGCTCTCCGAGCGTTACCCCGGAGACGCCGGCGTGCTGGCCGCGCTGTTGCTCAACCGGGTCATCCTGGCTCCCGGGCAGGCGCTCTATCAGGGCAACGGCGTGTTGCACGCCTACCTGTCCGGGGTCGGCATCGAGCTGATGGCAAACTCGGACAACGTGCTGCGCGGCGGCCTCACCCCGAAGCACGTCGACGTGCCAGAGCTGCTGCGGGTGTTGGACTTCCGGCCCGGCCCGGCCCCGATCGTCGAGAGCGAGACCGACGGCGCGCTGACCTGCTACCAGCGGGTGGCCGAGGAGTTCCGGTTGTGGCGGCTGGACTGGTCGGTCGCCGGTGGTGGTGCGGTGGTCCCGTTGCCGATGGACGGTCCGCGGATCGTGCTGTGCACCCGGGGCGAGGTCGAGGTGACCGCCGGCTCCAGACGTACGCTGCGTCTTGCGCGGGGTGAGTCGCTGTGGCTGGACGCGGGGGACTTGGGCGTGCGGGCGGTCTCGACGCAGGCCCCAGCGCAGCTCTTCGTGGCCACCGACGGGCAGTGCCGCTCCGGCCGCTGAGAGCTTCTAAGATGGTTGCCGTCATCCACAGCCACGTACAGGAGCCGCATGTCCGCCGGATCCGGAACCCGGGCCATCGTCGCCGCACTGGCGGCCAACGCCGGCATCGCGGTCGCCAAGTTCGTCGGGTTCCTGGTCACGGGGTCGTCGTCGATGCTGGCCGAGGCGGTGCACTCGCTGGCCGACACCTCCAACCAGGGCCTGCTGCTGCTCGGCAAGAAGCGGTCCGGACGAGCGGCCACCTCGCAACATCCGTTCGGCTACGGTCGTGATAGGTACTTCTACTCCTTCGTGGTGGCGCTGTTGCTGTTCACCCTGGGCGCTGTCTTCTCCCTGTACGAGGGCCTGCACAAGATCGCCGAACCACACCCGATCGAGTCGCCGGTGGTGGCGTTTGTGATCCTCGCGGTGGCCGTGGCGTTGGAGGCATTCAGCTTCCGCACCGCGATCGTCGAGGCCCGTCCGCTCAAGGGGGCGCTGTCCTGGTGGCGGTTCATCCGCCGCTCCAAGTCGCCGGAGCTCCCGGTGGTGCTGTTGGAGGACTTCGGTGCGCTGATCGGGCTGGTGCTGGCGTTGGCCGGTGTCGGGCTGGCCGTGCTCACCGGAGAGCCGGTGTGGGACGGTCTTGGCACGATCGGCATCGGTGCGCTGCTGGGCGTGATCGCGGTCATCCTGATCGTGGAGATGAAAAGCCTGCTGATCGGTGAGGGCGTCGGGCCGGTCACCCTTGATGTGATCACCTCGGCGCTGACCGGCGGGCAGGTGAGCCGCGTCATCCACATCAAGACGCAGTACCTGAGTCCAGACGAGTTGCTGGTCGCGGCCAAGATCGCGCTCATGCCCGGGTTGGTCATCGAGGACGTGGCCCGAGCCATCAATGAGGCCGAGCTGCGGGTGCGGACTGCCGTCCCGGCCGCCCGGATCATCTACTTAGAACCCGACCTGGACCGCTCACGAGTCGACTGAACCTGCTCGCGCAGCTCGCGCCGAGCCGGGAAGGCTGCGTCAGCGAGGTGTCAGCTGTCAACGGCGAGCGGCGTCCACCCGCACGAATGCCTCGAACAGGGCGTGGGCGTCCGGGCACTCCTCGGGGTGTGACTGCACACCCACCACAAACGGCGCCGAGGTGTCCTCAATACCTTCAATGGTGCCGTCCGGTGCCCAGGCCACGGCTTCGAGCCCGCTCCCTACCCGATCGATGCCCTGGTGATGGGCGCACAGTACGGTGGCGGACTCGCCTAGTGCGGCTGCCAGCCTGCTGCCAGGCCGGATCCGGATCTGGTTCGTGTCGTACTGGCCGGCTACCCGGGGCGCGTGCGCGGGCAGGTGCTGGTGCAGCGAGCCGCCGCGCGCCACGCTGAGCAGTTGGGCGCCTCGACAGATGGCCAGCACCGGGATACCGCGCTTCTCTGAGGCCAGCCAGCGCGGCCAGCTCGGACTCGTCGCGCGAGGGCCGGGCACGCTGGGTGGCCGGGTCGCGGGACGCGGCGTAGCGCGCCGGGTCGACGTCTGGACCGCCGGTGAGCAGCAGCGCGTCCACCCTGGCCAACACCTCACATACGCATCCCGGCTCCGGCGGCAGCAGGATCGGTGCGCCGCAGGCGTCGGTCACCTGCTGTACGTAAGCCCACGGCAGCAGCGCCGCCGGCACCGAGTCCCACACATTCCACTTGGCCGGCTCCAGGTAGCTCGTCAATGCGACCAGCGGGCGCGCCCCACTCACAGTGTTGATGGTTCGCTGCGCGCCGGGCTCCGCTCCTCGCTCGCTGGCGCTCGCTGCGATGCTCACCGGTCCCTCGCTCACACCGGCGTGGTGTACGCGGCGGAGATGCCGCCGTCGACCAGGAACGTCGAGGCGGTGATGAACGAGGCGTCGTCGCTGGCCAGGAAGCTGATCGCGGCCGCGATCTCGGACGGCTCGCCGAACCGGCCCATCGGCACGTGCACCATCCGCCGTGCGGCCCGTTCGGGGTCGGCGGCGAACAGCTCGGTGAGCAGTGGCGTGTTCACCGGCCCGGGGCACAGTGCGTTGACCCGGATGCCCTCCCGGGCGAACTGCACACCCAGCTCGCGGGACAGTGCCAGCACCCCGCCCTTGGACGCGGTGTAGGAGATCTGCGAGGTTGCCGAGCCCATCACCGCCACGAACGACGCGACGTTGATGATCGAGCCCCGGCCGGCCCGTTGCATGTAGGGCAGCACCGCCTGGCAGCACAGGTACACCGAGGTCAGGTTCACCTCCTGCACTCGGCGCCAGGCGGCCAGCCCGGTGGTCAGGATGGAGTCGTCCTCAGGTGGCGAGATACCGGCGTTGTGCAGCGCGACGTCGATGCGGCCGTAGCGTTCGTGCGTCTCGGCGTAGATCCGCACGACGTCGTCCGAGTCGGTGACGTCGGCGGTGATGGCCAGCCCGTCGACCTCGCCGGCGGCGCTGCCGGCGGTGGTGGAGTCGATGTCCACGCACACCACCCGAGCGCCGTCCGCTGCCAGCCGCCGGGCCGAGGCCAGCCCGATCCCACTGCCCGCGCCGGTTACTACCGCCACCCGCTCATCCAGCCGTCCGCTCACGCCACCAAACCTATCCCGGCTCCCGATGGTCCGAACAGTGATCAACCACGCGGTGGCGCGACAATTCTCGAGCGGCAAGCATCCTGTCACCGGGATGGACATCAATTTACGGTGAGGGACGGCAGATCATTAACACGCGGGTTTGGTTCGTACCTGATCTGGCCGCTTCGGCGCCGCTTTGCTCTGGCGTGTCCGTAAGAGTGTCACTACGGCTGTGTCATCGCGGCCAAACAGCCGTGAGGACACTCTCACGGACCCAACCGCGCAGTCCCCGGCCGCCAACGGAGCATGAACAACCACGCCGACCTCCCTACCACAAGAACCAGTCCACATCGTGGAACGACGCCTTGTCCAGCGACAGGCTCTGAGTCCGATTTGACCATGGGGTGCATCGGACTGGCGATAAATTGATCATCGGCTCTGGCTTCGGCTTCGGCTACTGACCGAGGGCTACAGCCGCTCGAAGCCGCGGCGGCGTTCCCAGTCGGTGACTGCCGCGTCGAACGCGGCCTGCTCCACCCGGGCCATGTTGGCGTAGTGCGCCACCACCTCCTCGCCGAAGCACTCGCGGGCCAGATCGGAGGATTCCCACGCAGCCAGCGCGTCCCGCAGCGTGCGTGGCACGGTGTCCGGCCCTGAATACTCCGGCCCTGAAGAATACTGAGCGTAGGCGTTCCCGGAGCACGGATCGGGTAGCGGAAGCTCCCGCTCGATGCCATACAAGCCGCAGGCGATGACGGCGGCCAGTGCCAGGTGCGGGTTGACGTCGCCGCCCGGCACCCGGTTCTCCACCCGCAGTGACGGTCCCCGCCCGACCAACCGCAGCGCGCACGTGCGGTTGTCCACTCCCCAGGCCAGGGTGGTCGGCGCGAAGCTGCCCGGCGCGAACCGTTTGTAGGAGTTGATGTTCGGCGCGAACAGCAGCGTCAGCTCGCGCAGCGCGGCGAGCTGCCCGGCCAGGAAGTGCTCCCCGAGCGGCGAGAGGCCCCATCGCTCGGGGCGCCCGGGATCGGCCAGCACCGGCGTCCCGTCCGAGGAGCGCAGCGACAGGTGCACGTGGCAGGAGTTGCCCTCCCGCTCGTCGATCTTGGCCATGAAGGTGAGCGAGCAGCCGTGCTGGGCGGCGATCTCCTTGGCTCCGGTCTTGAACAGCGCGTGGTTGTCGGCGGTGATCTCGGCCTCGTCGTAGCGGAACGCGATCTCGTGCTGCCCGAGGTTGCACTCGCCCTTGGCCGACTCGACGTATAGCCCGGCCCCGGTCATCCCCTCCCGGATGGCGTGCAGCAGCGGCTCCACCCGGCTCGTGCCGAGCATCGAGTAGTCGACGTTGTACTGGTTGGCCGGCGTGAGGTCGCGGTACCCGGCCTGCCAGGCCTGCTCGTAGGTGTCGGTGTAGACGATGAACTCCAGCTCGGTGCCGGCCAGCGCCGTCCAACCCCGCTCGGTCAGCCGGGCGCGTTGGCGTTGCAGGATCTGCCGGGGGGAGGCGGCGACCGGCTCGCCGGAGGCCAGCCGCAGGTCGGCCAGCACCAGCGCGGTGTTCTGGTGCCAGGGCAGCCGGCGCAGCGTGCTGAGGTCGGGGACCAGCTCGAAGTCCCCGTACCCCTGCTCCCAGGAGGTGAGCGCGTAGCCGTCCACGGTGTTCATGTCCACGTCCACCGCGAGCAGGTAGTTGCACGCCTCGGCGCCGTGCTTGAGCACCTCGTAGAGGAAGTACCGGGCCGAGCACCGCTTGCCCTGCAGCCGACCCTGCATGTCGACCAGCACCAGTAGCACGGTGTCGATGCCGCCGGTGTCCAGGGCCGAGCGCAGTTCGCCGACGGTGAGCATGCCCTTGCGATGGGGGTGCAGCGAGATGCTCATGGGTCCCTCCTCGGGCGGCTCGAAAGCCGCGTCACGGGCACTCTCCAATTCTGCTCCGCTGCCCGGCCGGCCGGGCAGCGGAGCAGAGAGGCTGCGTAGCCAATGGCTACGTGCGGTGAGCCGGGAGTGCGATCGCGGGCGCCTCATCGGGGCTGAGTGCCCTCGTCTTCCCGCGGCGCGGCGGGAATCGTCGGGAATCGTGGTCATCATGATGTTGGCGACCCAATCGGCCACGGAGTCAATGGTCCGAGTGGGCAATGCTGGGGTGCTCCACACTGCTGGGCGCTCCGGTTCCCGAATCGCGTTTCGCTTGAGCGATGTGATCAGTCACACGTGCCACACAAGTTGATTCTACCCCCGGCGGCCCCGTTAATGCATTCTCACGGTACGTAGCTCGGTTCGGTTTGCGCTGTCCCGTTCGCGGGAACGTTGTTTGCATGAGCAACGCAACTCTCACCATCGTGATTATCATCGCGGTTATCGCGGTCGCGGCCATCGCCGTGGCCGGAATCCAAATTTCCCGTCGCAAGCGGACCGAGCAGCTACGAATGCAGTACGGCCCCGAATACGACCGGGCGGTGGAGCACGCCGACAACCAGCGCGAGGCCGAGTCCGAGCTGCGCGACCGTGTCACGCGGCACAAGAAGCTGGAACTGCGCCACCTCGATCGACCAGAACGAGAGGAGTTCGAGCGTCGCTGGTCCAAGCTGCAGGGCCAGTTCGTGGATGACCCGAGCCACGCGGTCCAGGGTGCCGACCGGTTGGCGGTGGACGTCATGTCAGCCCGGGGTTACCCCGTGGACGACTTCGACAAGCGGGCCGACGACCTGTCGGTGAGCCATCCCGAGGTCACCCAGCGATACCGCGAGGCTCGCAAGATCGCCAAAGCCAACGTGGACGGCAGCGCCGATACTGAGGAACTGCGGCAGGCGGTCACCTCGTACCGAGCGCTGGTGACGGCACTGTTGTCCGAGGGTGAGTCGGAAGCGGACGACCGGAACCGCAACTCGCAGCCTGACCGCGGTCGCCAACAGGAGCTGACGCGGACCTCCGGCCCGGACACCGGCCGGAGCGACATGGGCAAGGGCGATCGGGACGGTGATCGAAACGGACACGTCCGTGACGGTAGCGACAGGGTCCGGACGACGGAGCGCGAGACTGAGCAGGAGAACAAGCTATGAGTGACATGGAGCAGACCACCTACCACGCGGACCACGACACAGCGAGTGGAAGGCAGACCGAATCCGGCGCTTCGACCACGGCCGCCGAGCGGCTCGGCGGGCCGAGCGCGACCGACGAGGGCGGAGCCCAGGCCACCGGCACGGCGGCGGCGTCGAACGGTCACGCCAACGCCGCGCTGATCGCCCCGGATCGGGCCGAGAGCTACCGCGGTCGCTGGAACGCGCTGAAGGGTGAGTTCGTTGACGAGCCCCGCAGTGCGGTTCGTGGGGCAAATGAGCTGGTCGGCGAGGTGCTCGATGAGCTCGAGGAGCTGTTCCGCCGCCAGCGCGACGAGATCGAGCACGGGTTGGCCAGCGATGAGACCTCGACGGAAGACCTACGGCAGGCACTTGGCAACTACGGCTCGTTCTTCGACCGCCTCCTGTCGTTCTGACGCCTCACGACCCCCACCGCTCCGGGTGCCCCACGGTGCCCGGGGCGCTATCGTGCGCCGGGTTATCCCAACTGGCCAGAAATGACCATGAGTAACGAGGTCGCGGTCAATTCCACTCCGTGGTGTCCATAACGTCGACCAACGTCGACACTCGTCCGACGTCGGTCGACGCAGACGTAGAAGTTGTTGGCGAGCTGGCCGCGTTGGCGATCTTCAGTGGGTCTCTCACCAGCAGCTCAACAGTCAGGCCGACCAGGCGGCCACGGCGGTGGCCAGTGGCGAGCGGGGCTGGAGAGCTGGCTGCGTTGCGGGGCGAAACGCGCCGTGCTGGAGGGTCGGATCGGTCAGGCAGGCGCCCGTCGGGACGCGCGCTGCTGGTGGCCCGCTGCGAGTACCGCCCCGGCCCCGGGTTGCCCGCCCCCGCTGATCACCGGTGGCCCCGGGCGCGGTCCGGAGGCGGAGCAGGCCCAAGTCGCGCGGGAGCTTCAGCGACAGGACGAACTGCTGACCGCCGACGCCGCGGTACTGCCTGCCGAGGCCGAGCCGGCGGTGTTGGCCGCGGCAGAGCCGACGGCGAACCCGCCTTGACGAGCCAGGACGAACGGTCCGAGCTACCGGTCGGTTCCGGGCCGGAGACCGCCGTGGCGGTGCCCCGACGGGCGGAACTGCTCGATCGGCTGCCCGGCCCGCTGCCGGTGATCGGACGGGCAGTCACCGGCATCGCGTTCGCGCCGGGCCCGATCGCCCGGATCGCTGCTGACCCGACCCGACCGATGCGCGTCGTGTGCGCGCTCCTGGAGGAGGTCGAAGAGTTCCAGTTCTCGGTGCTGCGCCGGCGGACGTCACCGTCACCGAGGAGCACCACGACAGCGCGGCCGAAGCGCCCCAGCCGGACCGCCCCGGCGTTCCGTCCTGCTCAACCGGGTGCAGCGCAACCTCGGTGACCGGAGTGCCGAGCTGCCCTCTGACTCCGAACCCGCGAGCCTGGAGCCCGCGAGACGCGAGTTTGCCAGCGGCCGAGCAGCCCACCTGAGCCGGCCGACGTGCCGGCTGTTGCCGCCGGCCGAGCGTCCCAACTCAGCGTGCCGGGCGTTTGCCGGCATGTGAACGATTGTGAGCGGGCGGAAAATTCTGGCCGTCGAGGCTGTCGGGCAGTGTCGGTGCTGGTTAGCTGGATCGGTACAGCGAGCGCATGGAAGGAGCTGACAGCGAGTGACCGCTGCCAATGTCGCCAGGCTGCCGGGCGCGGTGCCCGGCAAACCGAGCCAGGGTGTCGAGCGCCCGCTGCGCTGTGCGGATGTGATGCGTTCGTCAGCTTATGCGGTGGCACCGGACACTCCGGTAGCCGCAGCGGCCCGGTTGCTGGCCACCACCGGGTGCAGCGGGGTGCCGGTGGTGAGCCGGGACGGTCGGGTCATCGGCCTGGTCACCGAGGTGGACCTGGTCCGGCCCGGTGGCTCGGCACTGCCGGCCCTGGTCCGTGACGTGATGACGGCCGAGCCACTGGTCGCGCCCAGCCGCTACGACCTCGCCGCGCTCATCGGGCTGATGCTCGTTGCGGGTACCTCGGTGGTCCCGGTCGTGGATGGCCCCCAGCTAGTCGGCATGGTCGACCTGCGTGACCTGGTGCGGATCGTGTGGCGGATCGATCATCCGCTGCCGGCGTCCCGGCAAGCCCCCGGCTAGGGGCTGGAACTGGAGCTGTGGCTGGAACTGCCACCGGCCCCGGAACTCTTCGAGGAGCTTCCGCCGGAGTCAGCACCTCCGCCAGAGCTCTTGGCGGAGCTCTTGCTCGACCTGCTCCCCGAGCTACTCGACGAGTCGCTGGCCGAGCTACTGCTCGATGAACTCGAGGACGACTTGTGTGGGTTCGCGTTGGAGCTCTTGGAGTTCGACCCGCTGAGCAGCGAGGACCTGGAGGTCGAGCTGGGCAGCGAGCCGCCGGAGTCGGTGCCGGAGCCGCTGCTCGACGTGGACGGCTTGTTTGCACTCGACCCCCCTCTCGTAGCACGCAGAAGGCCGGACTTGCTTGACGAACCGGACCCGCCGAGCACACTGGTGGTCGCCCCGGTAGCGGACGACGACGTGTCGTGTGCCGCGCCGGAAACCGTGATCGGTGCGGTCAAGGCGCTCATCGCCGACCCGACACCACCGACGGTCTCGGTGATCGGTGCTGTGGCGGGGGCAGGGATGCCTGTGTCTGCAGCGGTTGCGGTGAGGGCTTCGGTGGGCGGCGCTGCCGGGGCGCGTTCGGGGAGGTTGACGAGGGTGCTGGTTGGGCTCTCGGCCGGGGTGGTGACCGCGGCGCGGACGTCGAGTAGGTCGGCGGGTCCGTTCGACCCGGATTGGAGAATCGGGCCGGTGGCGTCGGTGGTCGAGTCGAGGATGCTGGTGACCGGGGTCGTCACTCCAAGCAGGCTGGTGAGTTTTGTGGACCCGGGCCCGAGAACGGGGCCAAGAACGGGGCTGAGTACCGGGGCCAGGGTGTCAGTGACCGGCCGCAGGACTGGGGCCAGCGCGTCGGTGACCGGATCGAGCACTCGAGCGACTGCCTCGGTGACGGGGTTCAGGACGGGTTGCAAGATTGGTGCGACGGTGTCGGTGACTGGTTCGAGGACAGGTCGCAAGATCGGTGCGACGACCCCGCCCACGGAATCGCCGACGCCGCCAACTACGCGCTCCCGGATCCCGTCCCACCGCCGGAACCGGTGCCGCCGCTCGGGGGTACCACACCGCCGGTGCCGCCCCCGACGACCGGGGGCACCGTGCCGCCCTCGCCCGGAGGTAGGACGCCGCCGGGGACCGTTGGGATGACGGCCCCGCGAGCTCCTCCGACCGCCAGGCCACCCAGCGCTCCGCCGGCAATCGTGAACGAGGCCGGGGTAAACGCCATCGGCAGTCCGCCGAGCCCCGGAGTACCGATCAGTCCGCCTTCAAACAGACCCGGAAGCACGCCGGGGAGCTTGCCGAAGATGCTTCCGCCGAGGAATCCACCGTCTAGGGTGCCCGCACTGAAAGCTCCGAGGGCGGTCTGCCCCAACAACGCGGCAGTGGCCGCGAGCGAACCGAAAGCGACCATTGCGTTGGTCGTCGGGCCCGTCCGATGCTGAGAGGCGGCGAGGGCCGCTGCGCCCTCCCGCTCGCGGGGGTTCGCGGGGGGACGGTTTCGGGGGACCGGTCCTCCCGCCCGAGGAGGTCCTTGACCGGCAGCCTCATCCGAGGCTCGGGGTGCCGGAGATGCAGGGCGTCAACTGTCGCGTCGACGTCGGCGCAGTTCGACTCACAGCCGAGGATTTCGGCCAACGTGATCACATATCGCAAGGGCTGATCGCTACGCTTGGGAGCGAGATTCGACACGAGTTGTCCTTCGAAAGGGTGATTTAGTGCAGTACAAATTCACTCTGAGTAACAGAATACTCCAAGCACTTGCTAGCCGTTGCCCATCCGCTCATCGCTGTTGCCCTGATTGGCCTAATATCCGTCCATCGCCTAAAAATGGCCGCTTGTCGCGTACTGCTGCCGTTTGCCGCACTGATTGCGCGGCGAGTGGACGTATTCACTGGTACTCTCAGCGACCAAGGCCGCTAGAGCGCTTCCAACGCACGTTGAGGTCCGGGTTTCGTTCCGGGCTGGCCGGGTACTCACTGTCACCAACCGTGACTCCCCGCCTCTGGAGGTCCTCAAATGCCACGGCATCGCGCTCCCGCGCGCAACCGCTCACTGACGACCCTGGCCCTCAGCGGCGCCGCGCTCGGTGGCTCGGCGTTGTACCCGCTCACCTCGGTCGCGGCGCCCGCGCACGAGCACCTGCGACACAGCGTCGTCGCCGACTTCAACGACGACTTCGACTCCGATGAGTCCAACAAGTGGGATGAGTCTGAAGGTGATGGCGCTGGGTCGTTTGACGATGGCCGGCCGGACTCACCGACTCGCCCCCACAAGCGAGCTGCTCAGCACCATGCTTACAACCGTTACCTGACCAGCGGCGAGCGGCAGTACCGCAACGGGTGTCGACAGGGCTACATCACCGATGCCTGCGAGCAGTTCGACGTGACGCATCTGTTGCAGCGGGGGATAGATCCGTACCGGTAGCGGCAGCGATCGAGGCGAGCCCGGCCGTGTGCCTACACACTTACCCGCACCTACCTACGCGCAGCACCGGCGCCATCAAGATCGGCGTGGTGATCTCGACGGCGGGGTCGGCCCTGTTGGTGCCGTCGGGATCGGCGTGTGGAGACGGCCGGCCTCCCGAAGCTGATCAACGTCCAGACTGAGTACGCCCGCGTGGTGATCCACGTACACCTGCGCCAACGTCGAATTTCCGATATCTGGCGGACCGTTCAGAAGGATCAACCTGGCCATGACGTGACCGTACCGGCTCCGAAGCAGTGTCGGGCGCGGGCGTAGCCGCTGGCTCTTCGCGCCGATTTCTGATGTACCCGGGTCCTGTGGCCGTCCTAGCCTCAGGCGATGGAGTACCGACCCACGATGTCCGAGGACCGGGTGCAGGACCTGAGGCGATGGCATGAGCGCGTCTATCGTGAGCTGACCGCCGCCGGAGAGCGCCGAGTGTCCTATCTCGGACTAGACCTACTCGTGCCTGCCACGGTGTTCGCTCCGACACCGACTTCGGACCTACTCGGCGAAGCGGTCGTGACAGAGGCCCGTCCGACAGACCGGGCGCTCGATATGGGCACGGGTTCCGGGGTGAACGCCATCCTCGCCGCTCGCCGGGCTCTGAGGTCCTGGGTGTTGATCTCAATCCGGCGGCGGTCGACGCGGCTGGACGGAACGCGGACCGCCATGAGGTCCAAACCCGGTTCGAGGTCAGCGACATCTACTCCGCCGTGGACGGGACATTCGATCTGATGATCATCGACCCGCCGTTCCGCTGGTTCGCGCCCCGCGATATCACCGAGGCAGCGGCTACTGATGAGGCTACGCAGGCGTCGGGCGGTTCTTCGCTGGCGTAGATCAGCGCCTTCGTCCGGGAGGGCGCATCCTCCTGCTCTTCGGGACGTCGGGCGACCAAGAGCACGTCCTTGGCCTAGCCGACCGGTCCGGTCTGCGATCTCAGGTCGTTGCATCGCGGGATCTGACACAGGATGGCGTGAGGGTCACGTACTCGACCTTCCGGCTGGAGCGTGCTGACGCCTCCTCCGGAGGTCTGTCGCTGCCCTGTGGCTGGGCCGGGTAGCCGGACCGGCGGGCGCGAACGTCGCTGCTCGCCGGGGCCGGTCTGGGACGAATGTGCTGGTCATGCCTGCTTCTAGCCGTCTAATCAGGGGAGCTTGTACCCGGCGAACTTGTCGCGGAGTGTCTTCTTCGAGAACTTGCCCACCGACGTCTTGGGCACCTCGTCGATGAACTCGACGGCGTCGGGCAGCCACCACTTGGCCACCCTGGGCTTCAGGTGTTCCAGCACGTCCTCGGCGGTCAGGGTCTCACCGGGCTTCACCACGACGCAGGCCATCGGGCGTTCCACCCAGCGTTCGTGCGGGATGGCGATCACCGCGGCCTCGGCGATCTTCGGGTGGGCCATGATCTCGTTCTCCAGCTCCACCGAGCTGATCCACTCCCCGCCCGACTTGACCAGGTCCTTCGTCCGGTCCACCAGCCGTAGGAAGCCGTCGGGGTCGGCGGTGGCCACGTCACCGGTGCGCAGCCAGCCGTCCTCGGTGAACTGCGAACCCCCGCCCTCACCCCGGTAGTACTCCTTGGCGATCCACGGGCCGGCGGCCTGCACTTCGCCGCTGGACGTGTCGTCCCAGGGGACCACCTTGCCGGTGTCGGGGTCGACCAGTCGGAGGTCCACGAGCGGCGCGGCCTGCCCCTGCCGGGCCCGCACGTTCGCCCGCTCGTCCTCGGTCATCGAGTCGTGCTGGGTGCGCAGCGTGCCGACGGTGCACAGCGGGCTGGTCTCGGTCATCCCCCAGCCCTGGGTCAGCGGCACGCCAAGTTTCTCCCGGATCGCCTCGGAGAGCGACTTCGGCACCGCCGAGCCGCCGCACAGGATGATCCGGATCGCCGACAGGTCGTACTCGTCGAGCAGCGGCAGCGCGCCCATCCAGATCGTCGGCACCCCGCCGGTCACGGTGACCTTGTGCTCCGCGAGCAGCTCCAGGCACGCCTTTGGGGTCATGTTCGGGCCGGGGAAGACGATGTCCGAGCCGACCATCAGGCAGGCGTACGGCAGGCCCCAGGCGTTGGCGTGGAACATCGGCACGATCGGCATCACCACATCGCGCTCGGACAGCGCCAGGGTGTCGGCGATCATGGTGATCAACGAGTGCAGCACCGTGGAGCGGTGTGAGTAGACGACGCCCTTGGGGTTGCCGGTGGTGCCGGAGGTGTAGCACATGGCGGCGGCAGTGTTCTCGTCCTCCACCACGAACGTGCCCGCGAACGGCTCGGACTCGGCCAGCAGCCGGTCGTAGTGCAGGATCCGGGGATCGTCGGGGATGTCGATGTCGGCGCCATCATTGATCACTACGTAGTGCCGGACGGTGTCCATCTTCTCGGTCAGCGGCCACAGCAGCGGCAGCAGTGACCGGTCCACAAAGACGATCTCGTCCTCGGCGTGGTTGGCAACGTAGGTCAGCTGGTCGGGGAACAGCCGGATGTTCAGGGTGTGCAGCACCCGCCCGGTGCACGGCGCGGCCAGGTACAGCTCCAGGTGCGCGGCGGTGTTCCAGCAGAACGTGGCCACCCGGCCGTCCGCGCTGATCCCGAGGGCATCCAGCGCGGTCGCCAGCCGGCGCACCCGCTGCGTCAGCTCCGTGATGGAGGTGCGGACCTCGCCGGTGGCGGTGGCCGTGACGACCTGCTTGTGACCGAAATACTGCTCTGCGCGGTGGAACACGTGAGGCAGAGACAGAGGACGATCCTGCATCAATCCGAGCATTGGGGCACCGTACCGCGACCCGGCGCGCCAGCGGCGATCACGACCACGGTTCCGGACTGATCCCGGATACCCTGGTCGGCCATGACCTTGCCATGCGTGTGCCTCGACGTGGGTTCCGGCTGGGTCAAGGCACTCGGCATCGACGCGCACGGTGAGCCGGTCGGCGCCGCCATCCACCGCAGCACGCCGGAAGACCTGTTGGTCGGGGTCCGCGCGGCGGCGGCGGCGGCCGGGACGGACGAGATGATCCCGATCGGCGGGCATTGGCGGGACACCGAGCTGCTGGCCTGCTCATCGGCCGGCGGTGGGTTGCGGCTGGCGGTGGTCGGCCGCGAGCGGTTGGCCGCCACCGAGGCCGGATACCGGGTGGCCAGCTCCGCCGGGGCCAGGGTGGTACACATCGAGGCCGGTGAGCTGGAGCCGGCCGGAGTGCGGGCGATGCGCGCCAGCCGGCCGGACGTGGTGCTGCTGCTCGGCGGATCCGGTCGTGGCGGTGACCCTGAGCGGGTGTTGCTGGCCAACGCCTCCCGGCTGGCCCGAGCCCGGTTCCGGGCACCGATCGTGCTCGCGGCGGCGGCCGATGTCCGAGGCGACGCGGCCGCGCTGCTGAGTGCCACCGGGCGCACCGTGGTGACTGTCGACGCGGTGCTGCCCGAGCCTGGGGTGATCGTCTCTGAGCCGGCCAGGGCGGCGGTCACCAGGTTGCTCCCCAAGCACCTGGTGGGCGGGCGTGGTTCGGCCGCCACCGCGCGGTTTCGGCGGCTGGCCCAGCACCCCACGCCGTTCGCGGTCCGAGCTGCGCTGACCGAGCTGGTCCGGCTCCGGGGGGTGCACGCAGGCGCGGTGCTGGTGATCGACGTGGGCTGCTCGACCACCGACGTCTACTCCGCGCTGCCGCCCACCGTGGCCGGCGGGGATCCGGCTGGTGGCCGCACCTGCGTGGAAGCCGACCTCGGGTTGCGGCTGACCGCTCCGGGGATCCTCACCGAGGGGCAGGCGCAGGCGGTGGTCGACCCGCTGGAGGCCGACCTGCTGCTGCCCACCGTGCGCCGACTCGTCGAGGAGACCGGGTTCCTGCCCGAGGACCCCGGTGCGCAGGCGGAGGACCGTCGGTTGGCCGCCTTGGCCGCGGTGCTGGCCGCTCGGCGGCACCTGCGGGTGGCCGGTCGACCCCTGTTCGACGCCGGCCTGGGGCTGGTGGTGCTGACCGGCGGGGTGTTCCGGCAGCCGGACTCGGCGGGGTTGGCGGCGGTCCGGGACACCCTTCGCGGGGACGACGTGCTGCGCGAGCGGTTGGCCGGTTGTCCGATCGCGGTGGATGACGGGTTTGCGCTGGCCCCGGCCGGGCTGCTGATGGCCGCCGGACACACCGAGGCGGCGCGCCTGGTGTTGGACACCGCGATTGCCCCGGACGGCTGAGTGCTGGGCCCGTCGAACCGCAGTGGCGGCCGCCCCCGGACAGTTGCTCCGTGGGAGCATGTCGACGTGGCAGAGGTCCGCTACCGGGACGCATCCCGGGTCTTTCCCGGGTCACCCCCGGTGCGTGCGGTCGACAAGCTCGACCTGGAGATCGCCGACGGCGAGTTCCTGGTGCTGGTTGGCCCGTCCGGTTCCGGCAAGTCCACCGCGCTGCGCATGCTCGCCGGCCTGGAGGACGTGGACGAAGGCTCGATCGACATCGGCGGTAGAGATGTCACCGCTGTGTCTCCCAAGGATCGGGACATCGCCATGGTGTTCCAGTCCTATGCGCTGTACCCGCACATGACCGTCGCGGAGAACATGGCCTTGGCGCTCAAGCTGCGGAAGGTCGCCAAGCCGGAGATCACTTCCCGGGTCGCCGAGGCGGCCCGCATGCTCGATCTCACCCCGTACCTGGACCGCAAGCCCCGAGCGCTGTCCGGTGGCCAGCGTCAACGGGTGGCCATGGGGCGGGCCATCGTGCGGGAGCCGGCGGTGTTCCTGATGGACGAGCCGCTGTCCAACCTGGACGCCAAGCTGCGGGTGGAGACCCGGGCCAACATCACCGCGCTGCAGACCCGGCTGGGCACCACCACGGTCTACGTCACCCACGACCAGGTAGAGGCCATGACCATGGGGCACCGGGTCGCGGTACTCGAGGACGGGTTGCTCCAGCAGTGCGCCACCCCGCGCGAACTCTACGCCCGCCCGTGCAACACCTTCGTCGCCGGGTTCATCGGCTCGCCCGGGATGAATCTGTTCACGGTGCCGCTGACCGTCGAGGGCGCCAAGCTGGACGGGCTGACCGTGCCGCTGTCGCGTTCGGCGCGAGAGGCCGCCGGCTCGTCGGGTGAGGTCCACATCGGGATCCGGCCCGAGGCGTTCCAATTGGTCGGGGCTGATGGACCGGCGCTGAACCTGACCGTGCGGCTGGTCGAGGAGCTCGGCGCGGACGCCTTCGTGCACGGTGAGGTGCCGGTCAACGGCACTCCGGCGAAGATCATCGTCCGGACCGACGGGAGTGACTCGCCGTCCTTCGGGGACACTGTGCGGGTCGGCCTGCGGGGGCCCGCTCGGGTGCACACCTTCCACGCCGAGACCGGCGAACGCCTGCCCGACTGAGCTGCCGCGCCACAGGTCGGTCAGCGCCGTCCGGAAGCACCCGGTTGGGCTGTTCGGTTGGTCTGGGTAACACATTTGCGCACCATCGCCGACGCTATGCCGCGTAGGCAACGGACGGGGGCTACGTGGGTGGGTCTGTGCGGGCGGTGTTCATCTCGCACGCCTCGGCCGACGACGGTTTCGTCGCGGAGCTGCGGCGACGGCTGGAGCGGCTGGGTGTGCCGGTGTGGGTGGACTCCCGGAGCTTGCGGGGTGGCGACCAGTTGGCGCCGGAGATCGAGGCCGCGATCGAGGCGGCGTCGCACGTGCTGGTGGTGCTGAGCCTGGACACGGTCAACTCGCCGTGGGTGCGGCGTGAGGTGGACAAGGGCCTGGAGGTCCAGCGCGCTCGCGGCGACGGCTACCGGGTGATCCCGCTGCTGCTGCCGGGGGTGAAACCGCAGGCGTTGGGGCTGTGGTTCGCCGAGGCCCCGGTTGCAGTGGCGGTGCAGGTGGGGCCGGGTGGGCTGAGCGCGGCGCTGCCCGGGGTGCTGACCGCGCTGGGCCGGCGGCTGCCCACCGATCACCAGCCGTTCGCCAAACCGGACGCAGGGTCGGTGGAGGAGCTGGTCCTGTCCCTGCAGGACCCGACGATCGTCACCGGTGAGGGCACCCGGCGGGCCCGGGCGATGGCCCACGTGACCTATCAGCCGGCCCGGCCGGGCGCCGGAGCGGTGACCAGCCGGCGGTTTGAGCTGACCGCGCCGCTGGGGCCGATCGAGGCGGCTGATCTGCGCTGGTATTTGGAGAGCTACTACCGGTGGCCGGTCGGGGTGTTCCGGGAGCGGGCGGAGACCATCGAGGCGCGGCTGCCCGGGTGGGGTCAGGCGTTGCACGCGGCCGCCTTGGACGACCCGGGCGCGCGGGAGGCGGTGTCGGCGTGGCAGCGGGCGGGGGCGGGGGCAGGGTCGGAGCGGCGGTTCTCCGTCGAGGTGGACGCCGACCTACCCGCCGGCGCCGTCGAGGACGCTGAGGTGCTGGCGCGGGAGGCGGCGGTGGTGCTGCTGGCGTTGCCGTGGGAGTTGTTGCATGACGGGCGGGGTTGGCTGTTTCAGGGCCGTGACGGGGTGCGGGTGCGGAGGCGGCTGCCCAACCGGCGCCACCGGCCCGAGCGGCTGACTGAGTTGCCGGTGCGGATTCTGTTGGTCAGCCCCCGCCCCGAGCGGGACGGCGAGGGTCGCCCGATCGGGTATATCGATCACCGGGTCAGTGCCCGGCCGCTGGTGGAGGCGGTGGAGAGCCTCGGGGACCTGGCCCGGCTCACGGTGTTGCAGCCGCCCACCTACGCCGCGCTGGAGCAGGCCCTGACCGACGGTGATGAGGGCCGGCCGTTCGACGTGGTGCACTTCGACGGCCACGGCGTGTATGACCGCCGGCTCGGCCTGGGCGGGTTGTGCTTCGAGGACGCGGACGACTCGGAGCGGTGGGCGGGGCGGCGGATGGACTTCGTGGACGCCAGCAAGTTGGCTGGGCTGGTCCGCGGTCACCGGGTTCCGTTGGTGTTCCTGGAGGCGTGTCAGACCGCGCTGGCCGAGGTCGACCCGACCGCGTCGGTGGCCGCGAAGCTGCTGGAGGAGGGCGTCACCTCGGTGGTGGCGATGAGCCACAGCGTGCTGGTGGAGACCGCGCGGCTGTTCGTTGCGCGGTTTTACGCCGAGCTGGCCCGCGGTGCCCGGGTGGGTGCGGCGATGCTGGCCGGGCAGCAGGCGCTGTTCGCCGACCCCGCGCGCGGCAAGATCCTCGGTGTCGGGGAGCTGCGGCTGCGGGACTGGTTCGTGCCGGTGCTCTACCAGGAACAACAAGACCCGCAGCTGATCACCAAAATCCCCGCGCGCGAGGCCCAGCAGCTGCAGGACGCCGCCCGCGCGCTCGGGCTCGGCGGGCTGCCTGAGGCTCCGGCGCACCGCTTCCACGGCCGCAGCCGGGAGCTACTGGGTATGGAACGGCTGCTGCACCGTCAGCGGTGGGTGGTGGTGCGCGGCACCGGCGGCCAAGGCAAGACCACCCTGGCCGCCGAGCTGGCCGGCTGGCTGGTGCGCACCGCCCGGTTCGGGCGTGCCGGGTTCGTCAGCCTGGAGCACCACCGCGACCCGCGTGCGGTGCTCGACACCCTCGGCCACCAACTGCTCGGGACGAGCTACTCCGTCGCCCAGTATCCCGACCTGGACCAGGCGTTGCAGCCCGTCGAGCGGGCGCTGCGCGACGACCCCACCATCGTGGTGATCGACAACTGTGAGACGGTGCTCCCAGAACGGCTGGACACCGCACCCGCTGTGACCCCCGAGGATGGGGACACCGACGATGCGGCGGCCGCGATCCTGGCCCTGTGTCGGCGGCTGTTGGACGCCGACCCGCGCACCCGGCTGGTCTTCACCACCCGCGAGTCGCTGCCCGCCCCGTTCGACACCCCAGCGAGGGAGTGGGAGCTGGGGGCGTTGGCCCGCGATGACGCGGTCGAGCTGGTCGCCGAGGTGATGAAACAGCACGGCTGGACCCCACCGGCCGGCGATCTCGGTGCCACCCCGGGTGAGATCACCGACCTGGTCGAGGCGGTCAACCGGCACCCCCGCGCCCTGGTGCTACTGGCCCGCGAGGTCACCCAAGCTGGAGTGCGGGCTACCACGGCCGATCTGCGCACACTGATGGCCCGCCTGGAACGCACCCATCCCGGAGACCGGGAGAACTCCCTTTACGCCAGCGTCGAGCTGTCCCTGCGCCGACTCACGCCCCGGTCCCGCCAGCATGTGCGGGCGCTGGCCGCCTGCCACGGCGGCGTGCACCTGTGGGTCATCGAGCAGGTCACCGGGTTGGAATCTGACCCGGCGCGGGAGCTGGCCGTCGAGCTGATCGACGTCGGGTTGGGCGAGGACATGGGCGGCGGGCACCTGCGTCTGGACCCCGGGCTCGCCCCGTACCTGCTCGCCGAGCTGGCACCTGAGGAGGCCGACGTCCTGCGCACCCGCTGGGCCGACGCAATGGCCGGGCTCGCGCGGTACCTGTACGGGGAGTCGAACAAGGATGCTCGGCGAGTGAGCGGGTTGACGCTGCTGGAGCTGCCCAACCTGCTCGCCATGCTCGACTGGCTCAACACCCGCCAGCCACCCGACGTTCTCGTGGACCTGGCGGCCCGCGTGGAGCAGCTGGTGGCCGGCCTGGGCCAGCCGCGCGCGCTCGCCCGGGCGGTGCGGGTCCGTGAACAGGCCGCGCAGCAACTCGGTGGCTGGAGCGGCGCCGGCTTCAACGCCGCGTCGGCGGAGATCGACCGCCTGCTGGAGCGCGGTGAACTGCCCGCCGCGCACACCGCCGCGCAACGACTCCTGACCCGGGCTCTCGCAGCCGGCGACACCGCCTACCCGGCAGCGGCCTACCACGTCGCCAGGGCACATTGGCGCCTCGGCAGCGTGCTCCAAAGGGGCGGAGCCGCCCAAGCCGCGCTGGCACCGCTCGCCGAGGCACAGAACCGGTTCCACCGACTATCAGAAGCCGGAAACAGGAATGCGGAGCTGATGCACTCGGGGACCTTCACCGAGATCGGTAACTGCCTCGCTGACCTCGGGCGCCTGGACGAGGCCGCCGCCGCCTACGAGGAGCACATCCGGCGCGCACCGAAGCTGGGGGATCTTCGGGGTGTGGCGGTGGCCAAAGGCCAGCTGGCCTCCGTACGGCGGCTTCAGAAGCGCTATGCGGAGGCGCTCGACAGCCACGCGGAAGCCCGGGACACATTCGAAGGGCTGGGTGAGCCGCGCATGGTGGCGGTGGTCTGGCACCAGATCGGAATTGTCCATTACGAGGCGGGCCAGTTCGAGCCCGCCGAGCACGCCTACCGCGAATCGCTGGCAATCAACGTTCGGGAGAACAACCTCGCCGGGCAAGCGAGCACCTTGAGCCAGTTGGGCAGCCTGTACGCGGCGATGGGTCGAGCGGAAGAGGCGGTCACGTTCTACCAGCAGGCGGCTCACATCCAAGCGGGCTCCGGGAATCTCGCCGACGAAGGCGGAACGCGCAGCAACCTGGCCTACATACTGCACGGACTAGGCCGCTACGACGAGGCGCGGCGGGAGCTGCAACGCGCCATCGAGTGCCAGACGCCGTACGGTCACGCGGCCCAGCCCTGGAAGACGTGGGCGATCCTGGAGAACCTCGAACGGGCCACCGGCCATCCCGAGGAAGCCCACGCCGCCCGGACCCGAGCGATTGACGCCTACCTCGGCTACCGCCGCGACGGCGGCGACAGCCACAGCAACAGCTTCCAGCTCTTCTCCGTGGTCGCCGACGCCATCCGGGACAACACCGAGGACCAGGCCGCACACCAGCTGCACGGACTCATCAAACCCGACCATCCACCGTGGTTCATCACGCTCATCCGGCAGCTGCACGCCATCCTCGCCGGCAGCCGCGACCCCGGCCTCGCCGCCGACCCCGCCTTGGATTACGGAGACGCCGCCGAGCTGATCCTGCTCCTCGAAGCACTCCACACGGCCGACCCCGGCACCCGGCAGCAGTAGCGAACATGCTCTCCGGCCGCCCTGTCGTCGGGTGGTCGTCAGGCGGCAACCATCTCCACCCGACGATGGTCGGTGGACTGATCGGATCTCCGTCCGTCCGCATGCGTCTCGACCCGGCCTGCTTCAAGAGGCTCGGCTCGGTTCAGCAACCGCGTTCAGCTGAACGCGGTCAGGGGCACGCACCCGGAGCCACGCCAGGCCGCGCCGGCCCGTTCACCCGGCGGAGATCTCCACGGATACCCGCAGGTCGACGGCGTCCGTGCTGGTGTCGTAGTCGCGCGGATCGCCCTCCAGCGCGAACGCGATCGCGTCCAGGCACTCGGCTTCGGCGAGTTCGCGGGTGGCGGTTCCGTCACCGACGATGTGGAGCGCGGGCACCCGGAAGTGCCAGTTGACTCCGTCCGCGTCGAAGTAGAACTCCGCGCGCAACGTGCTGCTCATGATGTCATCGTCCCGTCACACTCGGATTACCGAGATCCCGGGCTCGTCGGAGAGCAGCATCGCCAGATCGTGCGGGTCACTGGTCAGGACGACACAACGAGCCGATCCGTTGTGCTGTCGGGCGGTGACCGCGGTGACTGCCACGAACGCGTCGATGGTGGCCTGTGAGCGCGTTCGTCCGAGAAGACGCCCGGCCTGCCGAGCGAGTGCCTCGTCAACCGGCCAGACTCCGCTGACTTGATCACCCGCTCGCAGTCGGCATCTCGGCCTACGCCCGCGCACGACCTCGGCCACTGTGGCGGCCGAGATGACCACATCGGCATCCAGTTCGCGCGCCCGCTCCAGCCACGCCTGAACAGACCGATTGTTCGTTGCGGCTTTGGAGACTCCCTCGGCGTCGAGAACGAGGAGGTCGCTTACGCCGACCGGGACGCGGCTTCGTCGTCCAGCCTTGGCCACCGGCGGCGCACCTCCTCCATCTGTTCCTCGTCTACCGGGCCGTTGGCCGCTCCCATGTCGGCGAGCAGATCAGCCAACGCGTCCCGCCGAAGTTGTCGACGGACGGCCTCGTTCACATACGCCGACACACCACGCCCGCCGACCCGTTCGCGGGCCTCCGCCAGCACGTCCGCGTCCAGGCTCATGGACACCTTCGCCGTTGCCATGGCCGTATCCTACTTCAAGTACGAATTCAGAACCGAGTCGAATCCCTGTAATCGGCCGAGGAGATTGAGTAGTGACTGGCAGCGCCACCGACACCCACGGCGTCACGCCGGAGACGATCGGGGAGACTATCCGATCATCCGGCCGCACATCCGCCGCACCCCAGTGCTCGAGGTGGATCTGCGCGACCTGGATCCGGCGGGTCCGGGCGGGACGGTGGTGCTCAAGCTGGAAACAGTTGCAGGTCGCGGGCTCGTTCAAAGCGCGCGGGGCGTTCGAGAACCTGCTGCTGCACGAGGTGCCGGAGGCCGGGGTGGTCGCGGCGTCCGGGGGAAACCACGGGGTGGCGGTGGCCTACGCGGCGCGCCGACCCTGGCCCACGCCCGAGCCGCCGGCCGGCCGGTCGATGCCCCGGCCGGCAGCGTCGCGGCCGACGCCCTGGCTCCCCGGCGCATCGGTGAGCTGGTCTTCCCGATCACCCAGCAATTCGTGGCGACGTGCTCCTGGTGGACGACGAGGCGATCCTGCGAGCCCAGGCCGCCCTGTGGACCGCCGCCCGGATCGTCGCCGAGCCGGCCGCCGCCGTAGGGGTGGCCGCCCTGCTCACCGGCGTCTACCGCCCGGCGCCGGACGAGCAGATGGTCGTCGTGATCACCGGCGCGAACACCACGCCGGGAACGAGCGCGTTCCGCTGAACGCTCCCGGGCCGGTCACCCGGCCTGGGAGCGCTCCGGCGGGTGGACGGTCAGCCGGGCTCTGGTGGGCGCTTCGACGTCGCCGACCTCGGCATACCCGACACCGGCGTCGGACATGCCGGTCCTGGAGCTGTGTCACGCCGTGGCACAGCACGGTAGAATGGTCGTATGACCGATCACTACACGCTGCGGCTCCCGCCGGGGACACGGCGTCGGCTCGCGGAGTGTGCCCGTCGGACCGGCGTCGCTGAGCGAACCCTCGCGCAGCGGTTCCTTGAGGAAGGGCTTCGGCACGATGCACATCCGTTGATCGAGTTTCTCGACGGCCCCAGCGGACGGCGGGCGAGTCTGGTGGGGCGGGGGCTGGACGTGTGGGAGGTCATCGCGACGGTCCGCGACAACGACGGGTCGATCACCGAGGCTACGGCATACCTGCACGTTCCGGCCGGGCTGATCGAGGCCGCCGTCGCCTACTACGGCGAGTACCAGGCCGAGATCGACGCTGAGATCGCGGACAATGAGGCCGCATACGAACGTGGACGCGCGGCCGCTGTCGCGGGTGAGCGGGCACTGCGCGGGTGAAGGCCCTGCTCGGCGAGCACCTTTCGCCGCGGCTCGCGGCAGTGCTTCGGGATACCGGCTACGACGTGGTTGCCGTGGTCGACCGCGCCGACCTGCTGGGGCGCAGCGACCGGACGCTCTTCGAGGTGGCGTGCGCAGAGGCCCGTGCCGTGGTCACGAACAACGTCAAGGACTTCCGCCCCCTCGCCGCCGAGTGGCTCGCTCGCGGTCGCACCCACCCCGGTCTGATCTTGCTCCCGGCAACGCGCACTCGCACCCGTGCGGCTGAGTCGGCGCTGGCCAAGGCCGTCGAGCAGGTGCTCCGGGACCACCCGGGCGGACTTGACAACAGCGAGCGCTGGATCGGCCCGCTGCCGCGGGGCTGACGAGTTGTCCTGCTCAGCGTGAACCGATGGGTACGCTCAGGGTGCGGGTCTCGTTGTCTCGGTAGGCGGTGGCGACAGGGGCGGCAGTGTTCCGCTGAACGCGGTACGCCCACTCCCCGTGAGTCCATCGGACACTGCCATCGGCTGAGACCGAAGCGGGCTCGTCGGGGGTGGGTTCCAGGGCGGAGCCGGGTAGCAGCAGCGTGACGAAGCGGGCCTGGCGGGCCGGGCCGGTTTCCCGGCGCAGGGTGTGCAGGGTGCGGCCGATGGCCAGGCTCGGGGTGCTGGCGGTGGGGTTGGCGTGCACCTGCGCCTCGGTCTGGGTGAACGGCGTGCCGTCCACGGAACGGACGGTCAGCCGGCCAGGGCCGGAGCGGGAGAGTAGGCGGCCGTCCGGTAGCCGCATGGCGGGGTGGTCGGTGTGCAGTAGCCAGGTCCAGGTGCGCTCGGTGTCCGCAGTCAGGTCGTCGACCAGCAGTAACGCCCCGCTCGGGCCGAACAGCAGCCGCCGGGTCGCCCTGGTCACGCCCAGCTCGGGCGGATACAGCGCACCCGCCTCGCCGATGCAGTGCACCCAGCCCTCGGCGGCGACCACGGAGTGCGTGCGGGCCTGGAAAGCCTCGGGCAGGTCCTTGTAGACGTGGTAGCGGTCCTCGCCGACGTAGCCGCGCCCGTCGACGAGCACGACGTTGTGGTGCTCGGTGAGCTTGCGGTTGGAGTAGCCCTCGTCCACCGCGAGGTGCGCGCCGTGGCCCAGCAGCACGATGGTGTTGGAGTCCGGATGGTGGTGGCCGGCGTTCAGGGTGTCCCAGCCCCGTTCGGTCTTGACCCGGTGGCTGGTGTCCCAGGCCTGGTGCCCGCCGCCCGGCGCGGACTTGAACGACAGTGCCGTCGCGTTCGGGTCGGACCAGGACGTGCGGGCGGTGACCAGGCCCAGGTCGGGGAAGTAGGCGTGCGTCGGCAGGTCGTCCGGCGGCTCCGGGGCCACCGACGGGTCGTACCAGAGCAGCTCCAGGTAGCCCTCGGCGCGCACGCCCGGCTTGACCCCGCTCTCGTGCCATTCCCGGCCCAGGAAGGTGGTGCGAACCCGCTCGGCAAGCCACTGCGCCTGCGGGATCCGGTAGGCGGCGGCCAGCTTGAGGTAGAGCGCCAGGCTGTGCCCGCTGCGGCGGTCGTGGCAGTCGCCGTGGTCGACGATGCGCTCCCACCCCGGCGCGCTCTGGTGCAGCCGGAAGGAGAACGTGTTGCGCAGGAAGCCGCACGCGGCGAACAGGTCCACGCCGTCCTGGTTGGCGATCAGGTCGAACGCCACGGCCAGCCACGGCACGCCGTAGCGCCAGTACACGACGCCCTCACTGCCGGAACCGTCCGCCGGGAGCATGTCGGCCACGATCCGGAAGTTCTCAACCGCGCGGGCCGCCCAGTCGGCCGCCGGCGGGTGCTCGTCGCGCAGCGCGTAGCCACAGGCGAGCAGTCCGGCGTAGCAGATCCAGTTGTGGTTCTGCCAGTACGACGACGACCACCAACTGCCCTCGGTCTCAACCGCGTAGTCGTACATCCGCTCGCCCTGCAGGATCAGCTTGTCCCGCAGCGCGTCCCGCTCGGCCGGAGGCAGTGCCGATTCGGGGCCAGAACCGCCGAGCCAGTCGTAGGCCAGGGACAGCCCGTGCAGGATCCAGCCGGCGTCCAGGTCGTGGTCGGGCAGGTGCGCCCGGCCCCAGTGCGGGAACGACACCGCGCCGGCGATCCAGCGGCGGGCCTGGTCCAGGTACTGCGCCTGGTCGGTGAGCCGGTACGCCAACGCGAACCCGGCTGACGCCGGACCGAAGTAGGTGATCGACGCCTCGGGGTGCTCGGCCGGTGGGGTCTCGGCCGCGTAGCACGAGCACTGGTCCAGCAGCCGGGCGAACTGGGCTGCGTGGCTGTCGCGGATCGCCTCGCGGAGCTGGGCCAGCCGGCCGTCCCCGAGCAGCAAGGTGGGCTCGTCCGTCATGGCATCGCTCCCGGCGTTCTGGCGCCCAACGATCGTCTCCGTTCCCGGCCCCGGACCGGCCCAGTGGCCACCCCAACCTACCGGACCCACTCCCACCCGATTGATCAACAGGCGCTCAGGCTGGTTGCGGGGGACCCCAAGCCGGACTCAGTACCTGTTGATCATAGATGCGAGGAGGACCCCGTGATTGTCCAATCCACCGACTCGCCGCCGGGCCGGTCAAGGTGCACGGTCAGCTCCAATCCGGACTCCGTGATGCGCAGAGCGGTCATCGGCGCGGCGGCCGGGGAGTACACGGAGGCGAACACCGCCCGCTCGGCGCGCGTCCGCCACCGGATGTGCGGTCGGCTCCGCTGCGGGTCATCGGCCGGGCCCAGATCGGCGGCGGTGGTGAAGGCAGCTGGGCCGGTTCCGCTGGTCAGGGCCGTGTGCAGTCCGGTCAGGGCGCCGTCGTCGGGCCAGTGTGTCTGGGCTCCGTCGCGGGTGTGCCGGACGGTGACGTCGACGTCCGTCCGCAGGTGCAGGGCGAGATCGCGTTCCCGGTCGGCGGCGACCCGGACTACGTCGAGCAGCCAGCCGGCCTCCGCGCGCAGGTGCCGGTCGAACCGCACCCCCGGGTACACCTCGGCGCTCGCGCCCAGCTTCGCCCAGCGGGTACCGGAGCGCCAGTACAGCAGCCGGCCGTCGGCCTCGGCCTGCTCGGCGTCGTCCACGGTGAGCGTGGGGTGGGCGGTGGTGGCCCGGTAGTAGCCGCGGCGCCACGGATGCGCGTAGGGCGGCACCCCGTAGGCGGGCTGCCAGCGGGCGCCCGCCGCGCCGTAGAGGTAGAGCGCGAGCTTGTCCAGGTGGCCGTGCGAACCGCCGTGCGGGCCGTAGTCCAGTACCGCGCGGTAGCCGTCCCCGGCAAGCACGGCGTAGCCGGCATCGGCGAACAACCGGTTGCCCCGGACGTTCGGGAGGATCCTGGACGGCGGCCCCAGGCAGTCTGGGGTCGCCGGGCAGTCTGGCGCCGCCGGGCCGAACCAGCCCCGGGCCTCCGCACGCCGCCACGCCACGATCCCGGCCGGCAGCCGCTCCGCCAGCGGCTCCGCCAGGAACCCCAGGTCCCCGGCTCCCGGCAGGTCCGCCGCCAGCAGGCACAGCTCGTAGAGCTCCTCGTCCCACCCGGAGCCGCCGTACGGGGTGTCGTGCAGCGCCGGCACCACCCCGCCCCGGTCGGTGGCCAGCGCGGCGACCACGTCGACCATGCCCGCCAGCCGGGCGGCCAGCTCGTCGGTGACCAGGTCCGGGCGTCCGCGCAGGGCCAGCAGGTAGGCCCGCAGCACGAACACGTGGTAGTAGGTGCTGCCCTCCCACTCCCAGCCGTCCGGGTGCACCGCCCTCGCCAGGTGCTCGGTGACGCCATGGGGGCCGGTGACCCAGGCATCGGTCTCGTCCGGCTCGCCGAGCCGCGCCAACGCGCGGCTGGTGGCGGCTCCGGCGGCGTTCAGCCAGGCAGTGTAGTTGTTGGCGAAGTCGTCCCGTTCCAGCAGCACCTGCCGGGCGTCCCGGGCTCCGGAGCGCAGCGTGCACAGCAGCTCGGCGAGCGGTCGCAGACGTTCGACGGGCACGGCTCCGGCCAGGGTCTGCACCGCCAGCGCGATCGAGGTACCCCAGATCGCCTCGGTGAGGGCCTGCTGGAACAGCTTGCCGGCGAGCATCCACGGCTGTACGTCGGCGCGGATCTCGGTGCCCAGCCGCCGGTACAGCTCGGCGTACCGGCACAGCCCGGCGACGGCCGCGTCCGCCGCGGCCGCCCGCGCGGCCAGTTCCTCCC
>JALYVZ010000019.1 GCA_030852965.1 Actinomycetota bacterium | reverse complement strand
GCGCAAGCTGGGCGTCAGTCGCGGGCTGGGCGCGCGGCGTCCGCTGGGCCGCACGGTGGCCGGCCTGGAACTGGTGGCGTGGCGGGACCTGCATGGAGTAGCCCACGTCGGCCCCGGTGCGTGCCCGCACCTTGGGGCGCCCCTGTGTGGGTCGGTGGTGGTGCAGGGCCGGCTGGTGTGTCACTGGCACGGATTGGCGCTGGGCGCCGACGGGCGACCGGGCTGGCGGACCTACCCCACCCATGATGACGGGGTACTGGTGTGGGTACGGCTCGACGCTGCGGGCGCGGAGGCTCCCACGGGCGCGCCGGTATTGGGGGCCCGGCCGCCGACGCCCGCGAGCGTGACCGCGGTGGTCACCGTGGTCGGCCGCTGCGAGCCGTCCGACGTGCTGGCCAACCGGCTGGACCCGTGGCACGGCTCCTGGTTGCATCCGTACTCGTTCGCGAACCTGCGGGTGCTTTCGGTCCCATCGCCCGCCGACGACCGGTTCCTGGTGGAGGTGACGTACCGGGTGGGCGGCCGGTTCGGAGTGCCGGTGACCGCCGAGTTCAGCTGCCCGGGTCCGCGCACCGTGGTGATGCGGATCATGGAAGGTGACGGCGCGGGCAGCGTGGTCGAGACCCACGCCACACCGCTCGGCGCCGGGCCGGACGGGGCGCCGAGGACGGCGGTCATCGAAGCCACGCTGGCCTACTCCGACCACCCCGGCTTCCTGGTGGCCCGAGCGGCGGCGCCGCTGCTACGCCCGTTGATTCGGCGCGCCGCCATCCGGCTCTGGCGCGACGACCTGGACTACGCCGAACGCCGCTACCAGCTGCGCACGCGCTAGCTGGCCGGCTTCTGATCCGGGCGACGACCGAGGAACGTGTGCACCACGTGCCGCTGCCAGCCGGGCATGGTGTGCGTCCGCAGATCCTCGAAACCGGCCCGACCCAGCCGGCGCTCGAACGCGGCCACCCCGTCGAAGTCGCGCACGCTGTCCCACAGGTACCGGTACAGGCCGGCACTACGGGTGACCAGCGCGCCGGCCGGGATAATCACGGTCCAGCAGACCGCCGTCCAGACCACCCTGGCCCGCCGCGAGTCGGCCACCGAGTAGTCGTGCACGGCCAGCGGCGCACCCGGCCGCAGCAGCTCCAGCAGCGTGCGCAGGCCGGCGTCCGGATCGGGCAGGTTGCGCACCAGGTAGGCGGCGAGGATCCCGTCAAAAGTCGCCGCACGGCCCACCTCGGTGTCGGCCAGCTCCTCGATCTTGGCGTGCACGAACGTCACCGACGGCGGCCAGACCTTGGCCCTCGCCCGGGCGATCATCCCGGCGGAACCGTCCATCCCGACGATCTGGGCTCTCGGAACGACCGCGAGTAGCGCGGCAGTGGACGCCCCGGTGCCGCAGCCGACGTCGAGCAGCCGCAGACCCCGGCCCTTGTTCGGCAGGCGCATCCGCTGAGCCGAGAGCCGCAGGTGGTCGTGGTAGCCCGGATTGGCCCCGACGAGCCGGTCGTAGCTCCGAGCCGCCGCGTCGAACGCCTCCGGTACGCCAGACTTCGTCTCGGCGGTCGGACGTGGCATCCGACTCAGCCGGCCGCGCCGGGACCCATCGACAGCTTGGCCAGCATCTCCTTCGCCCGCTCGGCGTTGCGTGGTTGGCTGAGCACGTCATAGCGGCCGGCCACCAGCTGGCTGGACGAGGTGAAGTCCCGGCGGCCCTTGGTGGCCGCGTAACCGAGCGCGGCGAAGACAATGCTGAACAGCACGCCGCCGACGACCCCGACGACCACCGGGGCGAATCCGGCGGCGGGGTTGAAGTACGAGAGCAGCGCCCCGACGAACAGGCCCATCCAGATGCCGTTGGCGGCGCCCTGCCCGATGACCCGCCCCCAGGTCAGCCGACCGATGACCCGCTCGACCAGCATCAGGTCCACCCCGACGATCGTCACGTCACCGACCGGGAACTCGTTGTCTGCGAGGTGGTCGACGGCGCGCTGCGCCTCCTCGTAGGTGGCGAACGAGCCCACCGGCCACCCGGTCGGCGGGGTGGGCAGGCTGGTCAGCCCTGGGTTGTTCGTTCTCCCCTGGCCGCCATACGATGTGGTCCCATACGGTGTCGTCACGGTGCTATCTCCCTTCCAGCTGCCTGGTCTCGAGGTTGTGCACCATCCATCATGCCGCGTCCGCACGCGCCGCGCCTGGTCTACCGGCTCTTGTACTCCCGCAACAGACCCCGGCTGATGATCATTTTCTGGATCTCCGAGGTGCCCTCGCCGATCAGCAGGAACGGCGCCTCGCGCATCAGCCGCTCGATCTCGTACTCCTTCGAATATCCGTAGCCGCCGTGGATGCGGAACGACTCGCTCGTCACCTCCGCGCAGTACTCGCTGGCCAACAGCTTGGCCATACCGGCCTCCACGTCGAAACGCGCACCGGAGTCCTTCAACCGGGCGGCGTTGACCATCATCAGGTGCGCGGCCTCGACCTTGGTACCCATCTCGGCCAGCTTGAACGCGATCGCCTGGTGCTCGGCGATCGGCTTGCCGAAGGTCTGGCGCTGCTGGGCATAGTCCACAGCCAGCTCGAACGCCCTGATCGCGATCCCGCAGGCCCGCGCGCTGACGTTCACCCGGCCGACCTCGACGCCGTCCATCATCTGCCCGAACCCGGTGCCGCGCTGGTGACCCAGGATCTGGTCGCCGCTGATCCGGAAGCCGTCGAACACGGCCTCGGTGGTGTCGACGCCCTTGTAGCCCATCTTGTCGAGCTTGCCGGGGATGGTGAGGCCGGGGACGACCTCGCCGTAGCCCTCGGGCTTGTCGACCAGGAAACAGGTCAGGTTCTGATGCGCCCGCTCGGCTCCCTCGTCGGTCTTGACCAGTAGCGCGATCAGGTTCGAGGTGCCACCGTTGGTCAGCCACATCTTGGCGCCGTCGATGACGAAGTGGTCGCCATCCTGTTTGGCGCGGGTCTTGATCGCGGCCACGTCGGAGCCCAGGTCGGGCTCTGACATGGAGAAGGCACCGCGAATGGCTCCTTCCGCCATCTTCGGCAGGTAGTGCGCCTTCTGCTCCTCGGTGCCGTGACGGGAGATCAGGTGCGCCACGATGAAGTGGGTGTTGATCACGCCGGACACGCTCATCCAGCCACGGGCGATCTGCTCCACCACCAGGGCGTACGTCAGCAGCGACTCGCCGAGCCCGCCGTACTCCTCCGGGATCGTGAGCCCGAACAGGCCCATCTCCTTCATCCCGTCCACGATGTCCTGCGGGTAGGTGTCGGAGTGCTCCAGCGCCTGGGCGTTCGGGATGATCTCCTTGTCCACGAACGAACGGACGGTGGACAGGATCTCCTGCTGGACGTCGGTCAGTCCGGCGGTCTGGGCGAGCTTGGCCATGATGGATCCTTACCCGAGCGCGGGGTTGTTCAGGACTCGGGCGGGGACCAGCGGTCGCCCCGCTCCATCCCGGCCGCCCGGCCTTTGTTGGCGATCACCAGCGCCATCTTGCGGGACGCCTCGTCGATCATCTCGTCGCCCAGCATCGCGGCGCCGCGCTTGCCGCCCGCCTCCGAGGTGCACCAGTCGTAGGCGTCCAGGATGTTCTCGGCGTGGTCGTAGCTCTGCTGGGTCGGGCTGTATGTCTCGTTCGCCGCAGCCAGCTGGCCAGGGTGCAGCACCCACTTGCCGTCGAAGCCGAGTGCGGCTGATCGTCCCGCCACCCGCTTGAACCCGTCCACGTCCTTGATCTGCAGGTACGGGCCGTCGACAGCCAGCTTGTCGTACGCGCGGGCAGCCATCAGGATCGACATCAGGATGTGATGGTAGGCGTCCCCGGTGTCGTAGCCCGGCGGTTGCTCGCCGACCACCAGCGACCTCATGTTGATGCTGGCCATGAAGTCGGCCGGGCCGAAGATGATGGTCTCCACCCGGTCGCTCGCGGCGGCGATGGCATTGACGTTCGTGAGCCCGAGGGCGTTCTCGATCTGCGCCTCGATGCCGATCCGTCCGACCTCGTAGCCGATGGTCTTCTCGACCTGGGTGATCAGCAGGTCGAGCGCGACGATCTGTTGGGGCGTCTGGACCTTCGGCAGCATGACGGCATCCAGGTTCGCGCCGGCGCCCTCGACAACCTCGATCACGTCGCGGTAGGTCCACTCGGTGGTCCAGTCGTTCACCCGGACCACCCGGGTCTTGCCCTCCCAGCCGCCCTCGTTCAAGGCCGCCACGATGGTCTTGCGGGCGTCCGCCTTGGCCAGCGGTGCGCACGCGTCCTCCAGGTCGAGGAAGACCTGGTCGGCGGGGAGGGTCCGAGCCTTGTCGATGAACTTCTGACTGGAACCTGGTACCGCCAGGCAGGACCGACGGGGGCGGTTTCGGTTCACACTCACTGCTGGGCCCTCCACAGCTCATGGTCAGACCCGCTACCCGGGCTCCACTGACACGCACAGACTCCGAGATGCTCGCACGACCACCACCCCAGCGCCCCCGCGAGGTGACTGGATTCTCACCCGATCCACCACCCGTGCCGACTCCGCTGATCGAACTGAGGTGCGGCGCGAACTGAGGTGGGGAGTTACGGGATGCGGATGGTGCCAGCCGACACCGACACCACCTGGCCCCGACCGAGGTCCGTACCGCGCGACCGCCCGAGGCCTCCACCTGGAGACTCAACCGGGACGGCCGACCCAGTTCGGCGCCCTGGGCGATCTCCACCTCCGCGCGGCCCGCCCCCGGCAGCAACCCCCGCGAGACCAGCCACACCCCCAGAGCCACCGCGGCCGAGCCGGTGGCCGGGTCCTCGGGGACCCCCTGACCAGGGGCGAACATCCGCACGTGCGCGCGCCGAGCGTCCGGGTCGAAGGCGACCACCACCAGCCCGGTCCGCTCGGTACACCCGAGCACCTCGGCGGCGGTGGGCACCACGGCGCGGGCCACGGCTTCCGGGCGTACCGCGAGGAACCCCCACTCCACGCCGGCCCCGACCACCTGGGCCGGCGCCCCGGCAGCGATGACATCCGCCCGCTGGCCGACCACCCCCTCCGCCGCCGCGTCGACGTCCCCGGGCCGCAGACCCACCACCGCCGCCACCGCGGCAGCGTCAAGCAACGGACCCAACGTTGGCGTGGCCCCGAAAACCCGGGCGCCGCTCTCAGAGACCGAGACAGGCAACAGACCCGCGCCGCACTCCTGCACCGCCTCGCCGTAGCCGATCACCCCGTCCCGGGCCAGTACCCAGGCCACCCCGACGCTGGGGTGCCCGGCGAACGGCAGCTCGCTGGCCGGGGTGAAGATCCGCGCCCGGTAGTCGGCCCCGGGATGGGAAGCAGCCAGCGGGTTGCCGGCGAAGGGGCGGTCGGCGAAAACGTCCACCACATCGAAGCTCAGCGAGTCGCGACCGGTCACACGACCAAAGCTAACCTGACACCTGTGGCAGCGGCGAGGGTGTTTGTGGCGCAGATGGTCGGCCTCGCCGTGTATGGGCCGGACGGCGAACGGATCGGCAAGGTCCGCGACGCCGTGGCCTCGCTGCGGGTGGACGAGCTGCCGCCGAGGGTGCTCGGGTTGGTCGTTGAGCTGATCACCCGGCAGCGGATCTTCGTACCGATGCTGCGGGTCACCGCGATCGACCCGGACGCGGTGCGGCTGAGTACCGGGATGGTCAACCTGCGCCGGTTCGAACAGCGACCGAACGAGGCGCTGGTGGTGGGGCAGCTGTTGGACGCTCCGGTTCAGCTCGCCGAGTCGGGCGAGGCCGCGTTCGTGGTGGACGCCGCCATCGAGCCGACCCGTACCCGGGACTGGGTGGTGGGGCGGCTGGCGGTCCGTCAACGCCGGGGTCGGCTGTCCCGGCGGAGCCAGGTGCAGGTGATGGACTGGTCGGCAGTGACCGGGTTGAGCCTGTCCAGCGCCGACCAGGGCGCGGAGGGGCTGCTGGCGGTGTTCGAGAGCATGCGCGCCGCCGACGTGGCCGCCGCGCTGCGTGAGCTGCCCGAGAAACGCCGCCACGAGGTGGTCGACGCGCTGGACGACGAGCGGCTGGCCGACGTGTTCCAGGAGCTCTCCGAGTCCGATCAGCGTGACCTGCTACGCCACCTCGACTACGACCGGGCCGCCGATGTCCTGGAGGCGATGGACCCCGACGACGCCGCCGACCTGCTCGGTGAGCTGCCGGAGTCGGAGTCCCACCGGCTGCTGGAGCTGATGGAGCCCGAGGAGAGCGCCCCGGTGCGCCGGCTGCTGCGCTACTCCGCCGACACCGCGGGCGGCCTGATGACCCCGGAACCGCTGATCCTGCGCCCGGACGCCACCGTCGCCGAGGCGCTGGCCCGGGTGCGCAACCCCGACGTGCCGCCGGCGCTGGCCAGCATGGTTTTCGTGGCCCGTCCGCCGAGCGCCACCCCGACCGGCCGGTACCTGGGCTGCGTGCACACCCAACGGCTGCTCCGCGAGCCGCCGTCGGACCTGGTGGCCGGGATGGTGGACGCCGAGCTGGCCCATCTGCACCCGGAGTCGCCGATGAGCGAGGTGACCCGGTACTTCGCGGCCTACAACCTGGTCTGCGGGCCGGTGGTGGACGACGATGACCATCTGCTGGGCGCTGTCACCGTGGACGACGTGCTGGACCACCTGCTGCCGTCCGGCTGGCGGGACCGGGAGAGCGCGACCAACGGCGTCCCCGCCACCCTGGAGGTACAAGGTGGCTGACCCTCACCACAGCCGGCGCCTGGACCAGCCGAAGTCCGGCCGGTCGCCGAAGTTCGTGCTGGACCCGGACGCGTTCGCCCGGCTCTCCGAACGGGTCGCCCGGTTCCTGGGTACCGGTCGGTTCCTGGCCGTCCAGAGCGTGGTGGTGCTGATCTGGATCGCGTTCAACATCTTCGCGGTCACCCAGCTGCGCTGGGACCAGTACCCGTTCATCCTGCTCAACCTGGCGTTCTCCACCCAGGCCGCCTATGCGGCACCGCTGATCCTGCTGGCCCAGAACCGGCAGGACGACCGGGATCGGGTGTCGTTGGAGGAGGACCGCGCGCGGGCCACCCAGACCAAGGCGGACACCGAGTACCTCGCGCGTGAGCTGGCGGCGCTACGGTTGGCCATCGGCGAGGTCGTCACCCGAGACTACCTGCGCGGTGAGCTGGAGAAACTGGCCGAACGGCTGCCGGTGCAGGACTCGGCACGCGCCGCCAAGCCCCGCCGGCACTGAGAGCCAGCGCTCGGAGGCCGAAGCATCAACACTGAGGCCCAGCGCTCGGGGGCCGACGCTTTAGCTGCGACGCCGGGCTAGGCCAGCAGCTCGCTGATCCGGCGCAGCTCAGCCAGCTCGCCCTGGTCGAGCCGGGCGACGAAGTGCCGCGCCACGCCCTCCAGATGAGTCCGGGACGCGGCGCGCAGCCGTTCCAGACCGCGCTCGGTCAGGGTGGCCGCGACTCCCCGGCCGTCCTCGGCCACCGATGCCCTGGCCACCAACCCGCCGCGCTCCAGCCGGTCCACCAGCCGGGTCACCCCGGAGCGCGACAGCAGCACCGCATCGGCAAGCTCGGTCATCCGCAGCCGCCGCTCCGGGGCCGCCGCGAGCTGGACCAGCACGTCGTAGGAGGCCAGCGACAGACTCTGACCGGCGACCAGCTCCGTCTCCAGTGCTCTGGTCACGCAGGCGTGGCCACGCAGGTACGCGCGCCACGCGGTGAGCTCATCAGGCCCGAGACAGAGTCGCGAAGCTGGCCCACCGCCAGGCGCCACCCTCGGGGACATGCCCGCGAAGTCTACGGCCCGTACCATGGTGGCGATGAGCACCACACCTCACGCCCAGACCAACGCCACCGGCATCGACGAGCGAGCCGTCCGAGCGGCATTGAGCCGGGTCGACGATCCGGAGATTCACAAGCCGATCACCGAGCTCGGCATGGTCAAGGACGTCCAGATCGCCGGCGACGGTGCGGTCACCGTGGCCATCTGGCTCACGGTGGCCGGCTGCCCGATGCGCGAGACCATCACCTCACGGGTACGCGACGCCGTGTCCGAGGTGCCCGGGGTCCGGTCGGTCGTCGTCGACTTGGACGTGATGAGCGACGACCAGCGGACCGAGCTGCGCCGTTCGCTGCGTGGCGATGCCAAGGAGCCGACCATCCCGTTCGCCGAGCCCGGCTCGCTGACCAGGGTGTACTGCGTGGCCTCCGGCAAGGGTGGAGTGGGCAAGTCCTCGGTCACGGTGAACCTGGCGGCGTCGATGGCCGCCCGTGGGCTGGCCGTCGGGGTGCTCGACGCGGACATCTACGGGCACTCGATGCCCCGCATGCTGGGCACGACGGCCCTACCCACCAAGGTCGACGACATGATCATGCCGCCGCAGGCGCACGGCGTGAAGGTGATCTCCATCGGCATGTTCACCAAGGGCAACACGCCGGTCACCTGGCGGGGACCGATGCTGCACCGGGCGCTGCAGCAGTTCTTGGCCGACGTGTACTGGGGCGATCTCGACGTGCTGCTGCTCGACCTGCCACCGGGCACCGGCGACGTGGCCATCTCCTGCGCCCAGCTGATCCCGAGCGCGGAGATCCTGGTGGTCACGACCCCGCAGCGGGTCGCCGCGGAGGTAGCCGAGCGAGCCGGCTCGATCGCGCTGCAGACCCGTCAACGGCTGGTCGGCGTGGTGGAGAACATGGCCTGGCTGGAGCTGGCCGACGGCACCCGGATGGAGGTGTTCGGCACCGGCGGCGGGCAGGCCGTCTCCGACTCGTTGTCCACCGCACTGGGTGCTCCGGTGCCGCTGCTCGGTCAGATCCCGTTGGACACCCGGCTGCGTGAGTCCGGCGACGCCGGTGTCCCGCTGGTTCTCAGCCACCCTGAGGCGGCTGCCGCCAAGGAGCTCGCCGGGGTGGCCCAGCGACTGGGCACCCGCGCGCGCGGGCTGGCCGGGATGTCGCTGAACATCAGCCCGGTGCGCAAGTAGCCTGGTGGCGGCGGGAGGGTCTCGGTCACCAGTGCCCAGTCGCCGACCGCCTAGTTGAACTGAATCTGGTCGCGCTGAACATCGGCGTAGAACCGGTCGCAGTCGGACTTGGGGAGCTCGCCCCCATCGCAGGCATGGATCATCTGTTCCTCACCGGAGGTCGCGTGCCGCCCTTGGGGTGCTGGCCGCGGCGACGGCGGCTCGTTGAAGACAGTTCCGTCGCGCGCGACGTCGGCGAAGAACCCGTCACACTCGGCCTTCGGGTAGTAACCGTGCTCGCAGGCACCCGACTTCCACTCACCGACGGGCAACATCAGCTGTGGCATGCTCGACCACCCCGCCATCGATGTCGTCAGCGTCCGGTGCGACATCGCACAGCGCCATTACAAGTCACCACCACCGAGTCCGCGCGGGGACTGTCCGGTCGCCCTCAGCTTCAACTCGATCGCAGTCGGCGCGGCCGACGCCGCCGACTTCCTCACCTGCGTGACCGGCACCGTGGCCGGCGGCACCGCAAAGCTGGCGTACGGCGACTCGGTGCGGGTCGGCCGGTTGTGCACGAGCCGGGAAAGCGGCATGAACTGCGAAAACACCCAGACCACCACTGTTTCGACCTGGCGAAGGACTCCTACAGTCGCCACTGACCACCGCCCGCTGACCTCGCACACCACGTGGCCTCCCCGCACATGCCACAACCACTGCGGAGGACGACAGTCAGTGTGCGAGGGGACGCCGGGGGCGGACTCGGGTGCGTCAGGTGGCGTCGGGGTCGATGGGGGGGTGCTCGCCGGCAGCCAGGCGACGTGGTGGCTCGGCGGCGGGATGCAGGCTGGGCGTACCCCAGGGCGGCGGCAGGCTGGGCGTGCCACCGGGGCGGGGGGCGTAGCCATTCGGCTTCACCGGTGAGTCGTCGTCCTCGAACAGCGCCCGGGTAACCGCCCTGCGGGGGTCGTAGTTGCGCAGCCCGCGCAACTGCGCCAATGGCTCGCGCAGCTCGTCCATCGGCTTGCGCAGCTCGTCGAACTCCGGCCCGAGCTCGCTGCGCAGCTGGTCACGGGCTCCGGTGGCGAACTGCTTCACCTGGCGGATGCTGCGTGCAAGCCAGGCCGCCGCATCCGGCAGCCGCTCCGGACCGAGGATGAACAGCCCGGCCACCACCAGGACCAGGATCTCGCCATAACCAACGTTCTCGAACACACAGCCTCCCGCCGCTAGTCCGAGCGTAGCGTCGCAGTCACGGTCAGGGGGCGGCCCTGCCTGATGAGCTGGATCGGCACCTGCTCGCCGATCTCGTGCTCGCGTTGAGCAACGTCGAGCTCGTTGGGCACCCGGATGGCCCGGTCACCCAGCCGGACTATGACATCGCCTTCGACAATACCCGCCTCGGCCGCGGCGCCGCCCTGTCGGACGTTCTGCACCTGGGCGCCGTCCTCGGTGCCGTCGGTGACGATCTTGGAGTTGAGCCCCAGGTCGGGGTGCCTGACCACGCCGGTCCGGATCAGCTGTTCGGCGATCTTGCGGGCGTCGTCGATCGGGATCGCGAAGCCCAGCCCGATCGAACCGCCCTCGCCGGCGGTGCGGATCGCGGTGTTCAGTCCGACGACGGCGCCCGTGGAGTCGACCAGCGGGCCCCCGGAGTTGCCCGGGTTGATCGCGGCGTCGGTCTGAATAGCGTCGATCACCGCGTTGGTGTCCGTGCCCTCACCATCAAGGCGGACCGGGCGGTTGACCGCGCTGACGATGCCGTCGGTGACCGTGCCGGCCAACCCGAGCGGTGAACCGATGGCGATCACTCCGTCACCGACCGCGAGACTGGCCGAGGTGCCGATCTGGGCCACGACCGGATTGGGCATGTTCACCTTGACCACCGCGAGGTCGGTCTTGGGGTCCCGTCCGACCACTCGCAGCGGTGCGCGAACCCCGTTGTGGAAGGTGGCCTCAATGGTCGAGCCGGCCACCCCGACCGCGGGCGCGATGACATGGTTGTTGGTCAGGATGTGACCGTCACTGTCGATCACCACGCCGGAGCCGGTGCCGCCCTGGTCGCCGAGCTTGATCTCGATGGACACCACCGCCGGCACCACCCGCGCGGCAATGTCGGCGACCGAGCCCGGCGGACGCTCCTTGGCCGGCGAGGTGGTGGCGAGGGAGGCACCCGGATCGAGCAGCGTGGACGACGTGTCGCTGGCCCATTTTCCGACCAGCCCGCCCAGGGCACCGATGAGCAGCGCGATCACCCCGAGCACGGCCAGCGCCCGAGGCTCCACCCGCTTGCCGAACAGCACCTCCCGGGCGCTCAGCCGGGCACCGAGACGCCCGCCACCGGAGGGAGCCGAGCTCGCCTCCAGCGCGGGCGGGCCCAGCGAGACCGGGGCGGACGGGTCCCGCCAGGGATCCTTCGCGGCGGCGCTGTCCCAGAACGGATCCGGCCGCCCGTTGTGCTCGGTCAGCCCACCGGGCGGGCGCTGCAGGTCGGCCGCGGTGTCCATCGGCCGACCGAACGCGCTGGCCAGAGCCGGGTGCGCAGGCGTGGCCTGCTCGGTGTGGGGTTCGCCGAGCCCACGTCGGCCACCGTTGCCGTTGCCGTTGTCGGCTCGGTGGCCGGCTCTGATCGGCGAGAAGGCTCCAGCCACCCCGTCCGGACGCCCGAACACCTCGGCGGCCTCGGCCTGCACGGCAGGACGCAGCAACGGGCGCGGGGCGAGCCTGGGCGGCTCCTCGGGAGTGGCCGTCGCCGGCGGCGGACCGGCCGAGGCGACCGGCTCCGGTAGCGCTTCGTCCCGATCGGGCTGAACTTCGTTCATCGACGGATCATCGGTTTCATCGGGGGGCTGGTCGACAGCTCATCGGCGCACCCGCTCTTGGGTTCATGACAGACAGACGGCAGTGAACACGTCCAGCCTGCCCTGCCCCGGGTGAAGTCCGCGTAGCCGGGTCTACCGGTACCACCGTTGGTGCGCCAGCCTCGGCACCGCCGACGGCCGCACCACCGTCGGCGCCGAGCCGGCAACCGCGCCCGACACCGACCCCACCGCCGGAACCGACTCCACCGCGGCGTCCCGCACCCCCCCACCGAGCTGCAGCCGGGCGTCCACGATGAGTCCTCCGGGTGCGCCAGGGGCGGCGCCCGTGCTCGGCGATCCGCTGTGGGTGGCGGTCATCACCAGTGCGCCCAACGCGATCCCGGACACCACCGCGGCGGTCCCGGCCCGGACCCGTCGGTCGAGTGGGCCACCCTGCCGACCCAGCCGGAGCGGCTCAGACACCATCGAGACCATCTCGCCTTCCGGGCCGACCGCGAGCCCGGCCGGCGCAGCGGGCAGCTCCGCATGACTCGGGATGGCCCGCAGGCTGCGCAAGAGCGACGACGGCGGGGGCGGCACCGACCCGGCCCGCAGCGCCATCCGGGCCTGGGTCTGCGCGACCACCTCGGCGGCGCACTCTCCGCACCCGGCAAGGTGCGCCAGTGCCCGCCGTCGAGCACCCGGGGACAGCTCGTCGTCCACGAAGGCCACGGCGGCGTCCAGGGTCAGATGGGTCTGACCCCACGCCGAACCCGTTGGGGAAGACGAGAACGGCCTCCGGTCGTCGGTCATCCAGTGTCCTCCCGTGCGCCCACGAAGGCACCGTCGCATTCAACACCCTCACGTCGGCCGGGTCGGCCGTTCTGATGAGCGGAGCGGCGCTCCAGGGAGGCCCGCAGCGCGGTCCGACCCCGGTGGATACGGCTACGGACGGTACCCAGCTTGACTCCCAGGGTGGCGCCGATCTCCTCGTACGACAACCCCTCAATGTCACACAACACCACCGCCGCCCGGAACTCGGGCGCCAGCTCGTCGAGCGAAGCCTGCAGCGCGGGGTCGAGATGGGTCGCGGACCAGACCTGCTCCGGCTCGGGTCCACCCCCTGGCAGCCGATCGGTGTCCTCGGGCAGGCCGTCCATGCGCAGCCGGGCGCGCCGACGCACCATGTCCAGGAACAGGTTGGTGGTGATGCGGTGCAACCAACCCTCGAAGGTGCCCGGCTGGTAGGACGCCAGCGACCGAAAGACCCGGATGAACGTCTCCTGGGTGAGATCCTCGGCGTCGTGGCGGTTGCCGGCCAGCCGGTAGGCGAGCCGGTACACCCGGTCCGCGTGCTCGCGCACGATCTCGTCCCAGCTCGGCGGCGTCCAACTGGACTCCCCGGGCAGCGCGCTGGGGCGGGTGACAACGCGGTGTTGATCGACACTGGGTTGATCGACCATGGCGGTGGATCGCACCTCCTGGTGGCGGGTCGTGCCTGCAGTAGTGAACGCACCCAACGCCCGATTTGTTCCGGTTCGAGTGGGTGCGACAACCCGGCGACGACCCGCCGGCTCGTGTTGGTGCCTCGTCGGCGGCCGCCGATCTCGGTGCACCCACTCTCGCCTACCCCCGTGTGGCGGTCGTGAGGCCAGCCTGAGAGAGCGGTAAGAACGTGAAATGGCCTGTCGAATGCGTGATCAAGGGGTGGCTGGACAGTAACCTCACGCAGGTGCACGGTGATGGCGGGCAGCCCGCCCGATGGGACTACCCGCAAAGCTGGGCGATCGAGGACGAGGCGCTGTTCGAGGCACGGGCCGCGGCCGCCGAGCTGGGCTGCGAGCCGGTGGCGCCAGGCGCCGGGGCCACGCTGCGCTTCCTGGCCGCCGCGCTGCGGGCCCGGTCGGTGGTGGAGATCGGTACCGGCACCGGGGTCAGCGGGCTCTGGCTACTGCGTGGGATGGCCCCGGACGGCGTGCTGACCTCCATCGACGCCGAACCCGAGTGCCAGCGCAGTGCCCGGGCGGTGTTTCTGGCTGAGGGGTTCCCATCGGTGCGGTTCCGGCTGATCAACGGGATGGCCATGGACGTGCTGCCCCGGCTCGCCGACGACGCGTACGACCTGGTGTTCGTGGACGCGGCGATCGCCGAGTACCCCCGTTGTCTGGACGAGGCGGTGCGGCTGCTGCGCCCCGGCGGGGTGGTGGCGCTGACCGGCGCGCCGGCCGACGGCCAGGTCGATCGGACCCGTACCGACCAGGAGGCCCACGCACTGCGCGAGGTGCTGCGGATCAGCCGTGAGGACGATCACCTAGTGTCGCTGCTGCTGCCGATGGGTGAGGGCCTGTTGCTGATCGCGAAAACCTAGCCGCGGTGCTGATCTGCTCGCTCAGCTCGCGGTGACGCCCTTGCCGAGCACCACGACCCCACCCGCGCTGACCGTGTAGCGCTCCCGGTCCAGCGCCAGGTCCACGCCGATCTGGGCACCAGCGGGCACCACCACGTTCTTGTCCAGGATCGCGTGGCGCACGATCGCCCCGACCCCGATCCGCACCCCGGGCAGCAGCACAGAGTCGGCCACCCCCGCACCGTCCTCCACCCGCACCCCGGCGCTGACCACCGACCGGTGCACCGTGCCGCCGGAGATGATGGTCCCTGGGCCGACCATGGAGTCCTCGGCCCGGCCGGACCGGATGAACTTGGCCGGCGGCAGTGGTGGGGTCGCGGTCCGGATCGGCCAGTGCGGGTTGTAGAGGTTGAAGATGGGGTGCACCGAGACCAGATCGACGTGCGACTCGTAATAGGCGTCCAGGGTTCCCACGTCGCGCCAGTAACCGGAGTCCCGGTCGGTGGCCCCCGGCACCACGTTGTCGGCGAAGTCGTAGACCGCCGCCTCCCCATCCCGGACCATCCTGGGGATGATGTCGGCACCCATGTCGTGGTCGGAGTCACTGTCCTCGGCGTCCTTGCGGAGCGCATCCAGCAGCGCGTCGGTGGAGAACAGATAGTTGCCCATGGAGGCGAACGTCATCTCGGGGTCGTCCGGGGTGCCCGGCGGGTCGGAAGGTTTCTCCAGGAACTCGATGATCTGGCCGTCGGCGTCGGCGCGTATACAGCCGAACTCCTTGGCCTCGGCCCTCGGCACCCTGATGCCCGCGACGGTGGCCCCGGCACCGCTGACGATGTGCCGGGCGATCATCTGGGCCGGGTCCATCCGGTAGACGTGGTCGGCGCCGAAGACCGCGATGTAGTCCGGCTTCTCGTCGTAGACCAGGTTCAGGCTTTGGAATATCGCGTCCGCGCTGCCCGTGTACCACCGCCTTCCGAGCCGCTGCTGAGCCGGCACCGTGGTGATGTACTGGCCCAGCACACTGGACAGCCGCCAGGTGGTGGAGATGTGCCGGTCCAGCGAGTGCGACTTGTACTGGGTGAGCACACAGATCCGGTGCAGGCCGGCGTTGACCAGGTTGGACAGCACAAAGTCAATCAGCCGATAGTTGCCGCCAAACGGGACGGCCGGCTTGGCCCGGTCCGCGGTGAGTGGCCACAGCCGCTTGCCTTCGCCGCCGGCGAGCACGATGCCGAGCACGCTGCCCGGTATCCCAACCGGGAACCGTGCTGCTGCACTCATCGGACGCATCCTGTCTTCCGCCGCGGACCACCCCACCAGGGGTAACCGCCGCACCGCGACCTACCCCGCTCGGACTGACGCCCACTGCTCGGAGCGCACTACGAACCAAACCGCCGTATCCACTCCCGACCCTAGTCCGCTACTGTGGCGCGTTCCACCTCTGGGCGCAGACTCGGAGCGGGTGTGACCGCCGGGGGCCGGCTCAGTTGCCGGCGTAGCCACGGACCAGCTCGACCAGGGTGCGGGCGGCAAACCCGGTGGCCCCCGGGGAAACCTCGGCGTACGGCTTGTCGCAGCGAGCCGGCCCGGCGATGTCCAGGTGCGCCCACGGCAGGTCCTTGGTGAAATGCCGCAGGAAGAGCGCGGCGCTGATCCCGCCCGGACCCTTCGGGGTCTGCCGGATGTCGGCGATGTCCGAGGGCACCTCGTCGGCCACGTGTTCCAGCAGCGGCATCCGCCACCAGCGCTCGCCGACCCGGTCCCCAGCCTGGATGATCATCTCAGCCAGCGAGTCGTCGGTGGCGAACAACCCACCGATGCGCAGCCCGAGCGCGATCTTCATCGAACCGGTCAGGGTGGCCACGTCCACGATCAGGTCCGGCGCCAGCTCCCGCACCGCGTACCCGATGGCGTCGGCCAGCACCATGCGCCCTTCGGCGTCGGTGTTGCCCACCTCGGTGGTGGTGCCGTCGTAGTGGCGCACCACGTCACCAGGGCGGTACGCCGACCCGGAGACGTGGTTCTCCGCCGCCGGCACCAGGCCGGTGACTCGCATCGGCAAACCTAGCCGTCCCACCGCCAGCATGGCCGCGATCACCGCCGCGCCACCGGACATGTCGGTGCGCATCAGGTGCATGCCGTCCGCCGGCTTGATGGAGATGCCGCCGGTGTCGAAGGTGACGCCCTTGCCGACCAACACCAGGTGCCGGGTGTCGGTCCGGTTGCCGGCCGGCGCCCAGTCCAGCCGCAGCAGCGCGGGCGGCCGAGACGAGCCGTCACCCACCGCGAGCATCCCGCCGAAGCCCTCCTCCGCGAGCCGCGCACGCGGCCAGACCGTGGCCTTCAGCCCGGGCACCTCGGCAGCCAGCCCGGCGGCGGTCTCCACCAGCCAGGTCGGGGTCTTGACATCCGAGGGCATGCTGGCCAGGTCGCGGGCCAGCGCTGTGGCCTCGGCCAGCGCGACGGCGGTGGTGACGACGTCGTTGAGTGAGGCCAACTCGGCCCCGGGCGCGAGCAGTCGCAGCCGTGGCTGGGCAGGCTGCTTCCTGCGGCTGACCCGGAACCGGTGCGAGCCCAGCAACAGGCCGGTGACCAGGGCCGAACGGGCCGGCTCTGACCAGCCCGTCACATCGATCGCCAGGTCCACCACCGCGTGCCCGGCGGGTTCCGGGTTGTCGCCGGCCAGCTCGGCTGCTTCGACGGCTGTCTCACTTAGGTCGGGCATGACGCGGGCGGCACGTGCGGCCAACGCCCTCGCCAGCGCGGCCCCCGCTGTTCGGCACGCCGTCGTCGCACCGTCACCCATACCGAGCAACCAACGCCCGTCCGGCAACGCATGCACCTCGTCGGCCTTGCCGGTCGCACCGAAACGATCGATGAGCCCAGGATCGACGTCGTCCGCGCGACGCTGCGCGTCGATCGTCACGACATCGGCCTTGGGCTCATCCGCCGCTCCGGTGACTCGCTCGACCGCGACCACCGACAACAGCGATGTCGGTATCGTCGGGATGACTCCGGTGGACGCCGAGTACAGTGCCCCGGTACCTACCCGTCCCACCGGCTGCCGGCCCTCCGGGACGCTCAGCCCGAGGCCGCCTTCAGCGCGTCGCCCAGATCGCTGGCCTCATCGGGCGACATCTCGACCACGAGACGTCCCCCGCCTTCCAGCGGAACCCGCATCACGATGCCCCGACCCTCCTTGGTCACCTCGAGGGGACCATCTCCGGTCCGGGGCTTCATGGCCGCCATGTAGAGCTCCCTCCATCACGTTCAGTCCGTGGCAGCAGTGCGTCGGGGATCCGGCGCATCGACTCCGGAAACGACCGCTGCCTTCGGCGTTGTCATTCTCCCTCATAGCCCGATCGGGCGTGCAACCGAGGCGATCATCCGCGCGCCTCGACGATCATCCGCCCGCGGTCGGGCCTCCGGCACCGCCTCCGACGCAGCCGTCAAGGTGGTCGTCCACCAGGCCGGTCGCCTGCATCAACGCGTAACAGGTGGTCGGGCCCACGAAACTGAACCCACGCCGTTTCAGCTCCCGGGCCATCGCGGTGGACTCCGGCGTCACCGCCGGCACCTCGGCAAGGGTGCGCGGGCGACGACGGCTACCGGGGGCCGGCGCGAATGACCACAGCAGCTCGTCAAGGTTGACGTCGAGCGCCAACACCGCGCGGGCGTTGCGGCGGGTCGCCTCGATCTTCGCCCGGTTGCGCACGATGGCGGGGTCGGCCAGCAGCCGAGCGGTGTCCGCGTCGTCGAAGCGGGCCACCCGCTCAGGATCGAAGCCGGCGAACGCGCGACGGAAGCCTTCCCGTTTACGCAGGATCACCAACCAGGACAACCCGGACTGGAACCCCTCCAGGCACAACCGCTCGAACATCGGCACCACCCCGCGCAGCGGCCGGCCCCACTCCTGGTCGTGGTAGGCGAGGTAGTCCAGAGCGGAGGTGGCCCATTGGCAGCGGGGCCGGCCGTCCGGACCAGGTGTCAGACCCTCGGTCATCACCGGTCCGGATACCGTTCGCAGAACGTGGCGAACCGGCGCAGTGCCACCCGGATGCCGGCCACCGCCACCGGCTTGGCCAGCGGCCACCCGGCCCGGCCGACGGCACCGAAGGGCAGCTCCAGCAGCTCGGTCCAGTGCAGCACCGAACCGCCGTCGGCCCCGGCGGTCACCGAGAACACCCCGCCCCCGCGCACCACGCGCCCGGTGTGCCGCACCACGCAACGGCGGGCGGCCTGGTCCCACTCGGTGATCTCCATCGTGTCGGTGAAGCCGACCGGACCCAGCGCGGTGCGGGCGGCGAACGTGGAGCCGACCGAACGGCCGTCCCCACCGGTCATCTCGACCGTGGTCGCCGGGATCCACTCGCCTTGGCGGACCCAGTCGGTGGCCGCCAGCCAGGTGGTGTCCGGGTCGGTCGACACGTCGACGGTCAGGGTCAGATCGGTACTCATGCCTGGGTCGGCTCCTCGGTCGGTTCCTCGGTCGGTTCCGGAATGTCGGTGGCGGTGCTCGGCGCCCCCTTGAGGTCCTCGATCCGGCGGCGCAGGGCCTCGTGCTCGCCGGTCACCCGCTCCAGCTCACCGGCCAACCGGTCCAGCACCCAGTCCACCTCGGCCATCCGGTAACCACGCACCGCCTGCTGGAACCGCAGCGCTCGCACATCGGCCGCCGCGACGTCGCTCTCAGGCAGCCAGGTCGGCGAGGACCCCCGCGGGATCGGCGCCAGCTCCTCCCCTCGGCCGAAGACCACCGAGGCGGCGGCGAAGAACAGGGCCGCCACCACGACCAGCACCACAACGTAGATCAGCGCCGTAGCCATCGCGGGCAAAACTACCGGCGTGCCCGGTCCACGCCAGCGCGTACCTCCCGCATCGGCGGGCGTTCGGTCACCTGCACCCGCTGGCTGGTCGGCAGCCACTCCCCCGCGAGCTGGCGGAACTGGGTGATCTCACCAGTCTCAGCAGCACGGTCGTCGGGCAGCCCGCCGCGGTGCAACGCGGCGGCCAGAATCTCACCCGCCATCAACCCGAGCTGCAGCAAAGAGCGGTTGCGGTGCTTGCGAACCCCCAGGTTGACCTGGGCCAACGCATCCAGTCCATGGCGGGTGTGGGTATCAAGGAGCAGGCCGATCTCCACTCCGTAACCGGACGCGAACGGCACCGACTCCAGCAGCTCGCGGGTCGCGGCGTACTCCCCACCGAGTGGCTGCACGATGCCGGACAGCTCTGGGCGCAACGCCGCCAGCAACGGTCGGGCGAGCAGCTCGGTGACCCGACCACCACCGGTGTCCAGCTCGGAGCTCTCCAACCGCAGCGGCCGCCGGTAGAAGCCCTTCACCAGCTGGGTCCCCGCCTCGGTGAGCAGCGGCCCGAGCAACGCCGGGACAAACCCGGGGTCGAAGTCGACCAGGTCGGAGTCCAGGAATACCACCAGGTCCCCGGTGGTGGCGGCCAACGAGCGCCACAGCACCTCGCCCTTGCCCTGGACTGGCTCGAGCCCCGGCAGCACATCCTCGCGCCGGAAGACCCGAGCCCCGGCGGCGGCCGCGCGTTCCCTGGTGGCGTCGCAGGAGCCGGAGTCCAGCACGACCAGCTCGTCCACCAGCGGGGCCGGGTGCTCGGCGGACGGCAGGGTCAGCGGCAGGATCGCGGTGACGATCGGCCCGACAGTCTCCTGCTCGTTCAGTGCCGGCAGCACCACGCTCACGGTCCGACCGTGTTTGGCCGCTCGCAGCTCCTCGACGGTCCAGGCCGGCCGCTGCCAAGTCCGCCGCCCAAACCAATCCTCCAGCTCAGCGTCCATCCCGGTTCCCTCCCCGCCCGCACAGACCCAGCCCACGCCGCACAGACCGTGCAGACTCTGTGCGGCGGATGCCAGGTCTGTGCGAGCGCATCTCGTTACGCGAGGCCGCGCACACAGCGGGACGGGGGGCGGGTGCCTTGGATGGCGGCCACCATGTCCACGGTACGGCGGGTGGCGGCCACGTCGTGCGCGCGGAACACCCGGGCTCCGGCGGCGGCGGCCAGCGCGGTTGCGGCCAGGGTGCCCTCACCACGCTGCTCCAGGCCGACTCCGAGGGTCTCACCGATGAAGTCCTTGTGCGACAGCGCCATCAGCACCGGCCACCCGGTGGCCACCAGCTCGTCGCAGCGGCGCAGCAACTCCAGTCCGTGCCAGGTGTTCTTGCCGAAGTCATGGGTCGGGTCGATCAAGATGCCTGGTCTGGGCACCCCGAGAGCAAGCATCCGTTCGGCCTGGGCGGTCAGCTCGGCGACGAGTTCGGCCACCAGGTTCGGGTAGCTGACCCGGTGCGGGCGGGTGCGGGGCACCGCGCCGCCGGTGTGCGAGCACACCACGCCGACACCGAACTCCGCCGCCACCTCGGCCAGCTTCGGGTCCGCACCGGCCCAGGTGTCGTTGAGGATGTCCGCGCCCTCCTGACAGGCCAGCCGACCCACCTCGGCGCGCCAGGTGTCCACGCTGATCACCAGCTCCGGGTGCCGGGCCCGCACGGTCGCCACGAACGGCACCACCCGACGGATCTCCTCGGTGGCATCCACCGTGTTGCCCGGGCCGGCCTTCACCCCGCCGATGTCCACGATGTCCGCGCCCTCCTCGACGGCCCGGTCAACGGCGGCCAGCGCCGCGTTCTCGCCGTACGTGGCCCCCCGGTCGTAGAACGAGTCAGGCGTGCGGTTGACGATCGCCATCACCAGCGCCCGGTCACCCGCCGGTGCCCGGGCGCCGAAGCGCAGCGCGGTGCTCACCCCGCGATACTGGCACGCGCCAACGCGTGGATGCCCGGGTGCGCCTCGACGGTGCCGGCGAGGCGCCGGGTACGTTCGCCCGGGGTTGGGCGCTGAACGACCGGGCAGATCTCACGTTCATGATCGTGAGGCACTGGAGGCACCCGTGGCGCTGAGCACTTGGATCGTTACTGCTCGGGCGACTGCAGATAGCGTTCGAGCGCCTCGCGAGCGACGTCAGTGGGCTCGCGGCCATCGGCGCGTGCTCGTTCGTCCAGCAGTCGGCGGGTCTGCTCGGGAATCCGGAAGGACACCTGCGGAGAGTGTCGCGGGCCCTCCGGCGACGACGATCGAAGGCGGCGGGTCCGACGCGGTTCGGAGCCGATCTCGCGGTGCAGGTTGTTCAGCGTTTCCTCGGCGATCTGTGCCGCGCGGGTCTCGGTGAGCCGAGTGCCATCGCGCAGGTAGACCTCCTCGACCACGACGATCTCGCTGCCCGCTGAGTACTCGGACATGGTTTCCTGCTGATCGCGTCGACGTCCTCCACGCGCTGAACGGCGCGGAGTCCGGTCCGCGCGGGTCGTGCTGCGTTCGGCGGGGATCCTGGTTCGACGCCTACCGCCGGTCCTGTCGACGGCGTCGAAGATGGCTGGCCCACCGGTCGAGCAGACGCGCTGGACTTGATCGCCGCAATCACCACACCGACGTCTTGATACCCGCCCAGCGCCAGTCGCCCGAGTTCGGCGCGGGTCGCCCCGTCGGCACCATAGTGCTCGGCTTGTGCGATGAGCTGCCAGGTCTACACCCTCATCTGGGCGGCCACGGTGCTCTTGGTCTTCGTGCCCTTGGCCAACGCCCAGTACCACCGCTCGACCAGCCGCTGAACCCGGACCCAGCCTCGGGGAACGTTTCTGTCTGTTCACATCTTGTCGCGCTACCCAGCCCCTGAGGCTGACATGATGTTGTCGTCCGGTCCAGCCGTCATCCGCGGCAATCGAGCGTCCGGATCGCAATCGCCCTGGACCCCGGCGTGCACCTCATGCTTGCTCCGGGGGTACGCCAGTGGACCGACTCGTGATCACATCCGCATGGCAAGATGTGCAACACGCTGACCTGATCCTGGCGGGCACGCTCGATGCGTGGGGTGCCGGCGAACTGGCACGCCAGTTCGCGGGGTTGGTCGACGCGGGCGCACGCCATCAGCTGGTGGACCTGTCCGGCGTGCGGAGTTGGGATGCCCGCGGCACTGACGCCCTCGCGGCCACCTGTCAGCGACTGTGGATACAGGGCTCGTTGTCGGTTCGTGGCCAGCGGTCGCACATGCTGGGCGGCCTCGACATACTGCCCGCCGTCGAACCTCGCGACGGCAGGACCGCCACCGACCTCGAACGCGCGGTCACGTGATCGCCGACCCCGACACGCCAGGCACCCGTCGCCGCCCGGCGATCGCCGACTACGGGTTTCTTTCCGACTGCCACTCCGCCGCGCTGGTCGACCGGCAGGGGTCGGTGGACTGGTGGTGCGTGCCGCGTTTCGACTCGCCGTCGGTGTTCGGCAGGCTGCTCGATCCGGCCGCCGGGCACTGGACGCTGCACCCGGGCGAGGACTTCCGGAGCGAGCGCCACTACGTCGGCGACACGCTGGTGGTGTGCACGATCTTCCGCACGGCGACCGGCGAGGTGGCGGTCACCGACACCCTCGCGCTGGAGCCCGGCGCCCGCGGCCATGAGATCGGCCTACGCAGCCCGCACACGCTGCTGCGCACGGTGGTGGGCCGCTCGGGTGTGGTACGGATGCACACCGAGCTGGCACCGCGGCTGGAGTACGGCTGCACCCAGCCGCATCTGCGCGCCGGAGCGGGTGGACTGGAGTTCCGCGGTGGACCGGTGCAGCTGTCCTGCACCGGTCCGGTGAGCTGGCAGTGCGCGGACGGCACCGCCTCGACGACGTTCCCGGTCGCGGCGGGGCAGACCGTCGAGCTGCGCCTGACCTACTCCTCGTCGTTCGGTGCGACCGCCCCTGCCGACGGGGACAGCGAGCCGACGCTCCAGGACACGCTGGACGGCTGGGACTCGTGGTCGGCGCTGCACACCAGCTACGACGGCGCCTTCCCCGACCAGGTGCGACGCAGCTCGCTGATCCTGCAGGGCCTGACCTTCCAACCCTCCGGCGCGGTGGTGGCGGCCGCGACGACGTCACTTCCGGAGCGGCTGGGCGGCGAGGACAACTTCGACTACCGCTTCGCCTGGCTGCGCGACCTGAGCCTGACCATCCGGGCGCTGTGGGTCGCGGCCTGCCCGGACGAACCAGCCCGCCTGCGACCGGGTACGCCAACGATCTGGGCCTGCTCTCGGAGGAGGCCGATCCCGACAGCCGCGAGCTGCTGGGCAACTTCCCGCAGACGTTCTCCCACGTCGGGCTGATCAACGCCGCCTGGCGGCTCGCCCACCCCGAACCCGATAGCCCAAGACACGACCACGGCACGACGTCAACTACAAGGAGCGAATCATGACAGGACGGTTGGACGGGCTGGTGGCCTTGATCACCGGATCCGACTCCGGGATCGGTCAGGCCAGCGCGATCGAGTTCGCGCGGGAAGGCGCCGACGTCGTCGTGCACTACCTGCACGACAAAGCAGGCGCCGAGGACACCCGCAAGGAGATCGAGTCGCTCGGCCGCCAGGCGTTCGTCGTGCAGGCCGACATCAGCGACGAGGCGCAGGTGGAGGCGATGTTCGACACCGCCGCCGACGCCGTGGGCACCCTGGACGTGCTGATGAACAACGCCGGGGTCGACGCCTCCGGCACACCGGTCGCCGAGCTGTCCACCAAGGTGTTCGACACCGCGATCCGTACCAACCTGTACGGCGCCTTTTTCTGCTGCCGACGGTTCGCCCAGCTGCGCATCGCGGCCGGCGGCCGCGGCAAGATCATCAACGTCACCTCGGTGCACGAGGACATCCCCAACGCCGGCGGCGCGGACTACGACTGCTCCAAGGGTGCGGTGCGCAACCTCACCCGCGCGCTGACCCTCGAGCTCGCACCGCACCAGATCAACGTCAACAACCTCGCGCCGGGCATGGTCCTCACACCGTTCAACCAGCCTTCCATCGATGATCCGAAGCTGCTCGAGGAGCAGGTGCAGTCCATCCCCTGGAAACGCGCCGCCCAACCGGCGGAGATCGCTCGGCTGGCGGTGTTTCTCGCCTGCAGCGACGCCGACTACGTCACCGGCGCCACCTACGTCATGGACGGCGGGCTGATGCGCAACCTCGGCCAGGGCGCGTGACGGGATGGCATCGACGATGAACCGGCCGGAAGGGTCCAGCGACCAGGACCCGCTGCGCGATCCGAGCGGTAACGGCGAGGATCCCGGCTACGGGTTCCCGGCGGCGCTGTGGCGCGGGCTGGAAGACCACCGCCCACCCGGCCTCGGGCGGCCGCGAGTATGGCGCAGCCCGCTGCGCGGTCCGTGGCTGACCTCGGTGTTCGGGGCGGTACTGCTGGCGGCGCTGCCCGTGGTCATCCTCACCGGGCTACTCGACTACGCCGCCTACAGCCCGCAGTTCGCCCAGGGGATGCCAGGCAACGTCGGCTGGCTGCGGCTACCACCGTTCGACTGGCCCACGCACCCGTCGTGGCTGTTCCGCCTGACCGAGGGACTGCACGTCATCCTCGGACTGGTGATCATCCCGGTGGTGCTGGCCAAGCTGTGGTCGGTGGTGCCGAAACTGTTCGCCTGGCCACCGGCGCGATCGCTGGCCGAGGCTCTCGAGCGGCTGTCGCTGCTGCTGCTGGTGGGCGGGATCCTGTTCGAGATGGCCACCGGGGTCTTGAACATCCAGTACGACTACCTGTTCGGGTTCAGCTTCTACGCCGCGCACTACTACGGCGCATGGGTGTTCATCGCCGGGTTCGTCGTGCACGTAGCGATCAAGCTGCCCCGCATGCTCAGCAGCCTGCGGTCCCGCTCGCTACGCACTGAGCTGCGCACCCCCCTCGCCCAGACCGTTCCCGAGCCGCCCGATGTCGACGGTCTGGTCGCGGTCGACCCGAACCCACCGACCTTGAGCCGTCGCGGGGCTCTGGCGCTGGTTGGTGGGGGCTCGCTGCTGGTCGCCGCCGTGACCGTCGGCCAGACCATCGACGGGCCCGCGCGGGCCGCGTCGCTGCTGCTGCCCCGCGGCCGCTCCTACGGCGAGGGACCCACCGACTTCCAGATCAACCGCACCGCCACCGCCGCGGCCATCAACCCCGCCGACACCGGCCCCGGTTGGGCCCTGGCGCTGAGCGGCGGGCCGCGCCCGATGACCCTGGACCTCGCCGCGCTCGCGGCGATGCCGCAACACAGCGCGACCCTGCCGATCGCCTGTGTCGAGGGCTGGTCGACCACCCAGACCTGGACCGGGGTGCGGCTGGGCGACCTCGCGGCGCTGGCCGGCATGCCGACACCCGGGTCGGCGATGGTGACGTCGCTGGAGAAGGCGGGCGCGTTCAACCACGCCGTCCTGCAGGCCAACCAAATCCTCGACCCTGATGCGCTGCTCGCGTTGCGGGTCAACGGCGCCGAGCTCACACCCGATCACGGCTATCCGGCGCGGATCATCGTGCCGGCGCTGCCCGGGGTGCACAACACCAAATGGGTCTCGACAATCGACTTCCGGAGCATGCCATGACCACCCTGATGGCCCGGGTCCGCGGCTTCTACGGAGCGAACCCGCTGCACCTGCTCGCGCTGCTGGGATGCTTCGCCCTCGCCGGCTCTGCCGCCCTGCAGGTCGGCTCCGAGCCGAGCTGGCCGATCGTTGCGCTGTGGTTCCTCGGCGCCGTCATCGCCCACGACCTGGTGCTGTTCCCGCTCTACGCCCTTGCCGATCGCTCCCTAACCGGCGGGCTGCGCGCGCTGCGACCGGCCCGAGGCGCCGCCGCACCGCGGGTCTCCCCGGTGAACCATGTGCGGGTGCCGATCCTGGGCGCCGGGCTGTTGCTGCTGCTGTTCTTCCCAGGCGTCATCCGGCAAGGGGGGAAGACCTACCTCGACGCCACCGGACAGACCCAACAGCCCTACCTCGCGCGCTGGTTGCTGATCACGGCCGCGATGTTCCTGATCAGCGCCGTGATCTACGGCGCCCGCCTCGCCCGCGCCCACCGCAACCCGCACCACACATCAACAGCGGGCGACACAGCTCCGGGTGGCGGCAGCCCCGAAGGCGGTGCCGACCCGGGCCCGATCACCTCGGCGCCCCGGAAACCGGCCCGCTCGCCGGACCAACGGCAGACCTGACGGCTGGTTTCTGCGGTCCCCCTAGCCCTGGGTGATCCGCAGAACATGCCCGTCAGGGTCGGTCACAAGAGCGGTGTGCACGGGCGGGTCGGTGACACCGGGAACGGCGGTGAGGACCCCGGCCAGGGTCAGCAGATGTACCAGAGGGTGACCGTCCGTGGCGTGCAGGACCACCGACGCCGCGGCGGGGGAAACCGGGGCGTCGCTCTGGTACAGGACCAGGCGGGCGCGACAAAGACGCAGCTGTACCCAACCGTCAGCGACGCCCGCCACCTCACACCCCAAACTCTGATAGAAGTCCAGTGAGCGCGACATGTCCGACACCTTCAGCTGGGGCACCTTCGCCGGCACCTCGTTTGGCGCTTCAGTGGGCGCTTCAGTGGACAAGGAGGCGGCCGGTGGTGGTGATCTGTCAAGACGGCGGACCTGGCGCGATGGTGAGGAGCGAATCCCGCGGCTAGTCACGGGGAGTGCCGCTGCTCAACGTTCGGTCGCGGCGGGCGGCAGCCCGGAGCCGAGTAGTTCGAGCCCTGGCGGAATGGGCAGGCTTGGGCGGCAGCACCGGGCGCGGCTGGGGTTCGCCTACGAGCACGCGCGCGGTTGTGCGCGGTCTGGGGCGTACACCGCGAATCGACTGCGTGGGATGCTCAGACATCGGTCAATCTCCAGCAACTTGGTAGAGGACGACTCGCCGGGGCGGGGGTGCGGTAGAAGGACAGGTCAGCCGGTTCCGACAGCCGAGAGGTCGGCTATGCGGCTCCCGGTAGTGCCGGCAGCGGCCCGTCTACCGCGGCCAGCTGGTGATCATCAACGCCCAGCCGATAGCCGATGCCCCAGATCGTCTGGATCAGCTCGGGTCGGCTCGGGTCGGACTCGACCTTCGATCTGAGGCGCCTGACATGCACGGTGACCGTCTCGGTCGTACCGCTGGTATAGCCCCAGACCTCTGCCAGGAGCCATTCACGGGACAACACCTCGTCGGGATGGCGGAGAAAGCAACCGAGGAGGTCGGTCTCGATCGCGGTCAGTGTGATCTCGGCGCCATGTAGGCGGACCCTGCGGGCTCGCACGTCGAGCTGCAGCGATCCGACTCGTATGACGCGACTAGTCTCCAGCGGCTCGATACGGTTGACCGGTCGCCCGATGGCGACAACGCGAGCGGCCAGTTCCTGCGAAGTGTATGGCGCGGGTAGGCAGTCGTCCACGCCGGCGAGCAGGAGCGCCACGCGAGCGGCCGGATCGGGCACGTCCACGGCGACCAGCGGCGTGGATACGGCGCGAGCCCGCGCGAGCACGTCCGCCCAGCTGTCGCCGACGATGGCCGCGTCCACGACGACGAGGTCAGGGCAGGCTCGGTCCATAACGCGGCGCAGCTCTTCAATCGTCCTCGCACCGACGACACGCAGGCCGTGCCGTACGAGAGCTGTCACGTCGAGGCGACGCTGGAAGCCACTGGCTATGGACAGGACGATGAAGGGCGGATCGTTCACCGCTGTCGTCCGGCGTCCCGATCCATTGTGGTGCGAGAAGGGTCTTGTCACGTCACATTGCTCCCAGCTGTCGCGGTGCCGTCGGACACCTGCATTGCCGGGGGCTGGGGCAACGTGTTGATCACACGTTGAACTGCTTCGTGCGAGAGTTATGTTAGTCAGTGCGATGGACCTACGCCAAGGTCCAGTGAGCACATGCTGGAGAGGACCAATCGCCGAATGACAACTCCGCCGGGACGCCCGTCGCGGGACAGCCCCGACCTACTGGTAACGCTGCGACCCGGCTCCGGTTGGCCGCTGCGAGAACAGCTGGCGGATGCGATCAGGGACGCGATCCGGGCTGGTCGGTTGCCCGCGGGTGCGCGGCTGCCCTCGACCAGGGCGCTCGCCGCTGATCTCGGGGTGTCTCGCGGTGTGGTCGTCGATGCCTACGCGCAGCTGGCGGCGGAGGGCTACTTCACCAGCAACCCCGGCTCGGGCACGCAGGTCTCGGCGACGTTCCAGCTGCCGAGGGTCGCACCCGTGGCGCGACAGACCCCGATCCCGGCACCGGCCGCCACGGTCGAGTTCGACCTGCGGGCCGAGCTGCCGGACCTGTCGCTGTTCCCGCGGCGCAAGTGGGTGGCCGCGACCCGCGACGCGATGCGCGACATCGCTGACGACGACCTCGGCTACGGCGACCCCCTCGGCAGCATCCAGCTGCGCAGCCAACTCGGGTCCTACCTGTCCCGGGTGCGGGGCGCGGTCGCGGCACCGGAGAATGTCCTGGTCGTGGCCGGGGTCACCCAAGGTCTGGTGCTGCTCGCCGGTGAGCTCGCCGACCACGGCTACCAGATGCTCGCGGTGGAGGACCCGGGCAGCAGCCGGCTGCATCAGGTGCTCGCCGGCACCAGGCTGCAACTGGTACCCGTCCCGGTGGACCGCGAGGGCCTCGACGTCGCCGCATTGGCCGCCACCGGTGCCCGCGCGGTGCTGTGCACCCCGGCCCACCAGCACCCCACCGGCGCCGTGCTGTCCCCCTCACGGCGCAGCGCCCTGGTGCGGTGGGCGATGGAGCGGGACAACCTGATCATCGAGGACGACCACGACGCCCTGTTCCGCTGGGACCGGATGCCGATGGGCTGCCTGCAGGGCCTCAACCCGCACCGGGTCGCGTTGCTGGGATCGGTCAGCCGCCCACTGGCACCCGGCCTGCGCCTGGGCTGGATCGTGCCCCCGACGGCGTTGCTGGCCCCGCTCGTTGCCGCCAAGCGCGACACCGACG
>JALYVZ010000387.1 GCA_030852965.1 Actinomycetota bacterium | reverse complement strand
CACCAACCGCGACATGCGGTTCATACACGGTGACCGGCACGCCGTTCACCGTCTACCCCCCGACCGGAGCCCACCCGACCAAGCCGACCACGGCACGCCTCGTCGGGCTGGGGCGAAGCCCCGTTAGCTCTAGCTAGCACCCCGCTGCCGGATCGCTTCGTACAGCAGGATGGCCGCCGCGGCGGAGACGTTGAGCGAGTCGACCCGTCCGCTCATCGGGATCATCGCCCGCCGGTGCGCGGCGTCCAGCCAGGCCGGCGACAGTCCGACGTCCTCGGCGCCCACCGCGATCGCCAGCGGTCCGCGCAGGTCCAGTCTGGTGTACGCGGTGTCCGCGTCGGGGGTGGTCGCCAGCATCGGGATGCCGCGCTCGACCAACCACTCCAGCGCCCGCCGCCCGTCGGCGGCCGCGACCGGGACGCTGTACACCGCGCCCTTACTGGCCCGCACGACGTTGGGGTTGGACCAGTCGGTGCCTGGGTCGGCGGCGATCACGCACGTCACCCCGGCGGCATCCGCGGTCCGCAGCATCGCCCCCAGGTTGCCCGGCTTCTCCACCCCGACGCACACCAGGATCAGCGGGTCCGTGCCGACGCGCAGCTCGCCGAGGTCGACCCCCACCGCCGGGAGCACCGCGAGCCACCCGTCCGGCGACTCCCGATAGGCGATCCGCTCGAAGACCACCTTGGTAACCCGAACCAGCTCGGCATCGGCGAACGTCGGCTGCCGGCGCGCCGCGTCCCACTCCTGCTCAGCGGCCAGCTCTGGACAATGGTAAACCGTGCGCGGTGCCACACCGGCGGCGAGCGCCAGGCTCAACTCCTCGAAACCCTCCACCAGCGTGACGCCTGCGTCCTCGCGGTCACGACGCCGGCGCAGCCGCAGTACCGCCTTGATCCGAGGGTTGGCGGTGCTGGTGATGTCATGCCCACCGGCGTCGCTGCGCACCGGAGGGAGCCTAGGCCCCGACGCTCAACCACCGGCCGGCAGAAGGCGCTCAGGACACCCCGAGGGCCTCGGCGGCCGTCAACGAACCGGATGGCCAGCTCAGGAGAGGAACGAGACGTGCACGTGGTCGAAGTGGTTCGCGGTGGCCGACCCGCGATTCTCCATCCCGTGCCAGCCGTCGCCGAAGTTGATCCGCTGCTTCCAGATCACATACTTGACCTTCAGCTCATCCTTGTACTTCAGCACGTAGTCCGCTAGCTCGTCACCACTGGCCCCGGCGGTCATGAAGTCCACCGCCAGCCCGAGTGGATGGTCCGAGACGTTCGAGCGGCCGCCGAGGCCACCGACGGTCCCGACGCCGAAGATGCACCGCAGCTCGACACCCGCGGTGGAGACCCAGGACTTCACCCCGGCCAGACCGGCCGTGTTGGGGGCGCACTTGGTGCCGCGCACGCGGGGCGAGTCGGCGGCCACCGCCTGCGCCTGCACCGCCTGCCGGTCGGCCTGTTCCTGGGCGGCCAGGGCGGCTTCGGCAAGCCCGGCTGCCTTGGCCAACCTGGCTGCGTCGGCCTGCTGCAGCGTCAACGAGTCCGCGCCAAGGCTCACCGGCTCGAGTCCGTCGTGCGTCGAGACCAGCGGGTCGACCGCGGCCAGCTCGGTGATCGTCGACTCGGTCGGCTCGATACCGACCAGGGCGGCGGGACTGGGCAGCAACGTGGCGGACGAGCCGAGCAGGTGCGAGAAGGCCATTTGACCGGCCAGTGCAGCCACGCCGCCGACCGCGAGCAGGTTGCGCCGCGAAGTGGAACCTACCGACCGGTGTCCACCACCGGCCCCCGCCGCCAGGAGCGATCCTGACGACGAGGGTATCCGGTGCGCACCACGGCTTTGCGGGGAGCGATGCCGCGACACAACCATCCTTTCGGAATGGACAGCCAGCTGGACTCCGGTGGGGAGCCGGGCGGACTACGGTGGGGAGCCGGGCGGACGTCGGAGCGTCCGTGTCCTGTCTGTTATCTGACCGTCACTGATCCGTGAGAGAAACTACCGGACGGGTGACCGGTCGCACATTCGTGTCACGCCCGGTGAGACCGCCGCGCGACATGTCGCGCCGAACGGCATGTCCGCTTCAGCCCGTCGTCCCAGACCCCACCACTGACCCACCACTGACCGATGGGGACGGTCGATTCCGCGCAGCGGCGGCGACGATCCGGGTATGGATCACCTGACTCTGGCCACGACGAACGGTCACCGCTGTCAGCAACGGCGTCAGTACTGACGCCCGCCCGAACGTTGTCTCGGACCCTGAGACCTCGGACACCGCCCGACCAGATCATGCTCTCGGACCTCGCCGCGCAGCGCGCCAGCGACTGCCCTGAGCACCTGATCACCGGCCAGATGACCGTGGTCGTCGTTGACCGACTTGAAGTGGTCGAGGTCCAGGATCAGCTGGCGCACCAGCAACGCCCGGTGCAGCACGGCGAACAATCCGACGTGGTGAGCTCGACGAGCAGAACCGGGGTCAGCACCCGCGCCGGAGGGCCCATATCACCCATTGGGAGAGCCGCCTCCGACGAGCCGGTGACGACGCCACCACCATCTGTTCTCCCTGCTCAGTAAACGTTCACCCACGCAATGACCAGAGACTACGTCGGGTGACGGGTAACCCGTTAGGGGTCCGGTGTCACGATACGAGGCCCATGCGTGACGACAACCGCCACTGGTGACAGCGTCAGTCCCGGGACTGGTCCGGCACGCATCCGCCGTGACCGGCGGTGCCGGCGGTGATGACCCGCGAGTCCGCCGTCGGCCTCGCCATCCAAGACGCTCGGGCGTAGATCCAGTAGCAGGACAGGAAGTATCATTCATTCGTCTGATGTGACCAATTTGCGTCATCCGGTTAGGGCGGGCATCGGTCCGGTCGGTCAGGGAAGGACTGCGTCTTGGCCACTCGGCTCGTGGGTCGTCATCGGGAGCAGGCGTGGATGCGTGCCCTGATGGCTGCTCCGGTGACCGGCCGGGGCGCGTTCGCGCTGGTCGAGGGCGAGGCCGGCATCGGCAAGAGCGCCCTGCTCGGGGCGATGCTGGCGAACCCGCGAGCGAGGGGTTGGGAGGTGCGGGTCGCCGCCTGCGACGAGCTCGACCAGCGCCGGGCGTTCTCGCTCATCGAGGCCGCGCTCGGCCCCGGCGAAACAGCCGCGCTCGGCCCCGACGAAGCCCCGGCCGAGCGGTTCGCCGCCGGCGAGGCCGGGGTCATCCAGCCGTATGTCGAGGCCGGCGAGGCGTTCGTCGCCCGGGCGGTGGCAGCCGCGAGGCGGGGGCCGCTGGTGCTGGCGTTCGAGGACCTGCACTGGGCGGACTCCCCGTCGCTGGGCGTCATTGGACGGCTGGCGCGGCGGCTCGCCGAGGTGCCGATTCTGGTGCTCGCTACGGCCGGCCGGTCCCACGCTCGACGTCGCTGGCGCGACTCATCGACGAGGCGGTCCCGGATGACCGGCGCGCTGGCGTCACGTCTGCTGGCAGTGGCCGTCGAGGTGCGCGACATGCTGCGCGTCGCGGCGATTCTCGGGCGGACCTTCGCCGCGACCGACCTCGCTCGCGTGCTCGCCTGCCCGGCCGCCCAACTGCTGGGTGGGCTGCGCTCAGCGCGCGCGGCGGGACTGATCGAGGAGCACGAGTCGGGCTTCGCGTTCCGCCACGAGCTGATCCGCGCGTCGCTCGTCGACGAGCTCCCGCCGAC
>JALYVZ010000386.1 GCA_030852965.1 Actinomycetota bacterium | reverse complement strand
CCGAGACGGTGACCCGCTGGCGCCGCGCGATCCGGCGGGAGCCGGCCAGCACGTCGGCGTGGTCGAACGCGGCCGGCGGCGCCTCGGCCTCGGCCTGGGCCGCCGCCGCCGCGAAGAGCTCGGCAAGCTGCTGCTCGTCCATCCCACTCACCCCGTCGGCCTCAGGTCGTCCAACGCGTCGCCCAGCAACGTCCGCAGCGTCGCCAGCCCCGCCGAGCACTGGCTCTTCACGGTGCCTTCCCGGCAGCCAAGCGCGACCGCCGTGTTCGACACGTCCAGGTCCTCCAGGAACCGCAGTACCAGCACCGCCCGCTGCCGGGGCGGCACCTGGCGCAGCGCGTCCACCAGCGCATGCCGGGTCACCACCGCGTCGGCGTGCCCGCCGTCGGTAGCCGCCCCGGCCGTCCCCGCCGCCTCGGGTTCGGGTGCGTCGGCGACGAAACGCTCCCGCCGCCACGGCCGACGGGTCTCGTCGATCATTGCTCGGACCAGCGTTCGCCGCAGGTAGGCGTCCACCGCCTCCGGCTCCCGGATGGCGTGCCACCTGCGGTGCAGCCGGACGAACGCCGTCTGCGCCAGGTCGTCGGCCCGGTGCCAGTCGCCGCAGAGCAGATAGGCGCTACGGCGTACTCCGTCCCGACGCAGCCGGAAGTACTCCTCGAACGTACCGCCGGCCCAGCCGCCCGAAGCGCCGTCCGAGCCGCCCGAAGCGCCGCCCGAGCTGGTCCCGGAAGCGTCCGCTGTGTCATCCGGGGGAGAGTCAACGAGTGGGTCCACGATCGAGTGTCACCGCTCCTTCGTCTCGCTCGTGCTGACGGTGCTGACCGGCAAGGTGGTTGCCTCTACCGTTGGGTCGTGATGTTTTCGTTACCCCGTCGCGATGTGTGCCGACGGTGCTGATTGAATATCTCAGCGTGCGGACCACCACACGAACCGGGTCCCGGTCGAGCCGCCGAACCGCGGTCCGGCGCACCGAGCCGATCGACCTGCGCTCGGACACCGTCACCCAGCCGAGCCGAGCGATGCGCGCCGCGATGGCCACCGCCGAGGTCGGCGACGATGTGCTGGACGGCGATCCCACGATGCGCGCGCTGCAGGAACGGGTCGCCGGGCTGCTCGGCACCGAGGACGCGTTGTGGGTGCCCAGCGGCTCGATGGGCAATCTGATCGCATTGATGGCGCACCTCCAGCGGGGCGATGCGTTCCTGGCGCCGGCTGGTTCGCACGTGTTGGACGCCGAGCTGGGTACGGCGGCCTGGCTGGCCGGTGGCATGCCCCGCCCGCTCCCGCACGACGCCGCCCCTGGCAAGATCTCGCCGGCCTCCGTGCGGCGGGCTGCCGGTACCCCCGGCCCGTACTACACCCTGCGCACCACGTTGCTGTGCCTGGAGAACACGCACATGTCCGCCGGTGGCGTGGTCACCGCCGCCGACGAGCACGCCTCGCTGGCCGCCGTCGCCCGGCAGGCTCGACTGAAGGTCCATCTGGACGGGGCCAGGTTGTGGCACGCGAGCGTGGCTCTGGGGTTGCCGCCGGCCGCGCTGACCGTCGGGGTGGACACCGTGCAGGTCTGTCTGAGCAAGGGATTGGGCGCGCCGGTCGGCTCGGTGGTGGCCGGGTCGGGCGAGTTCATCGCCGAGGCTCGGCGGCTGCGCAAGATGCTCGGCGGCGGGGTACGCCAGGGTGGCGTGCTGGCTGCCGCCGGCCTGATTGCGCTGGACAACATCGAACGGCTCGCGGAAGATCACACCCGCGCCGCCAACCTGGCCGCCGGGCTGGCCGAGCGGGGCTGGCGGGTGAACGTTCCGGATACCAACATCGTCCTGCTCACCCCGGCTGACCAGGGGCTCACGCTGCGACGGTTCGAGCGCGCCGAGGTGCGGGTCGTGCCCATGGGCGGCAACGTCCGGTTCGTGACCCACAGCGGGCTGACCGACGCCGACATCACCACCGCGCTGGACCGAGTCGGCTCGGTGGACGACTAACCGTGGTATCGGTACGACTAACCGCGGCTCAACGGCCCAGGTAACGACCCAGCCGCCGCAGCGCCTCGGCGACCCCCTCGGAGGCCCCGGCGAACGAGAAGCGGATGAAGCTCCCACCGTCAGCGGTGTCGAAGTCGATGCCCGGAGCCACCGCCACACCCGTCGCGGCCAGCAACTCCCGGCAGAACACCATCGAGTCACCGGTGAGATGGCGGACGTCGGCGTAGACGTAGAACGCGCCGTCGGCGGGGGCCAGCTTCTCGATCCCGAGGCGAGGCAGCCCGTCCAGCAGCAGCGCGCGGTTGACCGCGTACCTGGCCACGTGCCCGTCCACCTCGGCGATGCTGGCCGGGTCGAAGGCGGCCAACGCGGCGTACTGCGGCAACGCCGGCGGGCAGACGGTGAAGTTGCCGGTGAGCACGTCCACCGCCCGGCGCAGCCTGGGTGGCACCAGCAGCCAGCCCAGCCGCCAGCCGGTCATCGAGAAGTACTTGGAGAACGAGTTCACGATGATCGCTTCGCGGGAGGCTTCCCACGCGCAGCTCGTCGAAGGGGCTCCGGCGTAGGCAATCCCGTGGTAGATCTCGTCGCTGACCAGCTGTACCCCTGACCGCTCACACCAGCGCGCGACTGCGACCAGCTCGTCCGCGTCGATGACGGTGCCGGTGGGGTTGGCCGGACTGGCCAGGATGACGCCGTCGAGCCGGCCGGCCCGCTCGAGCATCTCGACGGTCGGCTGGAACCGGGTGGCCGGCCCGGCGTCCAGCTCGACGACCTGGCATCCCAGGGCGGTCAGGATGTTGCGGTAACACGGGTAGCCGGGTCGCGCCATCGCCACCCTGGCGCCGGCGTCGAACGCGGCCAGGAAGCTGAGCAGGAACCCGCCCGACGATCCGGTGGTGAGCACCACGTCGTCACCCTCGACGGACACGTCGTAGCGCTGGGCGTAGTGGGCGGCGATGGCCGCCCGCAGCTCGGGGATACCGACGCTGACCGTGTAGCCGAGCGGGTCAGCGCGCAGCGCGGCGGTGGCGGCGCGGAGCACCGGTTCCGGGGCCGGGGTGGACGGCTGCCCGGCGGAGAGGTTGACCAGGTCACCGTGGGTGCGTTGGCGATCAGCCGCGGCGGCCCAGACGTCCATCACGTGGAACGGCTCGACTGCCGCGCGTCCTGCGACCGCCAACCGTGCCTGGTGCTCGACCGTCCCGCTCACCGAACCAGCCTAGGCCGCGAGTCCCGCGTGGTGCCGTCCAGGTTCGCAAGTCCGCAGTTGCGCATCAGTATCCGCGGTATCCGTGTCCGGTCCCCATACTGAGCACCCCTGGCACCCGGGAGACCGAGCCGTACCGGGCGATGGCGTACCGGACCCCGGCGATGATGTTGTCGACCGGGTTGAGGATCTGGTCGTGGCCGGGCAGGCTGTAGTGCCGGAACGTCGGGGGAATCGTCTGCATCAGACCCGACGACGGCGTGCCACGGGCGGCGTTGCCGTCGGCATGGTTCACCGCCGACGGATTGCCCCCGGACTCGTGGTGGATGATCGTGGCGATCGCGCCCGGGTCGAGCTGGTCCGCCTGGTAGCCGTGCTCGCGCAGAACGTGCACGGCCTCGTCGATCCAGCCCCGCACGCGATCGGCCGAGCGATGTGCCGGCGCAGCCCCCCGAGAGTCCGGCGCCGGGTGTGCCGGCGCGGTGCGCGGTGCCGGCC
>JALYVZ010000385.1 GCA_030852965.1 Actinomycetota bacterium | reverse complement strand
ACACCAGCCTCGCCGCGCTCAGCACGGTGTCGACCACGCCGAGGTGGGCCCGCGCGTGCGGATCCAGACCGCCGCCGCGGCCCGCCTGCCACAACGGACGGCCGACCTCGACCGCCCCGCCGTACCAGCACGCGGCCACCCCGATCGCGCCCAACCAGAACCCGACCCGGTCCAGATACGCCCTCGGCACACCCACCGCCACCGCGGGAACCGCCACGAACTCGACGCTTTCGGTGCCGCAGCCGGCCATCCCCAGCCCAAGCCAGCCGCCATCGCCCGCGTGGACCCCGTCCTGGGAAAGATCAACCGCGAACAGCCGGCCGCCTGCCGCGGTGTCGGCGGTAACCAGCGCGTCTGTGCAGGCGTGCGCCCCCGAGCACCACCGCTTGACCCCGGTCAGCTCCCACCGGCCGTCCGGGTCCCGCTCGGCCGCCACCCGGGCATTGGGTGGCTCGGCCGCCCACACCGCCCACCGTGAGCCCTCTCCGACCAGCGCGGGCATCTCCAACTCATCCAGGATCGCCAGTGCGTCCAGATGCGCCTCGGCCAGACGGGCCACGTCGAGATCATCGCCCGCCAACTCGGCCAGCAGACGCCACCGCGCCGCCGTCGCACCCCGCCCCGGCAGACCCACCTCCAGCCGACCCCGCGTCACCAGTTCGGCGAACCGACCACCGACCGCGCCGACCCGCCCCGACCCGGCTCGGCCCGGCTCGGCCTGGTTCGACATCGGCCGGCGGAGCTGCTCTGCCATAACGCTCTCCACATCAGATGGCGATCGTGATCGAATTGCTGCCTGCTCCGTGACCAGTAACCGCACACGGCGGTCAGTACGAGGTGCGGGGCGCCCGGGTGACCCGCCGTCATCTCGGCAATGGGCAAACGCCGATCGTGGCCCGCTGGGCTGGTGCGCGGGGTCAGCAGAAGTGCCGGTAGTGATCAGCCAGATTGTCGATGCCGATGGCGACTCACCTCAGGCGCGTCTGTCTGGGGACCGCCGAGGGCCAGAGCAGCTTGTGGTTGGACAGTGCCAGCTCACACACACTTTGTCCAACCGAGCGGACCCGTGGTGTTACGACGACCCGGCGTGGATCGTCAACTCGATGACGTCTCACCCAGCGGACTGAACCCCAAGCCATCGGCCTGAGATCGACCTCGCGTACGAGGCGGTTCTTGCCGATTCGGTCGGCGCGGCGATGTCGTCGTGCTCGACGCGCTCAAACCGTGGATCCAGTCGCCGGACCCTGATTTTGTGGGTCCGCCAGGGGCTCCGGCTTAGAGTGTGTCTCGTGACAGCCGCCGAGCAGCACCGCGCACCCGGTAGCCTGCCGGCGGGCCCGGACAGTGCCGCACTTGAGCCGACGCCAACCTGGGTCGGGGACACGGGTCGCCGCGCGGCTGTACCCACCCTTCTCATGTTCGGTTCGCCCGGCCTGGCTCACCTTTGAGACGGAGATAGGACGATGGCGTCGACCGGCACGGCCGAGGGTTCGATCTGGAGCGGACCACCGAACCTGTCCGACATCACCGGCTTCTGGGCCGGCCCCATCGCCGAGCGAGCCGCCGCTTTCGCGGCCTTGCGGAGGCAGGAACCGGTACCGTTCCTGGCCGAGCCCCAACTCCACGGTCTGCCAGTCGGACCGGGCTACTACCCGCTGACCAGGCTCGATGACATTGTCGCGGCCAGCCGCAATCCGGCAGTGTTCACCTCTGGGCAGGGCATCGGCATCGTGGACCGGTCACCGGAGCTGCATGACGCGTTCGGCCCGTCCATCATCACCATGGACGACCCCCGCCACGCCCGGCTACGCCGGATCGTCTCCCAGGGGTTCACCCCGCGCCGGGTCCAGGTCCTGGTTGGCAACGTCGAGCGCATGGCACGCACGATCGTCGATGACGTGGTCGACGCCGGGGAGTGCGACGCGGTGACCGCGATCTCCGCGCGACTACCTCTCAAGATCATCTGTGACATGATGGGCGTGCCAGACAGCCAGTACGACTTCGTGTTCGAACGGACCAACGTGCTGTTGGGACCGAGCGATCCGGAGTACGTGCCGGACCAGCACGACGCCATTGCCGCCGTCGTTCGCGCCGGGCGCGAGCTGACCGAGCTGATGCGTGAGCTGGCCGCCCACCGCCGCGCGCACCCCGCCGACGACGTCACCTCGATGCTGGTGAACGCGCGGGTCGACGGCGGGGTGCTCACCCCCGAGGAACTGGCCGGGTTCTTCAACCTGCTCGTGGTGGCCGGCAACGAGACCACCCGCAACGCGATCAGTTGGGGCATCCAGCTGCTCACCGAGCACCCCGACCAGCGCGCCGCCTGGCTGGCCGACCTCAACTCCGTCACCCCCACCGCGGTCGAGGAGATCGTCCGCCTGTCCTCGCCGGTGATCTTCATGCGGCGCACCCTGGCCACGGACACCATCGTGGGCGGGCAGCCGATGAACACCGGGGACAAGGTGGCGATGTTCTACTGGGCAGCCAACCGCGACCCCGCGCACTTCCACGACCCGGACGTGTTCGACGTGCGGCGCTCGCCCAACCCGCACATCGGGTTCGGTGCACCCGGCCCGCACTTCTGCCTGGGCGCGCACCTGGCCCGCCGCGAGATCGCGGTGATGTTCCGTGAGCTGCTCACCCGCGTTCCCGACATCCACGCCACCGCCGAGCCGCAACGACTCCGGTCGATGTTCATCAACGGCATCAAACACCTGCCGGTCGCCTTCGCCCCGGACCCGCCCTCCGGCTGCCTGGTCAGGAGTAGTCGCTACTCCTGACGCCTGGCGGGCCGGTGATCAGCCCACCGCAAACGAGGCAACGACGCCAACATCGCCGCGTGGAGGCTGAGAAAACCTGCCGCCGGAGCGGTGAAGGTAACGGTGTACTGCTTGACTGCCGACAGGATGAGCATCTGGATGTTCTCCAGCGAGCCGCTGCGTGGGTCGTCGTACGTCCCGCCCAGCAGGTGCGCCGGCTGGCCACCGATGACCCCCGACTGGTCGGTGACAACCGTGTGTTCGTCAGGACGCTCGGGTACTGCTGCTTGGTCTCGGCGACGAGACTGTCCAAGGACCGCGTGGTTGGCGTGATCACGACGTTCAGGTTGTCAGCGAACGGTTCCGGGCAGCGTTGTCCGCGGTCGGGGCGGCAAACCTCACCGACAGCGCACCCCGGCCATCCGTCGGATGCAGAACCCAGTTGGCGGAGGGCTGATGCGGTAGCCGTCCGGCGAGTGATAAGCCTGCCCCAGCCCGGCCGAGGGAGCCGGGGCCGCTGCGGGAGCGCTCGCGCTGGAGCCCGCCGACGAGCAGCCGGCCGCGCCGACCAGCCCGACCGCAGCCACCGACGCGAGAATCCTGGCCAATGATCCGGCCGCAACGGCGGCACATGTCTTCATGCGCAGCATCTCCTCACGGTTGTCTTAACCCGGTAACAAGGACCGTTGCTCCGCTGAGCGCGGCGTATCCGTCTTCCAAGAGGGGCAACATGAACTACCTGTCAGCGACGGCCGGCAACCTGCTGGACCACGGTGGTCAGTGGACCGAGCGGGCCGGCGCTGGTGTCCGGTTGCGGATGGCTGGTGCCCGGTTGCGGGTGCTGTGGGGTGGCGTGACCGGGGTGGGAAGCCTCCGGCGCACCTGTCCGCTTCTTGTCGGCCGCTGGCGCCGCCGAGCGCGCCGCGCCGTCGCCCGATGCCGGGCCGACAGTCGGC
>JALYVZ010000384.1 GCA_030852965.1 Actinomycetota bacterium | reverse complement strand
GCGCTGGCCGAGGCGCAGGCCCAGCACGCCGCCGGCCGGGCGGCGATGGCCCGGCTGGACGAGCTCGCCGAGACCGACACCGCCGCGCCGCACACGGTGGCCAAACTCAAGCGGATAGCGGAGCTGCGCACCAACAGCTCCTGGGAACGACTGGGCCGGGACGTCACCGAGACCGGCGAGGGCCCTGGCGCGAGCTACCGGCGGCTCCGCCGGGAGATGGTGACCGCCGAGCGGGACACTTTCGTCGCGTTCCGCAACGACGGCCGGATCGACGACGAGGTGCTGCGCCGGGTGCTGCGCGAGCTCGACCTGGAAGAGGCGATGCTCTCCCGGGAGGACTGAGGTGGCCGGGTCACGGTGTTCGAGATCCCGGTGTTCCGGTCTGTCGGCAACGCCAGCTCGGGCAGCTGGGCGGCTGAGCCGATCGAGCGCACCGTGGCGTTGATCAGCAGCGTGGCGGTGTCCGGGACGCCGACCACCGAGCAGGCGCCGCGCGCGACGATGCCGGTGGCGGCGCTGCCTGACGTCGAGCTCAGCTTGAGCGTGGCTCCGGAGCTGGAGCCCGAGTAGCTGGCGTTCCCGGTGTCGGTCGCGGCCCGCCCGACGCCGTCGAGCCGGGGAGACTGGTGCATCCCCGGGCAACAGCAGCGGCGCGGCCACCACAGCTGCCGCCGACAAGCCACGCAACATGTCCAAACTCCCTGCAGTGCGCCCCTGAGTTCTCCCGATGGAGCCGTGACCAGCGAGATTACGCCACCGGGATGAAGTCACCGTTCGATGGTCTGATCACGGCCAGGCCCGACGCCGATCGCCGACACCCGCGCGCCGACCATCTCCTCCAGCCGCAGGACGTAGTCGCGGGCGTTCGCTGGCAGCTCGTCGAAGTGCCGGCACTCGGCGATGTCCTCCCACCAGCCAGGCAGTTCCTCGTACACCGGGACGGCGTGGTGCACGTCGGTCTGGGTCATCGGCATCTCGTCGCACCGGCGCCCGTCGACCTCGTAGGCCACGCACACCGGCACCGTCTCCAGCCCGGAGAGCACGTCGAGCTTGGTGAGGAAGTAGTCGGTGAGCCCGTTCACCCGGGTGGCGTAGCGGCCGATCACCGCGTCGAACCAGCCGCAGCGGCGGGCCCGGCCGGTGGTCACCCCGACCTCCCCGCCGACCTTGCTCAGGTGCTCGCCCATGGCGTCGTGCAGCTCGGTGGGGAACGGGCCGGAACCGACCCTGGTGGTGTACGCCTTGAGAATGCCGATCACCCGGGTGATCCGCATCGGACCGATCCCGGAGCCCACCGCCGCCCCACCGGCCGTCGGGTTGGAGCTCGTCACGAACGGGTACGTGCCGTGGTCGACATCCAGCAGGGTGCCCTGCGAACCCTCCAGCAGCACGGTCTCCCCGGCGTTCAGGGCCTGGTCGAGCAGCAGCCGGGTGTCGGCGATGCGGTGCTCGAACTTCCGAGCTGACTCGATGACTGTGTCGATTACGTCGTCGACGTCCATCGCGCGCCGGTTGTACACCTTGACCAGCAGCTGGTTCTTGAACTCGAGGGCGGCCTCCACCTTCTGCCGCAGGATCTTGGCGTCCAACAGGTCGGCCGCCCGCACCCCGACCCTGGCGATCTTGTCCTGGTAGGCCGGCCCGATGCCGCGCCCGGTGGTGCCGATCTTGGCCTTGCCCAGGAAGCGCTCGCTGACCTTGTCGATGGCCACGTGGTACGGCATGATCATGTGCGCGTCGGCGGAGAGCAGCAGGCCGCTGGTGTCGACCCCGCGCTGCTCCAGGCCGGTGAGCTCCTCGATCAGCACCCCGGGGTCGACGACCACCCCGTTGCCGATCACGTTCTTGACCCCGGGGGTGAGGATGCCGGACGGGATGAGGTGCAGCGCGAACTTGTCCCCGTTCGGCAGCACCACGGTGTGTCCGGCGTTGTTGCCGCCCTGGTAGCGGACCACCCACTGCACCTGGCCACCGAGCAGGTCGGTGGCCTTGCCCTTGCCCTCGTCGCCCCATTGGGCGCCGATCAACACGATGGCGGGCATGTCGGACCACTCCTGGCCTGGCTGGGATGTGTGTCTGGGATGTGCCTGGATGTGTGTCTGGAATGTGTGCGCGGCCCAGCCTAGCTGGTGGGCAGGCTCGCGATCAGCTCGTGCAGCCGCACGAGCAGATCCTCGGCGGTGATCGGGGCGATGGTGACGTCGGTTCTCCCGGCCTCTCTCGGCCGCCGGACCTGGAGGTAGTCGCCCGCGCTGCCCCGGTGGAACCCGAGCGCCCACTGCCAGGGGTGCACGGTCTCGTCCGTCGCGTCGTCGGCTCCATCGGGGACGACCGATCGGACCTCCACCTGGCCGCCCGAGCTGATGTCGGTGCACATCAGCGCCAACGACTGCGCGGCGAGCTGGTCGACGCCCCGCTCCACGAGTAGCCCGGCCAGCGTCCACCAGCTGCCGTCCTCGACGTGAGCGCGGGCTTCGTCGAGCACCTCGGCCGGGATCGTGATCGGCATCACCCAGCCGGGGTTCAACGGTCCGGCCAGCTCGACCATCGTGGGCGCCACCGCCGGACCGGGCATCGGCAGCAGGTACAGCCCCGGGTCGTGCGCATCGTCGATCACCAGCAACCCGCCCCGGTCGCCGTCGACGGCGCCCAGCACGATCAACCCGTCGGACAGCCGCAGCTCCAGCTGGATCGAGCCGCGCCCGAGCGCCCGCAGCGCCGCCGTCAGATCCGGCCCCAGGCCAGCGTCCAGGACCAGCCCGCGGTGCTGGAGCTGGTCGAGCGCGATGGCGTACTCCACAGCGGCCTCGACCACCGTGTCCGGGACGCTCAGCTCCAGGTCGGCGGGCGGGCGACCGAGCCCCAGGGCATGCCAGGCGGCCAGGCACTCCTCGTCGGTGAGTGCCATGACGCGCGACCAGTCAGCGCTGCTCAACCGACGCGGCGACCCGTCCGCGCTGGTCACCGCGTCGGGTAGCCCAGAGCCGTCCGGCGCACCCGTCACGGCCGCCAGCCTACCCGCTGTGGCACGCTGCGCCGGAGATGACGACCCTGGTACTTACCTGCCCGTCGTGGCCTGGTGAGCCGCCGCCGGTGTTGGCCGACGCCGCGCGGCACGCCGTGCCGGCCCGGCCCGGCCGTTCGGAGCTGGCGGCGCTGTTGTCGGTCCCTGAGTTGACCAGGCTGGTGGTCGCCGGAACCGACGCCGACCTGGCCGCCGTCGTGCTGCGGCTGCTGCGCACCGAACGGCTGGCCCAGGTCGCGGTGGCCTACCTGCCGGCCTCGCCCGCCTCGGCGGTGGCCTCGGTCTGGGGGCTGCCCACGGCACCGGATGCCGCCGCCTCGGTCGCGCTTTCTGGGGAGCCGGACCCGGTGCCGCTGGTGCGTGACGACGTCGGCGGGGTGTTGCTCGGTCGCGGTGAGCTGCGCCCGATGCGGGGCGTGGTCTACTGCGATGACCAGCTGGTACTGCGGGGCCAGGCCAGTCGGCTGTCGGTGACGCCGGCCGCCCCGGAGGGTGTGGCGGTGCGCGCCGCGCGGGTCGGCATGTTGGGCCTGCGCTCGGCCTCGGCGGTGGGTCGGGCGGTGCAGGTCGGCTGCCAGTCCGCGGGCGTGCTCATCGACGGGGTTGCGCACCCGCGGCCGGTCACCCGGTGGACCTGGTACCGCCACACCGAGCCGTTGCGCCTGGTCCGTGGCCTGCCCGCCGGCTGACTTGGCGGCGGTTC
>JALYVZ010000383.1 GCA_030852965.1 Actinomycetota bacterium | reverse complement strand
GCCCAACGCTCCGCGCCCGACGCTCGGCGCTGACCGCTCGGCTCGGCGCCCAGCGCTGACCGCGCTGCCCAACGCCCAACGCTCCGCGCATGACCGCTCGGCTCGGCGCCCAACGCTCGGCACCGCGCTCAGAAGCGGATGGTGGTGGTGCAGCTGTTGTCGGGACTGTCCGGGATGTCGAACTCGAAGGTCACCACGGTCTGGATCTCGTCCGAGACCTGGGCGGGGTGGACCTTGATGGGGTTGTCGCTGTAGTCGAACAGGAACGGACCGGCGGTGACGTTGTTGCCTGAGGTGTAGTTGAAGACGACCCTGCCCTCGTCCTTCACCACCAGCCGGACCTTGTTCCGCTGGCCGGCCCGCTTGTCGATGTTCACCGCGATGCTGTCGATGAGGACGTCGGTGTCCGCCTGTTGGTGGCTCACCTTGGCGTCGGCATGATGGCCGGCCGCGGTGCAACTGATGGCGTCGGACTCGGTGGCGGCGGCCGAGGGCACTCCGACCGTCAACGCTAACCCGCTCGCGGCCAGGAACACCACCACGGTCCGCCGCGCCCCTGACACCGTGATGACCCTACCTCACCTACGACGCGGTCAATCCGACAGCGGACTGTACACAGCAACACCTACACTCCCTCGAAGCCGGCCGGCCGCAACAACTGGAGGCGTGGTGGGAGGCTGTGCGAGTGCGGGTGACGCCTGAGCTCACGGATGCCCCACGGCGGCTGCTGCTGGTCGAGGACGATGCCGGCGATGCGTTGCTCGTGCGCGAGCTGTTGGCCGACTTCGGCTCCCGGATCGAGCTGATCCACGCCACCTCGGTCGCCGAGGCGGTGGCATCGGGCCAGTTGGCGGCGGTCGACTGCGTGCTGCTGGACCTGCAACTGCCCGGCACCGGCACCGGCACCGGCACCGGCCGCCTGGACGCGCTGCGTCAGCTGCGTGAACATGATCCGCACAGTGCGATCTGCGTGCTCACCGGGCTGGACGACGAGCACCTCGGCGCCGAGGCGATGGCCGCCGGAGCGCAGGACTACCTGGTCAAGGGCAAGGTGGACGGCGAGTTGTTGAGCCGCACGGTGCGCTACGCGATGGAGCGCAAGCGGGGCGAACGCACCGCGGCGCGGCTGGTCGAGGCGCGGCGGGACCAGGCCGAGGCGATCCGGCTGGAACGCGGTCTGTTGCCTCGGCCGCTGCTGAACGGCAGCGAGATCAGCGCCCGGCCGTTCTACCGGTCCGGGCGGCGGCGTTCGCTGCTGGGCGGTGACTTCTACGACGTGGTCGCCTGCCCGGACGGTTCGGTGCACGCCGTCATCGGCGATGTCGCCGGGCACGGCGTGGACGAGGCGGCGCTCGGTGCGCAGCTGCGGGTGTCCTGGCGGGCGCTGGTGCTCAGCGGGGTCGGCGAACCCAAGGTGCTCGAAGCACTGCAACAGGTGCTGATCAGCGAGCGGCACGCGCCGGCGCTGTTCACCACCCTGTGCACAATCGCGTTCGTGGACGGGCAGGCCCGCACCCGGGTCGCCGGCCATCCGCCGCCGATCCTGCTGGGCACCGATCCGCCCTTCGAGCTGCCACATGTGGTGGGCCCGCCGCTCGGAGTGGTCCCCGACGCGCGGTGGCCGCTGACCCCGATGACGCTGCCACCGAGCTGGGCCATGCTGCTCTACACCGACGGGCTGATCGAGGGCTTCGACGGCCCGCAGCGCCGGGATCGGCTGTGGAACACCGGGTTGCTGACGATGGTCGCCGACGAGATCGGCGGTGCCGGCGGGCCGGACCTGGCACGGCTGCCGGCGACGCTGGTGGAGCGGGCCGAAGGGCTCAACGGCGGCCCGCTCACCGACGACGTGGCGATCCTGCTGCTCTCCAAGCTGACCGACCCCGGATAGGGTCGGGCTCGGCCAGAGGAGGCTTGAAGCGTGATCGACTCACCCAGACCCATCAACGTGCTGCTCGTGGACGACGACGAGGGCGACGTGGTGCTCACCCGGGAGGCGTTCGAGGAGTACCTGCACAACCGGCTGGACGTGGTCGGTGACGGCGGCGCGGCGCTGGCCTACCTGCGGGGCGAGGAGCCCTACACCGACTCCCCGACCCCGGACCTGGTGCTGCTGGACCTGAACCTTCCCGGCCGCGGCGGCCGGGAGATCCTCGCCGAGATCAAGTCCGACGAGCGGATCGCGCACATCCCGGTGGTGGTGCTCACCACCTCGGCCGCCGAAGCGGACGTGCTGGGCAGCTATCGGGCGCACGCCAACGCCTACGTCACGAAGCCGGTCGAGCTGGACGGGTTCATCGCCGCGATCCGCCAGATCGACCACTTCTTCGTCAGCGTCGTCCGGCTGCCGAGCTGATCAGTTCGCTCGGGGGTGACGTACGTTCCGTCTCCGACGGCCGAGCGGCCTCGGCCGACATCACCCGATGCTGGTCTCGGTGACCGAACCGACCCGGGCGATACCGAAATGGACGTGCCACAGCGGCCGTGATCATGGATGCTGGAGGCAAGGCGACTCAGAGGGGACGGGCGATGAACTACAGCGAAGCGCTGCGGATAGCGCTGCGCAGCCTGCGCGCCCACAAGCTGCGGTCCCTGCTGACCATGCTCGGGATCGTCATCGGCGTCACGGCGGTGATCGTGCTGGTCGGGTTCGGCGACGGGATGAAGGCCGGGTTCAACAAGACGTTCGGCGAGCTGGCCAAGGCGATCATCGTGGCGAAGGTGCTGGCCACGGTGCCGGGCGGCGGCACGCCCAAGGAGCTGCGCGACGTCGATGTCGAGGCCGTCCGCAAGGCACCTGCCGTCGCTGAGGTCACCCCGCTGCTCTCCGGCACCGCGCTGATCCAGCACGGCCCTGGCAGCCAGTACCGGGGCCAGGTCCAAGGGTCCACGGTCAGCTATCTGGGTGTGAGCAACCGGGAGCTGTCCCGAGGCGTCATGTTCTCCGCCGCGGACGAACAGGCCAAGAGCAAGGTTGCGGTACTCGGGCCGGATGTGGTGGATGCGATCTACGGCGGCAACGCGGCCGACGCGGTGGGGTCGGAGATCACCGTAGCCAACACGACGTTCACCGTCATCGGCGTCATGCGGGGCGCCGGTGGCGGCTTCGACGATGTCGCGGTGATGCCGCTGGAGTCGGCGCGGACCTTCATCTTCGGCGGCAGCAACGAGATCACCTCGATGGCGGTGAAGGCGAAGTCGGTGGCCCAGGTGCCGGCCGCGGTGGACCAGATCAACAAGATTCTGGACGACCGGCACAAGATCCGGGACGACTCGAAACGTGACTTCAAGGTCACCGCGCTACGCAAGCAGATGGAGCAGTTCAACCAGTTCGTGAAGTACCTGACCATGTTCATCGTGGCGGTGGCGGCGATCTCGCTGATCGTCGGCGGGATCGGGGTCGCCAACATCATGCTGGTCTCGGTCACCGAACGGACCAGGGAGATCGGCATCCGCAAGGCCATCGGTGCCCCGCGCAGCGCGATCATGAAACAGTTCCTGCTGGAGTCGACGCTGCTGGCCGGGCTCGGCGGGCTGATTGGGGTGGGGTTCGCCGTCACCGTGATCACAGTCGGGGCGAACGTGCTCCCGAAGGTGGCACCGGACTTCGGCGCCCCGATCCTCTCGGCGCCGCCGATCCTGGTCGCGTTCGGGGTGAGCCTCGCGATCGGGCTGGTGGCCGGTGGCTACCCCGCGCTGCGCGCCGCCCGGCTTCGACCCGTGGAAGCCCTGCGC
>JALYVZ010000382.1 GCA_030852965.1 Actinomycetota bacterium | reverse complement strand
AACGAGCACGAGTTTGCCGCGGACGTGGCCACCCTGGCTGATCCGGTACACCTCACCCGCACAGAAGAGGGGATCTCAACGGTCGGGTGAACCCCACCACCGCCGTTCTCGTCTACGCCAACGGTCGGGTGAACCCCACCACCGCCGTTCTCGTCTACGCCAACGGTCTGGCGATCACCATGTTCACCTATCTGAGTATCGAACACGCTGGGGGTGCAGGAGCTGCAGGACGTCGGACGGTCACCCGTCCGGGCTGGGCTGAGCCGATGCATGCTGATGGCGCCTGACGGGTCATCTGGGCACAACACAGCGAGCGTGGGTGGCCGGTTGGCCCGATCAGAGGGCCGCCCGGGCCAGGAACGTGAATCGTTCCTGGTTGTCGTTGACGCCGACCTTGACGCCGGCGAACCCGGCGGCGCGCAGCCGCTGGGGCAGTATCTCGGGGTCGACGGGTACGTAGATGTCGTCGTGGTGGAAGTCCCGCAGCCCGTCGTTGGCGAGGCTGTCGGACCCGACGAACAGGCCGCCTGGGTGGAGTACCCGGCGCGCCTCTGCGAATACCTCGTCTTGGAGCCGGGCCGAGGCGACGTGGTGCAGCATCGTGAAGCAGACCACGGCGTCGAATGCGGTGGAGTCCATCGGCAGCCGGGCGGCGCTGGCCCGCACGACCGCGACGTCTGGGAAGCGCTCCGCGAGCTCGACGGCCAGTGCCTCGTCCAGCTCGACGGCGCTCAACCTCGTCACTATGCGGCGCAGCTGAGCGGTCGTCGCACCGTAGCCAGGGCCGATCTCGAGGACTTCGTCGCCCAGGTCAAGCGACCCGACGGCCTCCGGAATCACCACGTCGCGGATGTGCTCGGCCCACTTCTGCGACGCGCAGAGGGCCGCGTGGTCGGCGTTCATGCCTGCCTCCTCGTGCCGTTCAGGGAACTAGATGCCAGCATGCAGCGCCGACACCATTTTCGACCTGATCGCTTTTGCGCAAAAGCGATCATGCCGAGGCTGCCCGAGCCGCCATCGTGGAGGGTGACGCCGGCGACCGGGTCGGCCCGAAGTGAGAGGGAGTAGCACCATGAGCCTGCCGTACCTCGAACCACTCACCGTCCGTGAGCCCGCCGCCCCGGTAGTTCCCGAGCCGCCGCGCAAGGGCGAGGAGGGCGGCGAACCGTGCCGGATCTGTGGAGGAGCCGTCCGCTCCACGGTATGGCAGGACGAGCTCTGGACGCTGCACCCGCCGCCTCGCAGTGCAGCCTGCCCGGTACGGTCTGGCTGGCCAGCAAGGAGCACGCCGACTCCTTCAGCGACCTGTCCGAGGCGGCCGCCGGCGACGTCGGACGGATTGCCGCGCGGGTCGAGCGGGCGGTCCTCGGCCTCGGCAACGTCGCGCGGGTGCACCTGTACCGGTGGGGTGACGGTGGCGCGCACTTCCACGTGTGGTTCATGCCGCGCCCGCTCGGCATGTTGGAGGCCTCGGGCGCCTACCTGCCGATCTGGGAGGACTCGATGACCAACGTGCCGAACGAGGAGCTGGAGGCAGCCGCGCGCAAGGTGGCAGCCGCCCTGACCGCCGATGGTTGATCGCGGCGGCACACCTCCGGAACTCGCTCGGCACCTGGGCACCCGGGACGCCGTGGTCATCGGCCTCGGCTCGATGATCGGTGCCGGAGTGTTCGCCGCCTTCGCTCCCGCCGCGCGGGCGGCCGGAACCGGCCTGCTCGTCGGTCTGGCCATAGCCGCCGCTGTGGCCTACTGCAACGCCACGGCATCGGCACAGCTTGCCGCGCAGTACCCGACGTCCGGCGGGACGTACCTCTATGGCCGCGAGCGGCTCGGCCCGTGGTGGGGGTTCCTTGCCGGTTGGGGCTTCGTCGTGGGCAAGACGGCGTCCTGCGCGGCGATGGCCCTGACGTTCGCGGCATACGCGGTGCCCGGCCCGGTCTGGCTACAGCGGCTTGTCGCCCTTGCCGGTGTCCTAGTGCTGACCACCGTGAACTACCACGGCATCACCCGAACCGCGGCGCTGGCACGGGTTCTTGTGGCCATCTCACTGGCCGTGCTCCTGCTCGCTGTCAGCGTGGTTCTCGCGAACGGCTCGGTGAGCACCCACCGGCTCGGTGGATGGGACGCGGTCACGTCAGCGGGCCCGTACGGCGTGCTGCAGTCGGCCGGTCTGCTGTTCTTTGCGTTTGCGGGCTACGCCCGCATCGCGACCCTGGGCGAGGAGGTCCGCAACCCGGCTCAAGTGATCCCGCGAGCGATTCTGTGGGCACTCGGAATCGTCGTACTGCTCTACCTCGTCGTCGCAGTGGCGCTGCTGCTCGCCGGCGGCCCCGACCGGCTGGCGACGACGTCGTCGCCCGTGATCGCCGCGGTGGAGGCGGTCGGCGCACACTGGGCCACCCCGATCGTGCGGATCGGCGCGGCCGCCGCAAGTCTCGGCTCCCTGCTCGCGTTGGTCGCGGGGATCGGGCGGACCAGCCTGGCGATGGCCAGGAACCGCGACCTACCGCGTTGGCTCGCCTCGGTACATCACCGCTACCAGGTCCCGGACCACTCCGAACTGGCGGTTGCCGTAGTCGTCTCGGTACTGGTCCTGACCACCGACGTGCGCGGCGCCATCGGGTTCTCGTCCTTCGGCGTCCTCGTCTACTACGGTGTCGCGAACGCATCGGCATACACACAGCAAGCGCCGCACCGACTTTGGCCGCGGTGGCTCAACGTCGCGGGAGCATCGGGCTGCACGGCGCTCGCGGTCACCCTGCCCTGGCAGGCTGTCATCACCGGCGTGGCGATGTTCGCGGTGGGGCTGCTCGGTCGCGGCTTCGCCGCTCGCCGAGCATCGCCAGCATCGAGAGCACCCTGACCCATGGTCATGCGCTACTACCTGCGCGAATAACCTGGGAATTACCCAGTGAGGCTTTTACGGGTGTGCGATGGCCGTGGACATGCACGTTGCGGGGCGTAGGTATGCGGCGTTGCGGGCGCATCTGGATGAGCGGCACCGTCGGTTGCTGCTGGGGGTGGAGGCGACCGAGCTGGGCCGGGGTGGAGGCCACCGAGCTGGGCCGGGGGGGTCACGGCGATAGTGGCGGCGACCGGGTGCACCCGGACACGATCGGGCGCGGGGTCAAAGAGATGGAAGGCAACCCATCCCCGCAGGCCCGGGTGCGCGACGCCGGGGGTAGGCTCAAGCGGCTGGCCGAGACCGACCCGGGGCTGGTGGGCGAGCTGTAGGCGTTGGTGGACCCTGAGACTCGCGGCGACCCGATGTCGGTACTGGTCTGGACGACGAAGTCGACCCGCAACCTGGCTGCGGCGCTGACCGGGCGGGGGCACACCATCTCGGAGCGGACGGCGGCCCGGATGCTGCGGACCATGGGTTTCAACCTGCAGGGCAATGCCAAGGTCACCGAGGGGCGCCAGCACCTGGACCGCGATGCCCAGTTCGGCTACCTGGCCGCCGCGGTCGATGAGCACATCGGCGCGGGGCAGCCGGTGGTCTCGGTGGACACCAGGAAGAAGGAGCTGGTCGGGGACTTCAAGAAAGCCGGACGGGAGTACCAGCCGGAACGGGTCGACGTGCACGACTTCCCTGACCCGCAGTTGGGCAAGGCGATCCCGTACGGCATCTACGACGTGTCCGCCAACACCGGCTGGGTCGCCGTCGGGGTCGACCACGACACTTCCGCGTTCGCGGTGGCCACCCTGCGCTTCTGGTGGCAGAGCATCGGGCGGGAGCGCTACCCGG
>JALYVZ010000381.1 GCA_030852965.1 Actinomycetota bacterium | reverse complement strand
ACCGCGCACAGGCGGAGCTGGGCGCCCGCGACACCCTCGGCACGCCGGCCGAGGAACAGGTCACCGCCGCCGAGTGGCAGGCCGCGCGCCGCGCCGCCGACCAGGCCGACGACCCTCACCGGGAGATCACCGAACACGACCTCGTTCAGGACGACCTCACCGGCCACGACGGGCAGCCGGTCACTGGGCCGGAGACCGCCGAGGGAGCACGCAACCCGGTCCGCGAGGGGGCGCACGACCAGGCCGACCCGGAGCACGTGGAGCGGGCCAAGCGGCACGTTCACCCAGCCGAGCTCGACGAACTGCGCGACCTGCGCGCGCTGGTCGAGCGCGAGCACAACCCGGTCGACGAGGACACCGTGCACGTACCCACAGCCGCCGAAGCCAAGGACGCCGTGCACCAGGCCGAACGGGCGATGGCCGAGGTCCGCGCCCGTCAGGCCGCCGACGGCGCCCGGGAAGCCCACGACGCCGAGACCCAGGCCTCCCGGGTCAGCCACTGGCACACCCGCGACCAGAAAACCCACACCGAGGACCAGGCGCAGACCGACGGGAGCGCCGCCGCCCACGAACGTGTGTGACCGGGCCCAGCCGGCCGGGTGCGAGAGCCTCGGCTCAGCCGGCCGGGGCGAGGGAGGCTCGAAGCCGTACCAGCTTCGCCAGCCGCGCAGAGTCCGCGGCCATCTCCCGGGCGCTCGCCCGAGCCTCAACGGAGGCCATGCCCTTCCCAGTCAGCCCGGCGTAAATCTCCGTCTCACCCAGTACCCGACCGTCCGAGCCGCGCAGCGGCAGCCGCATCGGCGCGACCGGAGTCAACCCCAGCGCCCACCGCAAGGTCTTCCACACCCCGAGGCCGTAGCCGGGATCACCGGTCAATGGCGGCACGTATCGAACGCCCAGCTGCGCGCACACCTCGTGTAACGGCGGCGAAGCCTCACCAGGGCCCTCGACGATCAGGCACTCCGCCGCACACAGCTCGCACAACGCGGTCTCCCGCCGGTCCGGGCCCTCGTGACGGCCGGTGCCAGGACCGGGGCTGGTGCCCACGATCCAGGACACCGCCTCGATCACCCCGGCCGATTCCCGGTCGCGCAGCAGGTCGAACCGCAGCGACGCCAGCAGCAACAGGTCGTGCACCCCGTCCACCGACGGAGACACCCAGCCCGGCCACACCCCAGCACTACCCATGCCGACAACGGTGGCAGTACGTGAGCTGCCGTGGGGCCAGCAGCGTCCGGCGTGTCGCCTTGCGCCCGGGTCTGGGTTTGCCCTCACGGCCGGGCCGGCCGGGCAACTGAAGGTGGTCCCGCCTGCGGCGGGGCTGGTCCTGCTGGCCCCGGCGTAGCACCGGTCGCCCCTCCACCCCCAGCGAACCCGGTGGGGTCCACCCGCATGGGCGCCTTCGGCCGCTGCGCTGCCCATCCAAGTGAACCCCACCGGAACCCCTGGGCGCGGAGCCACTGCGACCGATGCCGGGGCGCCGCAAGCGGCAGGCAGCAGCCCGCCGCCCCCGCCAAGCGGGGCCAGCAAACGCACACCGTGCCCGAGCAAGGAGGCCACCAGCGATGAACACCACGACCAGCACCGCCGACCGGCAGTGGCGTCAGCAGGCGATATGCGCCCAAACTGACGCAGCAGTCTTTTTCCCCGAAGCAGGGCAGCACCCGCACGCCGCACGCAAGGTGTGCACCCGCTGTCCGGTCCGCGCCGTGTGCCTCGCCGATGCCATGGCCAGCCGGGAGGCCCACGGGGTGCGCGGCGGGCTGACCCCCAACGAGCGCCGCCAGCTGGCCAGCACCCGCGACGCGGTGGCACGGTGCGAGCGGCGGTGGGCAGCGTGACCACCACCGACCAGGCGGCCGCGGCAGGCACGTTCGAGACCGCCGACCAGGCCCGGCCGCTGCTGACCTCCACCGTCCTGGCCGTGGTGCTGAGGGTCGCCGGGCCGGTCGAGACCGGGATCGTCGCTCACGGGATGGGCCACCCGGAGCGGCAGGTCAGCGTCCGGATCGGCGACGCCGTGGTCCACCTGCGCGACCCGAAGACGGCCGCTCTGGTGCGGCAGCGCTGGGACGCCGGGCTGGGGGCGGCGCTGCGCCTGCGCGAGCGGGTGTCTCAGACCTGGCTCGCCCCGCGCCCGGGCACCTACCCGGCAGCGGTCAGCCTGCAGGTCACCGACCAGGTCCGGGTCACCCACCGATTCGTGCCCGCCGACCCCGACCGGCGCCAACCGGCGCACCTCGAGGCCCGGATCGATCAGCTCACCTGGCAGGTCTGCGACCTCACCGCCTGGCGGGCGATCGGGGACGCCTGGCTGCAAGCCCACCAACTGATCCGACAGTGACCGGCGGCGTGGCTGGTGTGGACAACATCGAGTTGTCCACACCAGCGCGCCGGCCCCCTTCCCAGCCGGCGCCGGCACGCGGCACCCTGCCCGCCATGACAACCTCAACCAACATGACCCCGACCGTCGTGACGCCACGTCGCGTGCACCGCTGGCTGATCTCCGAAGACTCCGCCGGCCTGTTCCCGGTGCGCACCGGTACCGCCGCCACCGAAGCGCAGGCCTGGACCGAGGCCATCCACGCCGGCGCCGGCGCGCTGCTCACCGGCACGATCCGCCATCTGGCCATCGCCGTCGACGACGAGATCCCCACCTTCGGCTACAGCCCCGGCCGCGACCGCCACGGCCACCTGGACCCCACCCACGTCAGCCACGACCTCACCGAACTGCTCGCCGACACGATCCGCGACCTCACCTCAAGCCCGCGATCATGACCGAGGCAGCGCACTCCCGGCCGACGACACCGGGGCGGGCCCGCCACGCGGGTCAGCGGGCCCGCGCCTGGCTCGATGTGCCGTTCGCTGAGAAGGACGAAGCCAAACGATCGTTGTAAGCTGGCGAACCGCTTGATCCGTGGTGCTTATGATTCGTGTTGTCACGGTCAGTGTCCTTTCGATCCGGGACTCCCGGAGCCACATGATGAGGGCTTCATAGAGGGTTATTCAGGAGGCAATATGATCTTGAGGAACGCCACCCTGACCTGCAGCGATACGAAACCGTACGCGCGTCCTGAATAACCCCTCATAGTAGCCAGTCATCAGGCTTTTGGATGATTCACGCCCACCTGGGGTCGCCGTTGTCGATATGGCTGTTCACGCGTTTGCCGGCGCAACCGGGCCTACGGGTGGCTATCGTCGCCGCCGGCGAGCGGTGGCCCGATGGGTCCCTGCGACCAGCCGTGGAAGACCTGTGGGGAGCCGGCGCCTTCATCGCGTACCTACACGCAGCGGGTTGGCCCGGGCTCTCACCCGAAGCGCGTGCTGCCGCAGCGGCCTACTCGGCCCTCGCCGACATCTCGAACGCGCTCGCCGACTGCGCCAGCGGTCGCGAACTGATCGAGATCGGTCACGCTGACGACGTCCACATCGCCGCGCAGCTCGCACCAGCCACGCTGTCCCCATCCTCCGTGACGGCGCGTTCACCCCAGTATGAGCAAACGTCCCACGAGCCGCTGATCACCGCGCCCACAAGGCCCTCCTCCGCCGGCCGAGCCTGGGCCGGCGGCTCGCCTGATCAATCTGTCCGTTGAGGATCCCTCTGCGGGCCTCTGGTATCTGATCGCCCTCAGCTTGACGTTTAACCCGTGGGGGTCTTCTCGACCGTCTTGCCGGTGTCCGGTTTGATGTTCTTGCCGACTGGATAGTGCGGGGCGGGGCGCTGGTTACGGGATCCAGCTGGGCGGCCGGGGCCGGG
>JALYVZ010000108.1 GCA_030852965.1 Actinomycetota bacterium | reverse complement strand
GCAAACCCCCGGTGCTGGCCCACCTCCCCGAGGCTCCTACCTCTGCGAGATCGCCGGCCTGGCGGTGCGGATCATCGAGGCCGAGGTGGCGATGCGCGGCGCCGACGGCACCCAGGTCCGCGACAGCTACCGGCTGATCACCACCCTGCTCGAGCACCACCGCTATCCCGCGGCGGTGCTGATCGGGCTCTACCACGAACGCTGGGAGATCGAGTCCGCGTTCCTCGCGCTGCGCCACACCCAGCTCGGCGGGCGAGTGCTGCGCTCCCACGACCGGGCCGGGATCGAGCAGGAAGTGTGGGCGCTGCTGACGCTCTATCAGCTGCTGCGCACCGCGATGGTCGACGCGGTCGAGTCCCGCCCCGGTCTGGACCCGGACCGGGCCAGCTTCACCACCGCCCCGCAGACCGCCCGCGACCAGCTCGTCACCGCCGCCGGCATCGATCCCGATATCAGCGGCACAACGGTGCACGTCGGGGTGATTGGTCACGCGGTGTTGGCGACCCTGCTGCCGGCGCGGCGGATGCGCTGCAGCAACCGCAACATCAAGTGCTACACCAGCCGCTACCACGCCCGCGACGACGGACGACCCGCACTCTCCACGACCATCGTCGGGATCGACATCCTCGTGCACACCCCGCCGGGACCGGGTCACCGCGATCCTGCTCAGCGACCCTCGCCATGACTGGCACGGCTACGAACTGGCCGAACTGCTCGACATCGCCCTGCACAACCTGCTGACTCAGCTCGCGGAATGGGCTCGACTCGGGTTCATCGAACGCACCGGCAAGGGCACCTACGCCCTCGACACCCCACCGCCCGACTGGCCACCACCCAGCCTCACCACCCCGCCCGCCCACGCGCCCCTGGCGGCCGACACGCCGACCACGGCCACCTCCTCGACGTCATCGCCGAACGCCTAACTCCGCGGCATTGCTCCGCGACGGCCTACGGCCGCCCTTGACCCCGCAGCCTCGACGGCCCCCAACCGGCGCACACCGCGGGCAGACACCAGCGCCTGCCCCCACTCGCGCGCGACGCGAACAACACGACCCAACTACAAGATCACACTAAGCGAAGTCTCTACGGTTTCAGGGGATTGCCACCTCGACCGCGGCTATGACTTGGCCAAGACCCACGACCTGCTCGAGATCCTGGGCTACGACGATGACATCGCCGTCAAGGGTGTCCCGGCCCCGATCCAAGTTGGCAAGCGCTGGCCGGTGCAGCGCACTCACTCGTGGATGAACGGCTACGGCAAGATCCGCCGGTTCACCGACAAACGCAAGATCATCGTGGAGTTCTACCTCTACCTCGCCGCGGCCCCGACCGTGATCCGTCGCCTGATCAACCGAGCCCGCAGCACCTACCGATGGCCGACCAGACCAACGACACGCCGACTCCACTGACGATCAATTGCCGGACGTCCTAAGCAAGACACGACACCAGAGGCGGGGCCGGCTGCGTAGCCGGCCCCGCCTCTGGATCAATGGAGGTGAACGAACTCAGAAGACCAGGTGAGCAGGCCCGTCTGCGCCGCGGCTGGGGACGTAGGTAGCGCACTGTTTGGGCTGGCTGCCCGGGCCTACCTTCATGTCACAGTCCTCGAAGTTGGAACCGGGGGCCCCGCCACGGCCACCACGGCTCAGGCCCGCATCGTCGCGCTCCACATTGCTGTGGTAACTCCGCTGGCCGTGGTTCCACGATCCACCCGGCCGGCCCCCGCCGCCCGGCGAGCCATAGCCGTCGTCCGCCGCGTACGCCACTCCGCAGACGAGTGCGGCCGACGTCGTCACCACCACGGTCAGCACCGTGAGTCGACCAAGCACCTGCATACCCCCGTTATCGTGATGGCCGACGATCAGTTCTGACCGGGCCTTGCTTCCCGTGCTTCGCGCTCGTGAATACGTTCGTTCACCGACTCGTGGTGGGTCCAGTCGTCAGGGTGCCCGTGTACCGACCCCGGTGCGCCGTCGGAGCCGTTGTGACCGCTGGAGTTGCAACTGTCGCGGTTTCGAGGGTCCGAAGAAGACACGGTGCAGTTGCTTTTGCTGTCGCCGACGCTCGGAATGTCGGGCCCGTCGTCGTTCCCCAGCAGACCGCTCGGGGCCATCAAGCCGGACAGGCCCATGACGCCGGCCGCGGCAACCACAGTGAGCAGGTGCGTGGCGGGCGAGGTTCGGTTCCATGAGGACATGCTTCCCCCTGAGAAATGAGACGATCATTATGAGTTGGGCTGGTGCCAACCGGCATGAAACCGGCTGGCACCAGCCGCGCACGCAACTTCGGAGAAGCGGTCAGGAGTCGAAGTTGACGTCCCCTGCGCCACCTTCGCCACCGTTGGCGCCACTGGAGTTGCACTGGTCGACGGTGCCGCCGGAGCTGGCCACCGCGCCGGCCGAGAGACCCACCGGGGCGAGGCACTTCGCGTTGTTCGCGCCGCCGCCGCCGCCGCGACCACCTTGGCGATACCGGCTGTAGTGGTACTCGCTGTCACCGCTGCAGCCATCGCAGGCGCTGTCACTGTCGGAGCTGCGGCGGTCGCAGCCGTCGTTGCAGTCACCGTGGTGCTTGTGCTGGCTTTCACTCTTGGTGTGGTGGCTGCTGCCACCCTCGCCGCCGAGGTTGCCGCCAGCGAACGCCGTGCCGCTGTATAGAAGGCCGGTCGTCACCGCGATCGTCGCCGTAACGGCGACCTTCACCAACTTGCCGTTCACATGTACCCCCATGTTCAGGTAGTGCGTTCAGTAGAGCCGACCTGTCGAGCCGGACCGGGATTAGGTATCCGCCATATTGGACAACGACGGAGGCGCCTGAAGGTTGCGCCCAATTCGGGGATTTCTCAGAAGTTTCGAACCACTCGCGACAGAGCGGGCCCCTTGCGGGACCCGCTCCGTCGACCAGCTGAAATATCCGCTGTCAGTAGCTGCCGGCGGCGCTGCCGCCGGTTCCGTTGGCCGTCGCGGCGCAGGAAGCACCACTCGAGGTGCCCTGGCCGAGAACGCCGATCCCGCTCAGGATCGGAATGCCCACGTTCAGGCAGTTGTTGGTCGCGGTGCCGCCGGTGCCGGAGCCGCCGGTGGCCGCCAATGCCACGCCGCCAAGAACAGCGGAGCCCGCGGCAGCAACTGCGAGGACAGAGGCACCGATCTTAACCTTGTTCATGCACGTACCTTTCGATGAGATTTGAACTCAGAGCAGTCCGTCCTGAGGTAACACCGAATCGCATCACACCACGACCCGTACAACTCGGCTGTCCGCTTGTTGCGGACGCACTGCCCACAATTTGCAGACAGCCGCTTCACGCCACCCACTGGGTGACAGTCTTGTCGCGGTACCCATATGGTGCCGCGGTCTTGTCGTGCCATTGCGCACTGACGCGGGCTCGCACCCCTGGACTCATCCTGCCCGCCCTCTCAGACGAGCCTGAATCACCGAATGGCGCGAGGCAGGCCTCAGTAGTCCGCGCCGCTGGTGGCGTTGCCGCCGGTGCCGTTGGCGGTGGCGGTGCAGCTGGCGCCGTCAGCCTTGCCCTGGCCGAGGATGCCGAGCCCGCTCAGGATCGGAATGCCCACGTTCAGGCAGTTGTTGGTCGCGGTGCCACCCGTGCCGTTGCCACCTTCGCTGGAGCTGTGGTGCTCGCCGCCGCCGTGACCCTCGCCGCAGCCGCCGCAGCCTTCCCCACCAGCAAGGGCAATCCCGCCGAACATCGCCGAACCGGCGGTCGCCATCGCGATCGAACCGGCTACCACAGAACGCTTCTGCATCTGTACTGCCTCCCCTGAAATCACCCCGGCAGCGCCAATCGCTGCCGAGTAGTAACACCAACGAAAAACCACAAGGGCAAGAACGGCCGCCAAGGTGAACTTCAGACTAAAGAGTTCTGAATGCTCTATAGACCTAGCGACAACGTGCTCGACTTCGTTGAGCAACGGCAATCCCCCAGATCGGGTGACATCGTTCGGGTACAAGTCGACAGTCAACAATCGAGTTGATGGCTTGACCCGATGCGCGTGGGCTTCACGACCAGCTCGGCCGGTGTTGGCACAAGTCGCATGCTCCCGGAAACCCCCCTCCGTTCGCCGTCCCAGCCCGCAACCGAGCTGACACGGGTTATGGATATCGACTGTTGACCTACGTGTCCACTGGGAACCCCCAACTCACGACACAAGTACCCATTAGTGTGAGCCTCGAGTGGTTGTCGTGACTGCGGGAGAAACCACCCTTTCGTAGGAGTTGCCCGCCTAGGAATGCCGCAGCCGACGCTGCCTTGGAGCCCGTTGACCAGGCGATTCAGTCCACGACTGGGTGCGGACCAGTTTCGTAGCCTACTTAAGTATCCACTCGATTGAGCAATCGCTGCGCGAGCCTCGCGCAGCGGTTGCCTCCGTGACCCGAGGGGTGTCCTCCTCCATCGCTCACCCAACGGATGCAGCGCCGTGCCTCCCGACCACCCGATCGGAGCAGGTCGGATGCGGACATGAGGCGTAACCCCGGACCCCCTAGATCGTTGGGCTGTATGAATTCGGCCGCCGGATTGATTTCCGGTCGGCTTTGGGGGAAGGCGGCTGCACAGTGAGCCGTGGCGTTCAGGAGCCCAGCTCAATGCGGGTTTCGATCGCGGGATCACGAGCGGTTCGGGGGTGTCATGATTCGGCTCGAGAGAGTCACGAAGATCTACCGTGCGGGCGAGGTCGAGGTCCGGGCGCTGGACAGGGTTGATCTCGTGATCGAGCGTGGCGAGTTTGTCGCGATCATGGGGCAGTCCGGCTCTGGCAAGAGCACGATGATGAACATCCTCGGGTGCCTCGATACGGCCACCGAAGGGCGTTACGAACTCGACGGAGTCGACGTGGCCAGCCTCAGCGATGACGAGCTGGCCGACATCCGCAACCAGAAGATTGGCTTCGTGTTCCAGGCGTACAACCTGCTTCCCCGCAACACGGCATTGGCCAACGTGGAGCTGCCATTGCTCTACGCGAAGGCGGCCGATCGGCGTCGCCGGGCCCGCGCCGCGCTGGCCGAAGTCGGCCTGACAGCCCGTGAACAGCACCGCCCAAACCAACTCTCCGGTGGTCAACAGCAGCGGGTGGCGATCGCCAGGGCGCTGGTGACCGAGCCAGTGATGATCCTGGCTGACGAACCGACCGGCAACCTCGACAGTGCCTCAAGCACCGAGATCGCCGACATACTGACCCGGCTGAACAAGGCGGGCCGCACGGTGGTGTTGATCACGCACGAAATGGAGATCGCCGCGGTGGCCCGCCGGGTGATCCGGCTGCGCGACGGCAGGATCATGGACGACAGCGCGGTCCGCAACCCGATCGGCGCTGGCGCATGACGCTCACGGAAGCCTTCCTGGTCGCGGTCCGGAGTCTGCGGGCGAACCGGCTGCGGTCTGTGCTGACAATCCTCGGCATCATGATCGGGGTCGCTTCTGTGATCGTCCTGGTCGCGATAGGCAACGGCACCTCGGCAAAGCTCAACGATCAGATCGAGTCACTGGGCACCAACCTGGTCGGGGTGTTCCAGAGCCGGGGCAACGTCGCACAGAACGGCCGCAGCCAGGCGCTCACCGACAAGGACGTCAGAGCCATCCAGTCCTCAGGCGTCCCGCCCCGGCTCCTCACGGTCACACCGGTGAAGCAGGGCAGCGCGGTGTTGCAGACCGGGACCACGCAGTGGCGGACCTCGATCGCCGGCTCGTCCCCGGACTACCTGGCCGCGCTGCACCGCAGCATCTCGGCGGGTCGCTTCTTCAGCGATGCCGAGGTCCGCACCAGCTCACGGGTCGTGGTGCTGGGCTCCGAGCCGATCAAGAAGCTCTACAACGACAACCCGGTCGCCGCGCTCGGTCAGAAGATCAGGATCGGTAAGCAGTCCTTCGAAGTGGTGGGAACCCTGGAGAAGAACGGACAGGCCGACGACATCGCCGCAATGCCGATCACCGCCGCGCGCAACTACCTGGTGGGCGGCGGCGCCGACCAGAACGTGGACCAGATCGTGGTGCAGGCCACCAGCCAGGATGCGGTCACGGCCACCATGGCCAAGGTGACCCGCGTGCTGCTCGAGGAGCACCACATCACCAACCCGGACCAGAAGGACTTCGAGGTTCGCTCGAATCTGGAGCTGCTCAAGCAGTTCACCAAGCAGTCGAGCATCTTCACGATCTTCCTCACCATCATTGCCGCGATCTCCCTGCTCGTCGGCGGCATCGGAATCATGAACATCATGTTGGTCACGGTCACCGAGCGGACCCGTGAGATCGGGATCCGCAAGGCGATCGGGGCACGGCGGAGGGCAATCTTGAAGCAGTTCCTGATTGAGTCGACAGTCCTAGCGGGGCTCGGGGGGGCGGTTGGTGTCGCCTTCGGCGTCGCCATAGCAATGGTTGGCGGGGCACTCGATCCCGCCATCCTCGGCGACTTCCCGCCCCCCAAGCTCTCCCTGCCACCCGTGCTGATCGCCTTCATCGTCAGCCTGGCGGTGGGACTCTTCTTCGGCGCCTACCCCGCCAACCGCGCATCCAGTCTCCGGCCGATCGACGCCCTGAGGTATGAATAATGACGCCGCGTAGCATCGGGACCTGGCACGAGCCAGACGACCGACAGACCAACAAGCTGGATCTGCCGTTGCTTCCGCCGATCAGTGGGCGGGCACTGGCCAGTGATGAGCTCAGCCCGGGTCTGCAAAGTCACGGACACTCGGCCAACGCCGCCCTCGGCGGGTGGTGGGAACGAATCGCGGATGCCGTCGGCGCACGTTGGCAGGCGCTGAGCGCTTCCACCGGTGCACGAGGGCAGGCGCTGAGCGCTTCCGCCGGTGCACGGTGGCAGGCGCTGGGCGCTTCCGTCGGGCCAGGGGTGCGTGGGGCTGTGGGTCCGGGTTCGCCACCATGGCGACGATGGACCGTCGGAGTGTCGCTGCTGGCGCCGATCGCAATGTTGTTCGTCGCGTGCGGTGCTCCAACCTCCGCGCCCACGACAGCCAGGGTGGCCCGGTCCAGCGTGAGTACCAAGGTCACCGGTACCGGTTCGCTGCGCTCGATCAGTGCGCAGAACCTCGGGTTCGACAAGGGCGGCAAGCTGACGGAGCTTGACGTCAACGTCGGCCAGCAGGTCAAGGCCGGGCAGATTGTCGCTCGTATCGACGACTTCCCTGCGCAGTCCGATCTGCGCAAGAAGAACGCGGCGCTGCGCAGGGAACAGGCCGCGCTCGATCGCATCCGCGACGCGGAGAAGGTCGACGCCAAGGCCGACGACGCCAGCGGCGCATCCGACGTGCTCGACGCCACCAAGAACCAGGCAGACGACATCGACAAGGCGAACTCCAAGGCCGAGGGCAGCGCCCAGGACCAGCAGGCCGCTGCCCGACAGAACCTGCGAGCCGCGCAGGTCGCGAACGACGCGGACAACTACCGGTGCAGCAGGGCAATCGGCGGTGACAGCCGCCGCCAGCCTGGCCAGGTCCACCAGCCGGGCGGGCTCAAGGGCGAACTGTTCGTACCGGCGCCGGTCGAGTCGGCGGCCTGTGATCGCGCCCGCAAGAGCGCGGCCGCGGTGGCGGACGCCCGTGGCAGGGTCGAGGAAGCGCGGGCCGAGACCGACAAGGCACAGCAGAAGCGCTCGGTCGACAAGGCCCAACAGCAGGTGGCCATCGAGAACGCCCGGCGTGAGTCGCGTACCGCCGAGCACGAGGCCAAGGATGCAGAGAAGTCCCGCCCCCACGACATCGACGAGCAGCAAGCCATAATTGAGGAGGCTCAGGCCGACGTGACCGTGGCCAGCCGGGATGTCGAGAACACCGTCCTACGGGCCCCGGTGGACGGCCGGGTCGCGGCGATCAATGGCACCCTCGGGGAGTACCTGTCGTCCGGCTCACCCAACACCCCCCTGTCACCGGGCAGTCGCGTCTCGCTGCCCAACGTGACCAGTGGTGTCGGGCCCGGCCTGGACACCTCCAAGGGTGACCGGCCCGGTGGCAACGGCTTCATGCTCCTCGACGACGTCAACAGCTTCCAGGTGGTCGTTCCGTTCGAGGAGTCCGACGCCGCCAAGCTCCAGCCGAACCAGCGGGTCGATGTCACGTTCGACTCGGTGCCCGACCTGACCCGCCAGGGCACCGTGGTCGCGGTGTCACCGGCAGCGACCAACATCCAGGACGTCCAGAACTTCTACGCCACGATCGTGCTCAACGAGGTCGACAGCCGACTGAAGGACGGCATGACGGCCCAGGCCAACGTGATCATCGATCAGATCGCCAACGCCCTCGTGGTGCCCACCCCAGCCGTGCAACAAGGAGGCAAGACCGGGGTGGTCACGATGCTGGACCAGAACGGACAACAGCGCCAGGTGCAGGTCCAGCTCGGCCGGACCGGCGAAGGAGTAACCGAGGTGTTGTCCGGCTTGCACGAGGGCGACCTCGTGGTCGTTCCCGAGAAGTAAAGGGTCCGCGCCAGGACGTGAAGGCGCGCCAGGACGTGAAGGCCGGTCGTTGGGGTTTGCCCGCGGCCGGCCTTCGCATGCGAGCCGGGGCCGGCCCTCCCTCGTCCCGGCAAGCCTCTCGACTCCCTCGGGCCGGCACCATCCGGGTGACCGGGCCGTCGCTCGACGTGCCGCCGTGGTGACAGGGCTCGGGAGGGTGGGACGCGCGATGCGGGTGCTGCGGTGCGGGCTGGATGCTGTGCTCGTGGAGCTGGCCGGCCTGGACCAGGTGCTGGGGCTGCGCGCGGCGCTGCGGACGACCTGTCCGGACGGAGTGGCGGAACTGGTCCCGGCGGCGCGCACCCTGCTGATCCGGTACGACCCTCGGCGGCTGGATCTCGGCCGGATTCGGGCGCTGCTCGCAGAGCTGCCCGCCGCCGAGGCGATCCAGGAGTGCCCGGGCGAACTGGTGGTGCCGGTGCGCTACGACGGCGCGGATCTGGCTGAGGTCGCCGCGCTGACCGGACTGACCCGCCGGGAGGTCACCGATCGGCACCTGGGATCCCGGTTCACAGTCGCGTTCTGCGGCTTCGCTCCCGGCTTTGCCTACCTGACCGGGCTCGATCCCGCGTTGTGGGTGCCGCGTCGAACGAACCCACGCACCCTGGTTCCGGCCGGCTCGGTCGCTGTCGCCGACGAGTACACCGGGGTCTACCCGCGTCCTTCCCCCGGCGGCTGGCAGCTGATCGGGAGTACCGAGTTGGCTGTGTGGAACCTGGCCCGCGACCCGGTGACCCTGCTGCCACCGGGCACCACGGTCCGTTTCGAGGAGGTCGGAGGGTGATGCCGGCGATCCCACGGTGCCTCGAAGTGCTGGCCGCCGGGCCCGGCGCCACCGTCCAAGACCTGGGCCGGCCGGGGTTCGGCGAGCTCGGGGTCGGCCGGTCCGGCGCGGCCGACCTACCCAGCCTGCGGTTGGCCAACCGACTGGTCGGCAATCCCGAGGGCTACGCCGGGGTGGAGGTCACGTTCTCCGGCCTGCGGGTCCGGTTCAGCCGGGTGGCGCTGATCGCGGTCACCGGAGCGGACGTGGCGGTGACCGCGGGAGGGCGCGCCGAAGGGATGTGCGCACCGGTCCATGTCTCCGCCGGGCACCAGGTCGTTCTCGGGCCGGCCGGCCGGGGCGTGCGCAGCTACCTCGCCGTGCGCGGCGGCATCGACGTGGCCCCGGTTCTGGGCTCGCGGTCCACCGACACCCTCGCCGGACTCGGGCCGGCGCCGCTGGAGCCCGGCTCGGTGCTGCCGATCGGCGAGACCCCGCTCGGTTACCCTCGGGTGGACCTTGCGCCACGGCCCGGCCATCCCGGGCGGCCGGTGCTGCGGGTGTTGCCAGGGCCGCGACAGGACTGGTTCACCGACGACGCCCTGGCCCAGCTCTGCCACCCCGGTGGCTACCAGGTCAGCGCGCAGAGCAACCGCATCGGTGCGCGGCTGGACGGCCCGATGCTGGCCAGGCGGGAATCCGGCGAACTGCCCCCCGAGGCGACCGTGTCCGGGGCACTGCAGGTCCCGCCGAACGGGCGGCCGATCCTGCTCCTCGCCGATCATCCGGTGACCGGGGGCTACCCGGTGATCGCCGTGGTGCACGCCGACGACCTACCGTTGGCCGCGCAGGCGCCCCCCGGGTCGCGGCTACGGTTTCGACTCGACCCGCACCTCCGGTAGTGCCCTCGCTGCAGCGAGACGTGGCGAGGCGGTCGGCGGCGACGGCTGTCAGGGCAGCGGCGTCCACTCCTGCCACCCCGGCGGCGAGGACGACAGCAGCCGCAAGCTCCTCGCCGAGGTCGTTGTGCGGAATACCGACCACCGCGACCGCCGCGACCCCCGGGATGGGCGACCAGCGCGAACCTCGGGCGAGGCAAGCTGCCCCGATTCCGCGAGATCAATGTTGCCGTCGGCGATTCACCGACCAGCGAGGAAGCTCAGTCACCCGTTCTCGGGGCCGAGAACGGGTGACTCACCGCTTCAGACGCTCGGCGTGATTCAGGGGTGGCCGTTAGAACGGAGGTGGGTCTGGATCTGACGCCCGCGAGGGCGGGTCGGGCAGGTAGTCGTGGGGCCGGCTGGTGTAGCGGTGACCGGTCGGCGTGGTGAAGGTGATCACCCCGTCTCACTGCTGGGACACTCGCCATCCGGGTGCGTGGGTCTGTGCGCCGTACACCCGGTCTGTGCCAGCCGCGGGCGTCGGCGCGGGCCGCACCCGGGGTCAGCGTGGTCACCACCTGGGACGGAGCCGCGGGGTCTTCGAGCGCGCGTTCGCGCCCAAGCGCCTGCGCCGGGTGTACGACGAGATGATCGGCAACCTGGGCAACCTCAGCTAGAGGCTAGGCAGTGCTTCTGACCGCCTCAGGGGTCGATGATCTGCACCACGCCGTCGGCGGTGCCGGTGACGAACAGTCGGCCGGTGACCGGGTCCACCGCGACGGTGTCCGCCTGTCGCACGGTCGGGAACCGGGCGATCTCGCGCGGGGTTGGCGCGCTGACGTCGTAGCCGACGACCTGGTTGGCGGCGGTCACGGTCACCCAGAGCCGGTCGCGGCGGGGGTCGTAGGCGATGCCGTAGGGCTGACCGGGCAACGGGAGGCGGGCGATCTGGCGGGCCTGTGGTGGCACGGCGAAGACCAGGAGCGCTCCCCCTCGGGTGTCCGTGACGATCAGCTGGTCGTGGTTGTCGGCCACGACGTGAGTCGGGCCGTCGCCGGCCGGCAGCTCAACGATGGGCGTCAGGTCCTGCGCGTCGTAGAAGGTGAGGGTGTTCTCCCGGACATCGAGCAGCCCGGTCGTATTGCCGACGTGCGCCAGTCCGGCCGGTTGGGTGACGTCGGTGAAGCTGCGCACGACCTGCTGTCCGCGTATCGCGACCACGCTGCCGCCGCCCTCGTTCGCGACGAAGATGGTCCCGTTCGACGCCTGGTTGGCGTCGTGCGGACTGGTCCCCGTCGGCACCCGCGACTCGATCACACCGGCGGGCAGCGACACCCGCAGCAGGGAGTTGGAGCTTTCGTCGGGCACCAACACCGGACCACCCGGCGCCGCGAGCTGCAGGTGACGCAGCACCCCCGGGAGCGGGGTCGTCGCGGCAACCGCTCCGGTGTCGGCGTTGAGCAGCACCAGCGCGTTGGGCTGGCGCACCCCGACGGCCACCATCCGGGTCACCGGATCGGCCACGATCCCTTCCGGCGCGGACCCGACGGGCACGGTGTGCCCGGCCGGTGGCGTGC
>JALYVZ010000380.1 GCA_030852965.1 Actinomycetota bacterium | reverse complement strand
CAGCGGGCAGGACCGTGGAGACCGCTCCCTGTGCTTCGTTGCAGGGCGCGTCGGGGTCGGCCTGGACGTGTTCGCACACCCGCAGGACCTGATCGCCCAGAACGACGACCCGGAACTGGTGGCGCCGCCCGCCGCTGGTGAAGTTGTCGGCATCCACCGACATCAGCCAGTCCTGGTATTGGGCCGGGTTGAGCCAGTCGACCGCGCCCACCCCGGCAACGCCGTCGCGAACGACGTTCCCGCCGACGACGTTCCGAACGGCGTCGCACCCCAGGTCAACACCCTCCCCACGACGAACGGCGTTCCCGCGCCGGACCATGAGCGAGCAACGAATGCGGGCCATCCGACCGACGGTTCGCAAGATCAGCGCTTACAACACCTTGCTACGACACACCCCGTGGTGGCGGTACGGGCGCGCCGGCCAATTCCAACCTTGGTATTGGTCATCTAGGCCTGGTTTCCTCGCTGTTGAAGACTTTCGCGCCTTGAGCAACGGGGGTGGCGATCTGCTGGGCTGCCGTTGCGACGTCAGCGCGAATGCCGCCGTGGGCGGCCCAGATCGGCAGTTTCTTAAGGATCTCGCCTGCTTCGTCTTTCTGCTGGTCCGGCGTTTGGCTGGCGAACTCCTTCATGCAGTTGAGCACGTAGTGGGCGTTCGGCCCTGCGGCGGCCGGATTTGCGTTGAGGTCTTCGACCATGGCTGCTGGGGTATTCAGCTGGGTGAACGGTGCAACAGAAGTCGTCGCGGCCCGGGCGTAGTCCGGCGACAGGTGACCGGTGTCCGCGAGGTGGAGGACGGCCAGCGCCGCTTGCCGGCGGACCTCGCCGGACGAGGTGCCGACCTGGTTGAGCTCGGCGGCTAGCTCGGCGCCATCGGGTCCGGCTCGCCCGGCGTCGGCGTTGAGGACAGAGATCAGGCCAGTGACGGTGACCGGTGGAGGTGGCTCTGTCGGGGCAGAGGCGGTCGCCGTGGTCGATACGCTTGCCTGGCTTGGCAGTAGATGCCCGTGAACGCCGAGGTAGACCCCTACGAGGACGCCGGCGGCCACGGACGCGGCGGCGCCAAGCGCTGTCCGACTAAACCCGCCGGAACCGCTCTTAAGCCGCAATCGTCGCCCTACTGAAAGCCAGCTCAAGCCGGGGCGCCCGTCGCCCGTGCGCGAATCGGCCGGGTCGACGTCCGCGTCCCCGGGGGTGAGCTGGAACAGCTCGAGCATGGGGGCAGGCGGAGCCAGTTGGGTCATGGTCACGGACGTCTGCGCTGCCTTGGTCTGACTGTGGTGCACGCGGCTGTGGGCCCCGTTGGATGGGCCCTGTCCGGTAACAGTGCGGGCGGTACCGGTATCGAGGAGGTGTGGGTCTCGCGCAACGTTCCGGGCCAAGGTGGCCGCGCCAAGGGCGACGGCGTACTTGGGGTGGGTGTCCACCACCGTCGGGCGGCCCAGTTCCTCTGAGACCATCTGCGCGACCATCGGGATCCGTGACGAACCGCCTACCAGCAGTACCGCACTCAACTGCGCCGGTGTCACCCCGGCCGAATGCAGGGCGCGAGACAACGCCCCGATTGTCGACTCGATAGGGGCACGGATCAGATCCTCGAATTCCGACCGCCTGATGGACACATCGAAATGCCGGCCGGGCAGGAACACCGGCATGACCGTCTCATTGTCGATGGACAGTGCTTCTTTAATCAGCACGCAGTCCTGCCGCAGCCGGGCCAGCGCGATGACCGTCTGCGGGTCACGAATGTCCAGCTCGGACAGTGCTCCATCGGAGTTGTAGTTGACGTAGTTCAGGAGGGCCTGATCAAAGTCCACGCCCCCGAGTCGTTCGATACCCTCTGGGTTACCCAGGATTTCCAGCCCGTCGGCGCGGTTGCGCAACACGGTAGCGTCGAAGGTGCCGCCGCCGAGGTCGTAGACCGCGATGACCTCGCCCTCCGCCAGGTTTCGGGTGGCCGCGTAGTGCGCGGCCGCAGCCTCGGGCTCGGTGAGCATGACGACGGACGCCAGCCCAGCGATGTGAGGAACCTTCTCAAACAGCCCCCGGCGGAACGGACCCCAGTTCGCCGGGTGGGTTAGCACCACCCGCTCCGGCTGGGTGCCTTCGGTCTGGCTGACTTTGGACATCACGTCTCGCAGCAATGTCCCGAGCAGGTCCGTGGCCGTGTGCGGGATACCGCCGACGATCACCGGCAAGGGGTCGCCCAATCGTCGCTTGAACTCCGCGCCACCCCGAGATGGATCCCTCAGAGAACGCCGAGCAGCGGCATGACCAGTGATCATCGTGCCGTCATCGCATATATGGACCGTCGCCGGCGTGACTACCGACCTATCGCCAAGGGTGAACATTTCAACCCGGGTCGGGGACGCGACAGCGGCAGCCACGAACGTGGTACCAAGATCCACACCTAGGCTGTAGCTCATGACCGCCCCTCAAGCCGATCCAAGTCCAGCCTTGGCTCGGTGCCATTACCCATGATCCGGAGCTCGCGCTCCAGCATCGTGGTGCCCTTCGACACCGAGAACCCCCGGCTCTCGGCGATCCTCACCCTCATCGCCTGACTAAGCGTGCCTGACTTGCGACAGGAGGCCGCCCTGTGGCCGTTGTCGATCATCGTTCCCGACCCTACACCGAGACCTTGCTTCGTGGCCATCGTGCGAGCGCCCCCAAATTATCCGTAGCAACGAACTTGATGTCGGGACCTGTGGGAATTTCGTTACTCCTGATGTGCCCCGGGTTCTCCGGTATCGCTGGTGCCCGGAACGCTCGCCGCAGTCAGGTGCATACGTGGCCGAATCGGGGCTCCCCGTCACCACGAGAGCTCGGCCGCGGCGGCAGCTCACGAAGCAGCAACGGCAGCCGAACCGGCGTGGCCACGATGACCCCACCCGGCCGGCCAACCCCGAGCAGCCGGGCACCCACGATGGAGAACCCACCACCCCGCGAGCAAGAGCGTGCAGCCAACATCCAACTGGCCGAAGTGCTCACCGGTCACTTGAGACTGAGGTCAGCTATGGGGAGCGGGGGTCCGCGCCGCCGCCCCCAGCAGCAACCGCCGCGCCCGCTCATCCAACACCACGGCAACCTCGACCACCGCCCCCGCGAACCCGGCCGCGAACTCCGCCTCAAACCCCGCAAGCTCCGACACAGCACAAGACTAGAGATCAAACACGCTCAAACAGACGTAATTGACCTGCGAGCCCTAACCACCGGCCGGCCCAGCCACGCAGCAGCGCTCGGGCGTACTCCGGGACCTCCACCGTTCCCTGCGCGGTGGCCACGGCGCTGGCATCCCCGGCCACCGCAACCCCAGCAGCGGCCAACACGTCCGGATCGGGCCGGCCCAACAACACCGCAGCCGTGGCCAGCGCGGCGTCATACAGCTGCCGCAACCGCCGGGCCGTGGCCACGGTCATCCCCTCCGTCGCGCTGTCGCTCGGGCCCGCGCCGGGGGCGAGGAGGTTGAGGTCATCGCATCGCAGCCAACCGGATGATCTGGCCCCACCCCTGGACTGCGCCCGGTCGGACTCGCATAGGTCACGACCACGCCCTCCAACTCAGCAACCAGGGGCAACGGTCGCGGGCTGATCAGCCACACCCGCAGTCCCTCCTGCACAGGCAGGTCCGCCAGCCATGTCAAGGGACAGTCTGACTTCCCTGTGGGCGGCAATGCCGCGGAGTTAGCGGTCTGGTGGTGATGCCCGGGAGGTGGCCGGGGTCGGCGTGTCGCTCGTCGGGGCGCCGGCCCGGGAAAGGTCGGTCGGTGGCATTCGTGCTG
>JALYVZ010000379.1 GCA_030852965.1 Actinomycetota bacterium | reverse complement strand
GCTGTGCCCCGGCCCACCTCGGCCAGCTCGGCCAGCTCCCGAACCGTGGGTAGGCTGCCGGTGCGGGCGGCGTGCAGCTTGGCGACGGTGCGGGCTCGGTCGGCCTGGGACAACGCGCGACGCATCCCAGGGTCCTGTCCCGGACCCGGTCCGGCGGGCAGCGCGGGATGGTCGGGGGAACCGTTCACCGCGAACGGCAGCGTCCCCTGGCCGTCCTCGGTTGGGACAGGTTGGACACCCGTGCCGGGACACCCGGGGCTGTCCCAGCCGAGGACGTGCGCAGCACGGGACGGGACATCCTGGGCTGGGCCGGACCCGTCCGGCGTTGACACCTGCGCGTCACCACGGCCGGGTCCTGGCGGTGTGGGGTTGCCGAGCAGGTGGTGCAACGCGGCCCCTGCACCGAGGACGAGCACCGGTAGGCAGGCCACGAACACCACCACCGGGATAGGGGCGCTGGTGTGGCCGGCGGCGGTCAGCAGGTGATACACCACCTGGCCGAGCAGCCCCAAGGCGAGGGCGGCCAGTGACGACCAGGCGGCGAACCGGCGGGCTTTGCGCAGGATCGGGCGGGCCGTGAGCCACGTCCCGAGCGCGAGCGACGCGTAGGCCTCTACTCCGATCGGGAGCGTGATCGCGGTGTTCAGCTCGAACCCGTCAGCGATCCCCGGTAGCGGGTGCACCACCCCGAACCCGGCCATCTGCCCGAGCCCGACCCACCCGGACCAGATCGCGACCGCCGCCGGGAGCGCCAGCACCGCCAGCGGCCACCGTCGGGGTGTCGTGCCGGTGTTGTCGGTCATCGTCGTCCCTCCTTCAGCCGCCGGGAGGCGGCGTCGAGGTCGGCCTGGGTGGGCATCGGGGGCTGCTGGCAGTCGCGGGTGCAGGCCCACCAGAAGGCGACCGCCTGCACCGACCCGAGGCTCGGCGCGGCGATCGCGGCGGTGGGCCGCTCGGGGCTGACGTGGTTCTCCAGCGAGCAGCTGTTGCGGTTCGCCGCCCGAATCCGGGCGGCCACGCCGGGGCGGTAGCGGTCGTGCCAGTCCCCCGCCGCCGCAACGGTGCCGGTCTGCGGGCTGTAGGCGGCCTGCCAGGACTGGTGCAGCCAGGCCAGCTCCTCAACCATGTCCGGGTGCCACAGCCAGCAGTCCGGCAGCTCCCGCGCCGCGACCGGGTAACGCATGTACACCTGGGCGACCCAGTCGGTGAGCTCGGCGAGCTGTGACGCGGTCAGTTCCGGGTCGGTTGCCTGCCCGATCCAGGACACCGGCCCGACCGTGTCTGCCCGGGGCCCGGGGCCGGCCATGTCGTCGATGGCTTGAGCGAGGGTGGCGTCGAGGCGTTTCACGGCGGCCGGGAGATCGGCGAGCGTACGCACGGCGCGACGCAAGGCGTCGACTTCGCGGGCCAACCCGGCCACGACCTCGGGGCGCACCGGCTCGGGCGTGTCGTTCGATGTGCCGGGCATCAGTTCAGCCCTCCGGGCTCGCCGTGACCGTTGCCGTGTCCGGCGCCGTTGGGGTGCGCCTCGGCGGTCCACTCACCGGCGGGCAGGGCCGCGGGCCGCCGTTCGTCCTTCTCGGCCGGCCACCCGGTGGTCGGGAAGCGGTACACCCGCGCCCCCGCCGACTCCGGACTCATCGACTCCGTGCCCATCGATCCCGCGCCCACTGGTTCTCCGGCCGCCGTGTTGTCGGTCGTGCCGGCGGCCGCCGTGGCCGGCTGGCTAACGGGTGACGGTGGGGTGCTCGGCGTGGTGGTGCTGGCGCCGGTGACCCTGCGGAGCCAGGCCCGCGCGCGGGCCACAGACCCCACCAGCTCGGCGAGCTGCCCGGCAACCCATGAGCTGACCCCTGCGGCCACCCACCGGTAGCCGCGGGCTACCTGTCGTGCACCGGCGGGGGCCGGCCATGCCAGCCACCCACCGGCGGCGGCCAGTGCGCGGCGGGTGAGCACCCGGCCCCGGACGCGCAGCGAGTTCGGCTGCTGCACGGCGCGGACGTCCGGACGGCGCCAGTACCGCTCGGCCCACCCGATCGCCGGCGGGATACCGGGGGCGAACACGACCACCTGGTGATCAGCCAGCCGGGCGAGCTGCGGTGCGGCGATCACCGGGACCTTCCGCACGCTGTGCGAGGACGCCCGGCCGTGCTCATCGGTGGTCGTGACCCGCTCGTCGCGTTCACCGGCCAGGGTCGTCCACCAACCCAGGTCGTCGCGGTCGCTGGTGCCGCCGAACAGCACCTTGGCCCCGGCGTTGTTCATGATCGTCGCTGTGCGGGCGGTGCCGTACCGGCCGAGCATCTGGGCGCGGGACTGGAACCCGGCCACGATGCACACACCCCGGCCGCCCATGTCGGCTGACCAGCGATCCAGCGGCACCGGGCAGATCTGCGCCGCTTCGTCGAGCACCAGACTCAGCTGCGGGTCCAGCCGCTCGGACTGGGACAACGCGGCCAGTCGCCGGGCCTCCCGAGCGACATACCCGGTCAACGCGCACACCAACGGCGCGGTCGGGGCCTCTTCCCCACCCAGCAGATACACGGTGCCCCGCCCGGCCACCAAGCGCTCGACATCCAGCAGCGGCAGCGTGCCGGTCCCGTCGGCGCGGGCGGACGTGGCGGCGGCGGGATGGGTCAGCCACGCCAGCGCGGGCATGATCGAGGACGTGATCGAGGTGCGGGTGCGTTCGTTGGTGGACAAGAACTGCCGGGCATCAGCCACGAACGCCGGCACCGGGGAGGAGCGCAGCAGCGCGGTCAGCTCGGTCGCGGACTCCTCTGGGTCGGCCACCCACCGCAGCAGCGCGGTCATCGGACGGTCACCGATCGCGGCGGCGTGCATTAGCGCCGCCAGCACTCGGCGGGCCTGACCGTCCCAGTAGTCCCGATCACCACCGCCACTGCCGGAGGTGTCGCCGCCGGCGGCGATCATGTCCCCGGCGCGGGCCGACGCCACGACCGGGTCGGCGCAGCCGGTCAACACGTCGAAGGCGACCGTCGACGCCGCTTCGTGCCCGCCGTCACCGGAGGGGTTGAACACCCACACCGGGCCGCGCCGAGACCGCAGCTCGCCGGTGGCGCGCAGCAGGTCCAGCTTCGTCGAGGCCACCAGCACCGCCCCGGGGGCGTTGAGGACTGTGCCGGCCAGCATCGAGGACTTGCCCTTGCGCGGGCTGCCGAAGACCAGTACCACCACCTGGGCCGCTGACCACACCGCTTGGTGTCCGACGCGGCATAGCATCACCGCGTACTCCGTCGGCGCCGTCCGGTACAGCTCCCACCGCGACAACCCGGCCAACGACGGCCGCATCACCCGCGCGTGGCGGCGCATCGCCCGAGGTGACGCCTTCCGCGCGATGTCCAGACTCGAAGCGACCCCGGAGCGCCGGCGTGACCGGTTGCCCCAACGGGTCACGACCGACTCCGACCGCGACCACTGCCACCACACCCCGGCCGCCGCCAGCGCCGCGACCGGCAACAGCATCGGCCAGGTGAGTTGCTGGGCCAGGGTCATCGCCGGCAGCACTGACACCGCACCCAAGCCCACCGCCACCGGGCGGGCCCGCATCCGCCAGGCCAGCACGGCGCCGCCGGCGAACACCACGAGCACCACCAACGTGGACAGAAACGACGGGGCAAACACCGGACCAGACACAGCGGGCTCTCCGTTCGACACAAGGACGTTCACCTGAGGACCGACCAGCAGTGGGGCGTTCATTCCGGCCGCCCCTCGATCGCCCGCCGGCCGCGCGGCGGGCCGTAGCCGCCGGACCGGGCCGCCGCG
>JALYVZ010000378.1 GCA_030852965.1 Actinomycetota bacterium | reverse complement strand
GGACACCTCCGCCCGGCGGTGGTGGTCGCCGAGGTGGCCAGGGCGGCGGCACCGGAGCTCGACGGGTGCGCCGGTTCCTGGGCTGGGTGCTCGGGATCGCGCTGATCGGGCCGCTGCTGGCGTTCGCCATCGGCTGGTTGATCTTCAAGGTGCCGGAGCCGGACAGCGTGTACGACATGCAGGTCGCCACGATCAGCTACTCGGACGGCGCGCCGCTCGCGGTGGTGCGGCCGGAGGGTGGCCAGAACCGCCAGAAGATCACCCTGAGCGACGTGCCCAGACCGGTCCAGTTCGCGGTGATGAGCGCCGAGGACCGGTCCTTCCTGTCCAACCCGGGCTTCGACATCGTGGGCATCGCGCGGGCGGTGAAAAGCCAGCTCACCGGCGGCGTCGGCGGCGGCTCGACGATCACCCAACAGTACATCAAGATCACTACCGGGCAGGACCAGTTCTCGCTGTTCCGCAAGTACAAGGAGATCGTGCTCGCGGTCAAGATCTCCAACTACAAGCAGAAGGACGAGATCCTCCAGGACTACCTCAACGCCATCTACTTCGGCCGCGGCGCGTACGGCATCCAGGCCGCCTCGCAGGCCTACTTCGGCAAGGACACCAAGAACCTCACCCCGTCCGAGGGTGCCTTGCTGGCCGGGCTGATCCAGTCGCCGTCCCGGTTGGACCCGGCGAAGAACCTGGCCAAGGCCACCGTGCGGTGGAACTTCGTGCTCGACGGCATGGTGGCGCAGAAGTGGCTGACCCCGGCTGAGCGCAACGCCCAGATCTTCCCGATGACGGTCGTGCCGAAGCCGGCCGCCGGCGGCATCCCGGCCGACGCCAAGGGCCACATCTACACCCAGGTCAAGGCCGAGCTGGAGAGCCGGGGGATCACCGAGCAGCAGATCAACCAAGAGGGCCTGAAGATCACCACCACCATCGACCCGGCGCTGCAGAAACTGGCCGCCGACACCGCCGACCGGGTGCTGCAGGGTCAGCCGAAGAACCTGCGGGCCGCGCTGGTCTCGGTCGACCCCCGGACCGGGGGCGTCTGGGCCTACTACGGCGGGGAGAACGGCGTCGGGCTGGACTACGCCCAGGTGCTCAAGCAGCCCGGGTCCTCGTTCAAGCCGTTCGTGATGGCCGCCGCGCTGGGGCAGAACCCGCCGATCGGCCTCGGCAAGACCTACGACGGTTCCTCCCCACAGACCATCCTCGGCTTGACGGTGAACAACTCCGACGGCGACAGCTGCGACAGCTGCTCGCTGAAGACCGCGATGACGAAGTCGATCAACACCGTCTTCTACCAGCTCGCGGTGGACGTCGGCGCGTCGAAGGTGGCCGAGGTGGCCCACGACGCCGGCATCCCCAAGGAGCTGCTGCCGACCCCGACCGCCGGCATCGCGCTCGGTGACAAGGAGGTGCATCCGATCGACATGGCCTCGGCGTTCGGCACCTTCGCCGCCGACGGTGTCTGGCAGAAGCCGCACTTCGTCACCAAGGTGGAGACCGCCGACGGGCGGACGCTCATCGACGAGAGCCCCGGTCCCGGCGAGCAGCGGATCGATGCCCAGGTCGCCCGCAACGTCACCGAGTCGATGCTCGACGTGGCCGGCTCCTCGGGGATCCCGCTGAGCGACGGGCGGGTGGTGGCCGCCAAGACGGGCACCACACAGAGCGACAAGGTGCCGGGGCAGAACAAGGACGCCTGGACCGTCGGATACACCCCGTCCTACTCCACCGCCGTCTGGGTCGGCACCGACGACAACTCGCCGATCAACACCGCCGGCGGGCGCCCGATCTACGGCCGGATGCTGCCCGGGGCGATGTGGCAGCAGTTCATGAGCGGCGCGCTGCGCGGCAAGCCCAGGGAGCCGTTCTCCACGCTGGTGCCGTTGGGCGAGCCGACGTACTCCGACGAGTATGCCTCGCAGACCCAGGACCCCGACTCCCAGAGCTCCGACTCCGGCCACGGGCGCAAGCACAACCGTGACCAGGGCTACGAGTGCGGCGTCGACGTGGTGTGCGACGAGTACGGCGACCCGATACGCGGCAAACGCAACCGCAACGACACCAACAACACGTTCGGCAGCGGCGGCAACTGAGGGCGGTAACCAGCGGGACGGCTAGTCTCGCCCGGTGGCCGGGCCGAAGCGGGGGCGCACGTTGGTGCGGGTGGTGCCGTCCTGGACCGAACCGATGGTGGCGGGCGCCAGCGCACTGATCGGTGGGCCGCTGGGCCGGCACGCCGTGGTCGGGCGCGGCCGGTTCTGGACCCCGCTGCGGGTGATGTTGCTGCTGGGGGTGCTGACCTGCGCGCTGGGGTGGCTGCTCAAGGCACCGTGTCTGCAGCAGTACCGGGCTGGCGACGGCAAGCTGACGCTGGACTGGCGCGGCGGGCATCAGTACGTCTCGCTGTGCTACACCGACCTCGTCACGCTGTGGAACGACCACCGGTTGGCCGGCGGTGAGCTGCCTTACCGGGCGAGCTGGACGGACAACCCTGGCACCCCGGACGAACAGCTGCGCCACATGGACTACCCGGTCGTCACCGGGTACCTGCTGTGGACGCTGGCCAGGCTGACCAGCGGCTACCTGTCAGCGGCCGACACCTCGGGGCAGCCCGGGCTGGGCTGGCTGCCCAGTGCGCTGCCGACCGGGCTGCAGACCGGGCTGCCGACCGCGCTGCCGGAGGTGGTGTTCTTCGACCTGGTGGCGGCGACGCTGGCGCTGGCCTGGCTGGCGGTGGTGTGGGCGGTGTTCCGGCAGCGCCCGTCGCGGCCGTGGGACGCCGCGTTGGTGGCCATTGCGCCGGTGGTTGCGGTGCAGGTGTTCACCGGGGTGGACGCGTGGGCGGTCGCGTTGGCCGCGCTCGGGCTGTGCTCGCTGGCCCGGGGCCGACCGGTGCTGGCCGGCGCGCTGATCGGGCTCGCCGGGGCGGCGAAGGTCTACCCGCTGCTGCTGTTGCTGCCGATCGTGCTGATCGGGTCGCGGCGGAAAGCCGAGACGCCCTGCGTGGGCCGGCGGGTGGTCGGGGCCGCGGCGGTGGCATGGACTTCTGTCAACCTGCCGGTCGTGCTGTTCCACACTCAGGGTTGGCTGGAGTTCCTCCGGGTCGGTGTCGCCCGGCGCGACGAGCCCGACTCGGTGTGGTTCGCATTGGGTACGTTCACCGGGTGGCCGGGGTTCGACGGGGTGCTGAAGCCCGGTCAGATCCCGGTCCTGCTGAACGTCGTGGTCGGCTGCTGGCTGGTGATGTGCTGCGTGGCGGTGACGGTGCTGACCAGGTGGGCGCCGCGCACCCCCCGGCTGGCCAGCCTGTGCTTCCTGCTGGTGGCCGGCGTGCTGCTGGTGCTCAAGACGCCGAGCCCACAGTTCACGTTGTGGCTGGTGCCGCTGGCGGTGCTGGCGCTGCCGAGCTGGCGGTTGCTGCTGGCCTGGCTGACCGTCGAGTCGGCACTGTGGCCGCTGCGCATGTACTACTACCTCGGAGAGGACGCCAAAGGGCTCACCGCACAGTGGTACGAGTCGGCGGTCCTGGTCCGCGACGGGGTGCTGCTGCTGCTGATCGCCGTGGTGGTCCGCACGGTGCTGCGCCCGGACACCGACCCGCTACGGCCACTCGGCCCGGCAACCGGCCCGGTGCTCAGCGGAGACGACCCGGACTGGCCGACCGGGCCCACCCCGACCGGGCCCACCCCGACCGGGCCCACCCCGACCGGGCCCACCCCGACCGGGCCCACCCCGACCGGGCCCACCTCGGCTCGGCCCACCCCGATCGGGCCCACCCCGACCGGACC
>JALYVZ010000377.1 GCA_030852965.1 Actinomycetota bacterium | reverse complement strand
GGCGCGGGTGGCGCGGTAGCCCTCCCGACCGCCGTGGCGGGCCACCTCCCGGCTCACGACACTGGGGTCGCGCCCGATCCGCCCCGCGATCACCCTCCCCTGCGCGCCCTCGGCGATCCCGCGTGAGATCTCCTCTCGGTCCCCCTCCGACAGCTGTGCCCGTCGCCGGGTTCCGGTCCGGGGTTGGGCGGGGCCGCCGCGCAGCGTACGGGGCTGCCCTCCCCCCTCAAGGGCGCCTTCGGCGTCGCACGCGACGGCTCCTGCGTCGCCGCCCTTGACCGGCGAGCCTCCGCAGCCCCTCACAGTCACCACCACGGGCAGGCCAACAGCTGCCCGCCCGCTCGCACACCCCCCGGCCCCGCCCAACCCCTCCGACACCGCGATCCCGCCGGACCCGATCCTTGCCATGCGCACTCCTCGTCGACACGCCCTCACCGACGATCATGCATGATCGATTGCTCCACCGGTTGGGATCAAGAGGTCCAGGTTCTGAATGCCGGTCGTCTGCTTTATCGCGGCTCTGACTTGACCGCTATGATACAGCGAAGCCAGAAGATAAGTTACATAGCGAGAATCTGCACGACAGTTCGGGCGAAGCTTGCCAGCAAAGTTTGTAGGTACGGCGAGTACATCGCTATCCCAAAGCACAGCCCGTCCCACCGGATGCTGCTCACCCCCGCCCGACTTTTCGATTATGAGATCACCGGGCCGCAGAGAGCGCAGGACGATGTCGGCGCGACTGAATCCTCTAATGGGAGCTCTGGCATCGTCGGCTCGAAGTATGTCGTAATTAAAGTCAGTTCCTCGAATGCACCGCGCCGATAGCGCGCCATCGCCGGCATCGACGCCCCAGGAACCGCCAGTAGCCGAGGTAAAGAGTCGTCTCAGGGGGAGAGTCTGCCACTTCACTCCGTCACCTCACGGAGGATTTCCTGGATCTCGGCTTCGAGTTGTTTGATCTCGGCGTCGATCTCGGCGAGGGGGCGTGGTGGGACGTACTTGTAGAAGTGGCGGGTGAGCGGGATCTCATAACCGATCTTGGTCTTTGCGTGGTCGATCCAGGCGTCCTCGACGTACGGGTGTACCTCGGCCTCAAGGTGGTTACGAACGGCGGTGCGGTACTCGACAGTGGCCAGCCGGGACGTCACGTCGTCTTCGAAACCGAGACGGGTCGCCGGCAGCGGCACGTTCTCCGCGTCACGGCCTTCGGAGTCCGGCTCTGGATCCCCACGACGATCCGTGACCATCGGCGCGCCGAGATCGCGGACCGCGAGGACGTCCCAGACGGCCTTCTGCTGTGGTGCGGTGAGCCCGGATTCTTTGAGAAGGGGGTCCACGGCAACAGCCACTACGGAGCGTTCGGTGTTCACCAGCCCCAGGTGCGCGTTCAGCTGAACGCAGAGTTGCTCGATCACGTCGGGGTGCAGCTTCGCCAGCTTTGGCGCTACTTGGACGGCGGCGAGCGTCTCCTCGGTGATCTCCCAGCGCAGGCGCAGCGGGCGTTCCACCGTGATGCGTAGGAAGCCGAACGCCTCGTTGGGCAGGATCTTGACCCGCTCGCCGTCGGTGAACTCGCCGTACAGCTTGGTGATCTCGGCGATGTGCTCCGCTGACAGCTCCTTGCGTTTTTCGCCGAGGCTCTTGCGCATCTTCTGCCACAGCTCGCGGGCGTCCACCAGTTGGACGAGACCTCGCCGCTCGGGGCTCTTGCGGTTGGTCACCACCCAGAAGTACGTGGAGATGCCGGTGTTGTAGAAGAGCTGGTCGGGCAGGGCGACAACGGCTTCCAGCCAGTCGTTCTCGATGATCCAGCGGCGGATCTCCGACTCGCCGGAGCCGGCGGCGCCGGTGAACAGCGGCGAGCCGTTGAACACGATCGCCAGCCGGGAGCCGCCCTGCTCCGCTGGCTTCATCTTGCTGATCATATGCTGCAGGAACAGGAAGCTGCCGTCGTTGATCCTCGGCAGCCCGGCGCCGAACCGGCCGGCGAACCCCTTCGACTCGTGCTCGTCGCGGATCGCCCTCTCGACTTTCTTCCACTCCACGCCGAACGGCGGGTTGGCCAGCAGGTAGTCGAACCGATCACCGGCGAAGCTGTCGTCGGAGAAGGAGTTGCCCAGCGAGATGCGTGAAGCGTCCTGGCCCTTGAGCATCATGTCCGAGCGGCAGATCGCGTAGGTCGCGGCGTTGAGCTCCTGGCCGTACACCTCCAGGCGGGCCTGCGGGTTCAGCGAGCGCAGGTGGTCCTCGGCGACGCTGAGCATGCCGCCGGTGCCACACGCCGGGTCGAACAGGGTCTTGACCACGCCAGGCTTGGTGAGTAGCCGGTCGTCCGCGATGAACAGCAGGTTCACCATCAGCCGAATCACTTCGCGTGGGGTGAAGTGCTCCCCCGCAGTTTCATTTGACAGCTCAGAGAACCGGCGGATCAGCTCCTCATATAGGTAGCCCATCTCCAGGTTCGAGACCGTCTCAGGGTGGAAGTTGACCTCGCAGAACCGGGACACCACGAGATACAGGAGATCCGCCTTGTCCAACTGAGTGATCTGCGTCGGCAAGTCGAATTTCTCCAGCACGTCGCGAGCGGCGGGGGAGAACCCGTGCAGGTAGTTGGTGAGGTTCGGCGGGTCGTCCAGGAGCCGCGTCATCGTGAGCGCCGAGACGTTGTAGAACTGCTGCCCGGATGCCCGTTCCAGCAACGGTTCGACGTTGTCGACCTTGCCCAGCAGCTTGGCCGCTCGGGCCAGCACGGCGTCCTTGGTGGGCTCCAACACGCAGTCCAACCGACGCAGCACCACCATCGGCAGGATGACCTTGCCGTACTCGGACTGTCTGTAGTCCCCTCGGAGCAGGTCCGCGACCGACCAGATCAGCGCGGTATGGTTTTTGATCGTCTCGGTCGCGCCCGGCGTTGCAGCCATGTCCCCCCGTGGTTACTGCTGAGTGTCACCGACCTTAGGGGCTGCGTTACGAATGCCGACGCGCCAGGTGCCGGACGGACCCGAGCCTCAGGCCGCATGGAGCGGTTGGGCCATAGCGACAACCTGGTCGCCATCGACGTCCAATCCGGGCCGCAGCTCCATTCGCTCATCATGGCGCACGCTGGCCCGGGGACCGAACGGAACGCTGGTAAGACCGCGTTCCGCTGAACGCGCCGCAGCGACGTCGCTGAGCTGCGCCTTAGCTGGCCTCTCGGCTGGGCCGGCCTGGTTTTCGGGTCCACACCGTGGCGAAGTGCTCGATCGCCGGCCTCGTCCAGATCGCTCCGGATCCGAGCTGCTGGTATGGCTGCGGGAAGTCCGGGTGCTCGGCGCGCAGCTGGTGAACCCGCTGCCGGCTGATGTCCAGGTAGCCGGCAACGTCGGTGGCGGCCATCAGCTCCGGGGTGTCCGGACGCATTGCCTCGGCCTCGTAGGCTTCCTCCGTCAGCACCCGCATGCCGAGCACGCGCGTGACCAGGCCCCGGTCGACCAGCCACGTATCGAGGTCACGTCTGACCTCGTGGAGAGCGTCCTGCGGGTCTCCGGACTCGATGTAAGCGGTCACCCGGAGCCCGTGGTCAGGGTCCGGGCCGATGAGCCAATCGTCACTCGGCGCTTCGGCGTCCAGCCGCTCGAAGTCGGCGGCGGTCAGCGGATCGTGAGTGAGCAGAGTCAGCTCGACAACCCAGGTCACTGGTGGACCCTCCTTGTGGGCACCGGCAAGGTGCTCGTTGTTGGGATCCGGCGAGAGCCGGGGTGACGGCCAAGCTCGGTCGCCGTTTGAGGGCCCGCATGACACCGCCGCCCCCGGTTCT
>JALYVZ010000107.1 GCA_030852965.1 Actinomycetota bacterium | reverse complement strand
CTCAACACCCGCGCCCGGGCATGCCCCCACGGACCCAACCGGCCCTCACAAACCAGGCACCCCAACAGCCCCGCCACCAGCCGCCCCTCGACCTCCGAGACGTTCTTGCCCACCGTGACCACGGCGCCTCCGCGCACCTCGGTGGCCCTCCCGGCGACTCCGCGAAAAGACGACCGGGAGAGCCATCTCCTCCACCGGACGCCGCACATCGTCACGCTGTCATCGCACACCAACGACACAGCCACCCTCAGGGCCGAGCCGCCCGCTGTTCACCCTCGCTGACGCGAACCGTCGACTCCGTGGTCATCAGGAACGTCGGCCAACACCAGTGGGCCAGCGGCGTATCGCGGTGTCCGCGCCGCTGCTCCCGCAGGCACAGCAGATGCCCCCCGCCGGCTCTGCCGCCGCGAGCCCGCGGCCACCATCGCGGCGATCGCGGGCTCGCGGACGTAGACCAGCAGCTCACCGAGCCGCATGCTGGCCTCCTGCTCGGGGGCACCGAGGTGGGTGATGGCGATGTCGACGGGGATCTCCCCGGCGCGCCGGACGGTCGCGGTGGTGATCGCGCTGGTGTACATGGTCATCGTCGCGGTCCTCCTGACTGGCCTCACAGTCCTCGGTTCCGACAGCGGCACGGGGTTCGCGCACCACCGGGAAGCCCGGGCGCAGACCTGCGAGTGAGGTCAAGGAGGAAGCGGACAGCGACGGGCGAGCGCAGCGGGGCCCGTAGGGCAACCGGCGATGTCTGCGGCCCTTGACCTCACCAAGCGGCAGCGCGAGGCTGCTCCGGCAGCGGACCCCCACCGCGAGGACCACCAGGCCAGCCCGGACTCGGCCCGCGCGGTGGCTGCTGTGGGGCTCCGCGAGTCGCCGTTCGTCGACGAGGCAGCCGCTTGCGGCGGGAGCACGCTATGTAGGGAGCGGCGCCACGGTCCCGATCGTGCGGTTGGCGCACTGATACCGGCCGTTCGAAGGGTGCTTCTACGCCACTGGCGAGCGCAGCGGCCCGTTGGGCGACCGACGGTTGTCGCGGCCCTTGATGTCGGCGGGCACCCGCGCGAAGCTGGGCCCCGGTGGCGCCGACCCTCCGCCCCTTCACACCCGTTGCCCGCTTCGGTTGGTGCGTTCTGCAGCGGCTGTGGTGACACCCCGACGCGCGCCGAGGAGACCCCGCATGACGAGCTCGGTGGCATGGCGCAATGCAGGACCGGCCAAGTTCTGTATTACGGTGCAGGGGTGACCGCGATGTACTCCGTGGAGCGGGACCCGCCGCCGCGGCGGCACCCGCTGGCCAAGGGCGCCTCGCCGGAGGCGATCCGGTCCGCGCTGCTGCCGCAGGATCAGAACGAGTTCGACCTCGCCTACGAAGCCGCGCTGGCCGAGGCCCGCACCAGCCGGGACCTCACCGGCCTGTTCTCGACGCTGGAGCGGTGGCGCGGGACCGCGGCCCTGCAGTCCGATCCAGAGGTGTTCCGGCGGGTCGCGCGGCGGGCGGCGCAGCGGCTCACCGGCCAGCCCAGCCCGCAGGACGAGCCGCTGGCCGTGACCCGGGCCAAGACCGGCATGTAGGTGTACGAGCTCAACGACGACGACATCGCCGATCAGCTCGGGAACCTGCCCGTCGGCGCGCTGGCGGCGTTCGCGGAACTACGCGCGACCCTGGAGGTGGCCCCCTGGTCGGGCGAGCCGGCGCGCGGGACCAACCCGCACGGCCCGGTGCGGTTCTTCCCGTTCGCCTCCACTGAGGGCAGCGGCTTCGTCTACTACCTGATTTTGGACGACCAACGCCGCGTCGACCTACTCGAGCTCCTCTGGCTCGACTGAGTTCCCTCAGCGCATCATTTGGCGCCTCATCTAGCGTCCGGCGGTTCCACGGCGAGCTGTCCATTCCCGTCGTACTTGAGTCATCGCACAGCGGATTCGCGTGCTACCTCAGATAGCTGGGACACGGTGCGGTGGACGCTTGTCCCACATAGTTGAGGCAGGTCGCCGAAAGACTTCGACGTGATCGGCTCGCTGACCAGCTCGATCAGTATGTGCCGGGCGGCGTAGCTGTCGAGATCCGCAACGTCGGCCGGTTCGAGGCCGAGGGTGGCCCAGGGACAACTGCGTCTGGTGTAGCATTGAACGTCCGCGAAAGACATTGTTAGCCCAGCTCAGAGCCCCGACCTGACATAAGATAGATTATCGGCTCAGCGAAGAAGTGGCTGCTTGGGTTGGTGGGTGCTGCGGTATGCCTCCGGTTCGCTACGTCGACGCGCCTCGACGAACTCGCCATCGCCGTCGTCGGGTGCCACAGCCAGGCCGTGAGCTCCTGACGCGACGACACCACCAGACGTCGGTCAGCCGTTGGTTGGCGGACGCTCGACCAGCTGGCTCAGGTACAACTGCTCGCCCAGCTTGTCCATCAGCTCGAGGTTGGTCTCAAGGTAGTCGATGTGATCTTCCTCGTCGGCCAGGATCTCCTCGAGCAGGTTGGCGGTAGTTATGTCACCTTTTTCCCGGCACATGGTGATGCTAGGGCGCAACCGGTCCACCGCCTCGTGCTCGACGGCGAGATCCGCGTCGTACTGCTCGCGGATCGTCTGGCCGACCCGCAGTGAGAACAGCTTCTGGTAGTTCGGCAGGCCCTCCAGGAACAGGATCCGGTCGGTGATCTTCTCCGCGTGGTGCATCTCCTCAATGGACTCTTTGCGGGTGTGCTCGGCCAGCTTGGTGAAACCCCAGTTGGCCTGCATCTTCGCGTGCAGGAAGTACTGGTTGATCGCGGTCAGCTCAGCGGTGAGCTGCTCGTTCAGCAGTGCAATGACCTCGTCGTCGCCACGCATGGCTGAGGGACCCCCTTGTGATCTTGGTTAGTGTGCGCACCATACACGTCTGTCTTAGGACATGATCACGGGGAATTGGGGCAGCGCTGGGCAACCGACCGTTGGTGGCCTAGGCAGTGCGGCCCAGGTCGCAACCCCGTCCGGGGCTCGTCGGGTGCAGGATGCTGCCACCCTCGACCAACAGTCCGACGATCTCCAGACAACCGCCACACCCGGTGCCGGCGCCGGAGCGCTCGCTGACCTCTTCGACCGTGCCCGCTCCAGCGCGCAGACAGTCACGGATCTCGGATTCGGTCACCCCCATGCACATGCAGACGAACACGGCCGCGTCCCTTCCGTGACACTTTGCGAGGCAAGGCTTTTGTGAGGCAAGGCTAAGGAAACCACGGTCTGGCTGACCAACGCAAGAGCTGCCAGGCAGACTGTGGTCGTGCCGCTGGAGGAGTACCGCCGCAAGCGCAAACCCGGGCGCACTCCGGAGCCGGTCCCCAACGTCGAGCCGGCACCCGGTGACCCGTCGAGCGTCCAGGTGTTCGTGATCCAGGAGCACCACGCCCGCGCACTTCACTGGGACCTGCGGCTGGAGCGCGACGGTGTGCTGGCGTCCTGGGCCGTGCCCAAGGGCCTGCCCGCTGATCCAGACGCCATCCGGCTGGCGGTGCGCACCGAGGACCACCCGATGGAGTACGCGGACTTCTCCGGCGAGGTCCCGGCCGGTGAGTACGGCGCCGGCCACCTGACCATCTGGGACCGCGGCACCTACGAGACGATCAAGTGGACCGACCAGGAGGTGCAGTTCGTGCTGCACGGTGACCGCGTCGCCGGCCGGTACGTGCTGCTGCGCAAGGGCCGCGAACCGAAGAACTGGCTGCTGCGGCGAATGGATGCAGCGATCGGGGTGCCGCTCCCCCCCCATGACCTTTCCCCCATGCTCGCTTCGGCCGGTTCGCTCCCGTCCGACGACGAGGGCTGGTGCTACGAGGTGCGCTTCGGTGGCAGCCGGGTCATCGCGGCGGTGGACGGCGGCCGGGTCCGGCTCACCGGGCCAGACGACGAGGACCTGACCGGCCGCTACCCCGAGGTCGGCGGCCTGGGATCTGCTCTCGGCTCCACCCGGTTGCTGCTGGACGGTGAGGTCGGCGGTTCCCCGCCGGGCCTGTGGATCAGCGATCTGTTGCACCTGGACGGCCGAGACTGTCTGCCGTTGCCCTACACCGAGCGTCGTGCGCTTGCCGAGTCGCTGCCGCTGGCTGGCCCGCACTGGCGGCTGACACCGTCCTACTCGGGCGGGGGCGCCGCCGTGCTCGCGGCCGCCGCCGAGCAAGGGCTGCCCGTTGTGGTGGCCAAACGGGCCGACTCCGGCTACCAACCGGGCGCCGGGGGGTGGATCGAGATCAGCACGGGCATACCGAAGGCGCCGACGGAGCCCCCGATCCGCCACGGATCGGGGGCGGCGGACGACGGGCGCGGCGCGGCAGCCGCCGGCGGCTCACGAAGCCCTGGTCGTGGCGTGCTCGGCGTCGAGGTGGCCGGCCGACGGGTCCGGCTGACCAACCCGGACAAGGTGCTTTACCCCGCGAGCATGTTTCGCAAGCGGGACGTGCTCGCGCACTACCTTGGGGTCGCTGAGGTCATGCTGCCGCACCTGGCTGGCCGGCCGGTGACGCTGCGACGATGGCCGGACGGCGTGGAGTGCACGGCGTTCTTCGAGAAGAACGTGGCCCGCCACGTGCCGGACTGGGTGCGCACGGTGCGGTTGGACTCGCCGGGCAGCTCACGTGGTACTGGGTCGATCAACGGCGGAGCCATCGACTACCCGTTGATCGACGATGCCGCCGGGCTGGCGTGGGTGGCTAATCTGGCCGCCCTGGAGCTGCACGTGCCGCAGTGGACGGTCGGGCCGGACGGCGGCCGGCAGGACCCGGACCTGCTGGTTTTCGACCTGGACCCCGGTGAGGGCGCCAGCGTGGTCGACTGCGCCCGGGTCGCGCTCCGGGTCGCCGCGCTGCTCGCCGACGACGGCCTGACAGCGTATCCGCGGACCAGCGGTGGCAAGGGCATGCAGCTCTACGCGCCGGTGCGGGTCTCCGGGCCGGAGCAGACCGGCCGCCACGCCCTGGCCATCGCCGAACGACTGGCCGCCGACGACCCGACGCGGGTGACGGCGGTCATGGCCAAGCAGCGGCGGCGAGGGAAGGTGTTCATCGACTGGAGCCAGAACAACCCGGCCAAGACCACGGTGGCCAGCTACTCGCTGCGCGGACGCCCTCAGCCGACCGTCGCGACCCCGCTCACCTGGGAAGAGGTCGCGGCCTGCCGCCAGCCGGCGGACCTGACGTTCACCGCAGCGGACCTGCCCGGCCGACTGGCCCAGCACGGCGACCTGATGGCCTCGCTGTTCACCGAAGGACCCCGCTTGCCCCGGAGCGCTGCCCGGTGATCGAACAGACCCGGCACCCCTACCTGGCCGGTCCGTACCCGAGGGCGATGGCGCACCGCGGCTGGCACCTCGACGAGCTTGCCGGGATGGAGAACTCTGCTGCCTCGTTCCGGCGGGCGCTGGCCGAGGGGTTCCGGTACCTGGAGATCGACGTGCACGCAACCTCGGACGACGTGGTGGTGGTCTGCCACGACGCCACCCTGGACCGCACCACCGACGGCGCCGGCCCGATCGCCGCCCAGCCCTGGGCCGAAGTCCGTACCGCGCGGATCCGGGGCCGCGAGCCGGTGCCCAGCCTGCGCGCGGTTCTCGACGAACTGCCCGATGCGCTGCTGAACATCGACGTCAAGGCGGACCCGGCGGTCGAGCCGACGCTGGAGCTGATCACCGAGACCGACTCGTGGCACCGGGTGTGCCTGGCGTCGTTCTCGCCGGCCCGGCTGGCCCGGATGCGCGAGGTCGGCGGACCTCAGCTGATCACGTCCTGCTCCCCCGCTGATGCGCTCGGGCTGCGCATGCGGGGCTGGCTGCGGCAGGTTGGGCTGGGACGGTTGGAGACCGTGGTACCGGTGGCCGGCGAGCTGGCCCAGGTGCCCCGACGCAACGGCCTGTTCCCCGTGGTCGACCGGTCCGTGGTGGTCGCCGCGCACGAGTCGGACATGGAGGTCCACGTCTGGACAGTGAACGATCCCGGCGAGATGCGCAAGCTGCTGGACCTGGGCGTGGACGGCGTGATCAGTGACCGGCCCGACCTGCTGCGCGAGGTCCTGACGGAGCGCGGGCAGTGGGCGAGCTGAAGGGCCCCCGAGCCGGGCTGAACGCCGAACAACGTGCCTGGTGCTCCTACGACTGGGCGAACTCGGTGTTCCAGACCTCGGTGCTAACCGTGTTCCTGTCGCTCTACCTGACCTCGGTGGCGCAGGCCGACGCCCGCGCCGGCGGCCAACCCTGCCCGACCGCCTTGCGGGACTGCGCGGTGTCGCTGTTCGGGTGGCAGGTGGAGGCCGGTTCGCTCTTCGGGTTCCTGCTGGCCGGCTCGACCCTCGTGCAACTGCTGGTGCTGCCCGTCACCGGTGCGATCGCCGACCGGGCCCGCAACAAGCGGGCGATCCTCGGCGGTTTCGCGTTCCTCGGCGCGGCGACCACCGCCGGGTTGGCCCTGGTCGGCGGCACGAACTGGAGCCTCGGCGCGGTCCTGTTCGGGCTGGCGAACCTGTGCTACTACGGCTCGATCGTGGTCTATTACGCATTCCTTCCCGAGATCGCCGAACCGGACGAACGCGACGACCTCTCGGCGAAGGGATGGGCATTCGGTTACCTCGGCGGCGGGCTGTGCCTGGCGATCAACATCGCGCTGATCCAGCTCCGCGAGCTGGTAGGGCTGTCCGAGACCGGCACGATCCGGGTCTGCTTCGTGGTCTGCGGGCTGTGGTGGGCCGGGTTCACCCTGGTGCCGCTGCGCGGGCTGCGCGAGGAGCCGGGCGCACATCCCGGCGAGCGTGGCCCGGCCCTGCTACTGGCCGGGTTCCGCCAGCTCGGACACACCCTGGCCCGGGCCCGCGGTTACCCGCTCACGCTGGCCTTCCTGGCCGGCTTCCTGATCTTCATCGACGGCATCAACACGGTCGCCGAGACCGCCGGGCTGTACGGCTCGCAGGAGCTCGAACTGCCGGTGGAGGTGCTGACCACGACGATCCTCATCGTCCAGTTCGTCGCGTTCGGCGGTGGGCTCGCGCACGGTCGACTGGCCGCTCGGATCGGCGCCAAGCGCACCATCCTGGTCAGCCTGGCGTTGTGGGTCGTGGTCATCTCGGCGGCCTACTTCGTGCAGCCGGGCCGGCGGCTGCAGTTCTACGCGCTCGCGCTGGGTATCGGGCTGGTACTCGGCGGTACCGCGGCGATCTCCCGGGCACTGTTCAGCCAGCTGGTGCCGGCCGGCGAGGAGGCCGAGTACTTCGCGCTCTACACCCTGGGCGAGCGTGGCACGTCGTGGCTCGGTCCGCTGGTGTTCTCCGTGGTCGCCCAGCACACTGGGTCGTTCCGGCCGGCCATCCTGTCCCTGGTGGCGTTCCTGCTGATCGGGTTCGTGGTGGTGGCGCTGGTGCCGGTGCGCCGAGCGATCCAAGCGGCTGGGAACCGGCCCCCTCGCGTGCTCTGACGTCCACCGGACGGCCACCGCCCAGTGTGAGATAGCTCACACTGGGCGACCGGGTCACATAACAGGTTGTTGCGACCGGAAATGGGGGACACTACTGAGCGGTGCCCAAAGCCGACGGGCGCCACCGACGCCACGTCGACCGACGTGCCGGAGAGGGAACATTCGCGCTAGCCGCGACGTTACACGACGTGGTACGACCCCGGGTTCACTCCTACGGGGCTTACGAGTTGGAAGGACTGATCCCATGGCGGACCGTGTGCTGCGAGGCAGCCGGCTCGGTGCAGTCAGCTACGAGACCGACCGCAACCATGATCTTGCCCCCCGGCGATCGGTTCAGTACGCCTGCCCGAAGGGCCACAACTTCGATGTGCCGTTCTCCCACGACGCTGAGCCGCCGATCAACTGGGAGTGCCGGCTGCATGGCACCGTCTCCAAGTTGATCGACGGTGTCGAGCCGGAGACGAAGAAGGTCAAGCCGCCCAGGACGCACTGGGACATGCTGCTCGAGCGCCGTTCGGTGGCCGAGCTGGACGAGCTGCTCGCCGAGCGGCTGGAGGAGCTGCGGGGGCGGCGTTCGAAGAGCGCCTGACCCACCGAACTCCACGTCGGCCTCGCGGTCAGGCCGACGTTGCGTTCCGGGTCACGGCGGAAGCCGAGCCGCGCCCCCTGCCGAGCCGGCTGCGCACGCCCCAGGTCGTTACCCGCCACAGCGCTTCCCGCACGATGGAGCCGCTCATTTTCGACTCTCCGTGTTCCCGCTCGGTGAAGACGATCGGGTACTCGACGACCCGAAAACCGTCTTGGACAACCCGCCAGACCATGTCGATCTGAAAGCAGTAGCCCTCCGAGCTCACCTGGTCCAATGCCAGCTCGGCGAGCACATCGCGGCGGAACACCCGGTAGCCGGCCGTGATGTCACGAACCTGGACACCCAGGGCGAGTCGGGAGTACAGGTTGCCGCCTCTGGAGAGCGCCTCGCGGTGCTTGGGCCAGTTCACCACGGACCCCCCGGAGACGTACCGAGAGCCGATCACCACCTCGGCGTCGGTCAGCCGCTCCAACATGCCTGGCAGGCTCTCCGGCGGGTGCGACCCGTCGGCGTCCATCTGTACGACGACCGCGTAGTCCCCGGACAGAGCCCAGGCGAAACCCTCCAGGTAGGCGGAGCCCAGGCCGGCCTTGCCCGCACGATGGAGCACGTGTACCCGGGGGTCCTCGGCGGCCAACTGGTCGGCTAAGGCACCGGACCCGTCCGGGCTGGCATCGTCGACCACCAGGATGTGAGCGGCCGGCACCGCGTTGCGGATCCGCGTCGTGATCGATACCAGGTTGTCCCGCTCGTTGTAGGTCGGGATGACCACCACCAGCGACGAGGTTCGGGGGTCAGCCATCCATGTCCTCTCGAGGCTGGTGGACGGTGGCGGCATCGGCCCGGTTGGCCGATCGCCGACGTACGGTGCAGCCGAACGCACCGAGACCGACGGCGACGAGCAGCCACTCGGGCGCGGACCCGAGCCGGGCCGCCAGCGTAGTCGTTCGCCGCAGCGGGATCTGCTCGACCAACGCGGCCGGGGTGAACAGCGCTGACCGACGCACCTCGTGCCCGTCCGGGGAGATGATCGCGCTGGCCCCGCTGGTCGCGGCCACCACTACGGCGCGGTCGTACTGCACCGCGCGGACCCGCGACATTGCCAGCTGCTGGTAGGTCATCTCGGAGATGCCGAAGGTGGCGTTGTTGGTCGGCACCGCGAGCAACTGAGCGCCGTTACGCACGCTGTCCCCGACCAGGTCGTCGAAAGCCACTTCCCAACAGATCTCCACGCCGACCGGCACGCCGGCCACCCGCACCACACCCGGTCCGGTGCCGGGCACGAAGAATCCGGCGCGGTCAGCGTAGTCGGAGAACAACCGGAAGAAGCCGCGCCACGGCAGGTACTCGCCGAACGGCTGCACCCGGCGCTTGTCGTTGCGCTGGGTCGGGCCCACACCTGGTTCCCAGACCAGCACCGAGTTGGCGGTACGGCGGCCATCGCCGAGCGCCAGCACCGCGCCGACCAGGATCGGCGTGCCGACGCGATCGGCGGCCGCGCTGATCTCAGCCGCCGCATCCGGATTTCGCAGCGGGTCGATGTCCGAGGCGTTCTCCGGCCACACCACGAACCGGGGCGCGGGTACCCGGCCGGCGGCGACGTCGGCGGCCAGCTCAAGGGTCCGTCGGACGTGGTTGTCCAGCACCGCGCGGCGCTGGGCGTTGAAGTCCAGGCCCAGGCGGGGGACGTTGCCCTGCACCGCGGCCACCGTGATGTTCTCGGAGCCGCCGGACTGCCGGGCCCCGGTCAGCCAGCCAGGACAGCCGAGTGCAAATAACACCGGTAACAGCGCGCAGGCCGTCGACGAGCGCCAGCCAGGCAACCCAGTGATCGCGGGCTGGGTTCGGCCGCCTGCCAACGCTGTCCGTGCGAACGCCGTCTTTGCGAACGCCGCTGCCGCCACTGCGGCCAACGCGAACCCGGTGAGCACAACCGCGAAGCTGACCAGGGCCGGACCACCGACCGCGGCCAGCCGAACGAACGGGCCGTCGGCCTGGGTGAATGCGACCCGACCCCAGGGAAACCCGCCGAACGGCACCCGGGCCGCGAGCGCCTCGGTGGCGGTCCAACCAGCGGCCGCCCACAGCGGCCCGAGGCGCAACCCGCCCACCCGCGCGATCAGCACCGCGCCCAACCCGACCAGGAGCGCCTCCAGCCCGCTCAACGCCAGCCACGGCAACGGGCCCACGTAGATCCCGACCCAGGGCAGCAGCGGAACGTAGTACCCCAGGCCGAACAGCAGGCCCACCCCGAACGCGGCACGCCAGGCACGGTCGTAGAGCGCCGCCGCCAACAGCGCGAAGGCCAGCGGCGCCAGCCACCACAGGGAGCGCGGCGCGCACGCCGCGTAGAGCACCAGCCCACCGACCGGGGCCGCGAGCACCCGCGCCGCTCGCGGGCCTCCGGTCCTGATGGCCGCTCGCGGGCCTCCGGTCCTGATGGCCGGACGCCGCAGCACCGCAGAGCGTTCAATCACCTGTGCAGCCTAAAGGTCGAGTCCCGCGGGTCCACCGGGCGTGGTACCGCCGTCGCCCGTTCGGCCGTTCACCCACACACCTCTCACTGGCTACGGTGATCCGGTGCTGCGGCTACCCAAGCGACTGTGCGTCGTACTACCAACGGTCATGCTCGGTTGCCTGGTCGGGGCGCTCGCACCGCCCATCGCCGACGGGGCGGCCAACCGGCCCACTGCGATCGTCGCGCTGGGAGACAGCTCGGCGGCCGGTGAGGGCGGCGGTGGCTATGTAGCCGGCACCCGTGGCGAGGGTGGCGACTGGTGCCACCGCTCGCCGAACGCCTACGTCCAGCACACCGGGTTGGCCAGCACCGCGATCAACCTGGCCTGCTCCGGGGCCCGCTCGACCGACGTGGCGTTCGGCGCCCCCAGCCACTACACCGAACGCTCCCAGGCCGAGCAGCTCACCGACGTGGCCCGGACCCGCCGGGTCACCACCGTGCTCGTGCAACTGGGCGCGAACGACGAACCGGCCTTCGGCACCACGGTGGTGCGCTGCGTCGCGGTGTTCCTCAGTCCGCGGTCGCCCAACTGCTCGTCGGCGCTGGCCAAGGAGTGGCCCGGTCGACTGGCCGCGATGGCCCCGAGGGTGCAGCGCGCGCTGGCCGACGTACGAACTGGGCTGCATAGCGCCGGCTACCGCGACCAGGACTACCAGCTCGTGTTGCTCTCCTACTCGTCCCCAGTGACCGAGATGATGACCCGACCACACGGGGTCACCGGGTGCCCCTACCGCTCCGAGGACGCTCGCTGGGGCCGAACCGTGGGGGTGCCGCAGCTCAGCGCCACCCTGCGCGGGGTCGCCGAGCGCTCCGGTGCCCGGTTCCTCGACCTCGCGCGGGCCGCCGAGGGCCACGAGGCGTGCACCACGGCCGGCCCGGAGTGGGTGCGCCGGCTGACCGTGAACCCCAGCGTTTTCGTGTACGGGGGCGGGCTCGCGGCGGCCGGGCACCTTGCCCAGGAGTCGTTCCATCCCAATGCCACGGGTTACGCCCGGGTTGCGAGCTGTCTGACTCAGTTCGTCCACGGTGGCGACCGCCAAGCGGCCTGTCGGATCGGCTCGGATGGCGCGCTGCGCCCGGTCGCCGAGGTACCCGCCAGCTGAGACCCGGCTCCGATCTACGCGGAGAACTCGTCGGCGATCAGGGCGCCCAACTCCAAGAACGCATCCAGCGTCTCCGACCGCATCGCCCCCAGATCCAACCGACCACCCGTCGCCAAATGCGGATCATACGGAATCTCCACCACCGC
>JALYVZ010000376.1:2169-3806 GCA_030852965.1 Actinomycetota bacterium | reverse complement strand
GTGGCGGCCCGGGCGGCGCCGTCGGTGGCCCCGACGACTGCCAGTCGGTGTGGCCGAAGTTCGGCGCGGGCGGCCGGACCAGGCCCGGCGGTGGCCCGAATGCCTCATCGCGCGGCCGGTTGCGCTGGTCACGGGGCGCCGACGGTCGCTGGTCCCGACGCGAGCCGCGAACGGGTTCGCCGGACGGACGCTCCCCGGGAGAGTCGAACGGGTCGTAGCCACCCCGGTCAGGACCTTGAACCGGCCTTTCCTGCAGCGGTTGCCTTTCCGGCAACGGCCGGTCCTGCAAGGGCTGCCTGTCCGGCAACGGCCGGTCCTGCAAGGGCTGCCTGTCCGGCAACGGCCGGTCCTGCAAGGGCTGCCTGTCCGGCAACGGCCGGTCCGGCGGGGTCCGTTCGAACGGCATCACGTTGTCGATCGGGTTGCGTGGAGCGGACGCCCGAGCCGCGATCACCCGTTCCACGGGGCGCAGCGGCGGCCGGGAGGAGGTCTCGCGTGCGGGTGTTGAGGAGGTCTCGCGTGCGGGTGTATCCGGGAACACCGGCGCACCGAGCAGTGCAGACGCTGTCGGCGGCGCATCATCCGGCGACGCCGACGCACCCGTAGCCGACGCACCCTTGCCCCCCAGCTCGTCCAGCGCAACCGAGGCGTCCAGTGCGGCGCGATGGTACTCGCCAACGGGGGTGTCGGGACCGAACACCTCGACCGAGGCGAACACGCCCGCCTGCCACAGCAGGTCCGCGACCTGGTAGGCCAGCAGATCGGCCCCGACGCCATCGCCGGCCTCGACCAGCAGGACCGGATGCGGCACCGGTGCGGGAGCGGCCCCGGCCGGCGTCAGCCGCCAGGAGAGCCACAGGCGGCAGTCGCGCAGCAGCCGATCGGGTAGACCGCCCAGGGCCTCGACCGGAGATCCGCCGCCCACGACCGCCGGATAGCCGGCCGCCGTCGGGTCGGGCAGGAAGCGGTGCGCCGGCACCGGGCACTCTTCGGGTTCGGGCACCTCCACACCGGGCTGGCCTCGCCGAGCAGCCAGCAGCGCGGCGTGCACCGCCTCGGGCAGCCGGACACCGTCGGCGGCGATCGCCGCGGTAACCAGTTCGAGCGCATGGTCGAACTCACCGACGGCGGCCAGCTCCCGACTCCAGCCGAGCAGCTCGTCGTCGATCAGGCCCGCCAGCGAGAGCAGCAGACGGTGGTTGTCGAACGGGACTCCAGCTTCAGCTTCGACAACTGGGCCGTCATGGCCTTCCAGCATCTCGCCTCCTCACGTTAGTGCGATCTCAGGCATCTGCCAGGTCGCCGGCGGCGGCCCGTCGGTTCGATGACTCCTGCCCCGGCGCTCGCCACAACGACACCGAGTCGCGCAAAGCCGCGCGGTGGTAGGGCGGCAGGGCCAGCGGGAAGGACACCAGTTCCACGCACGGCGTCAGGTCGCCGTGTGCACGCAGCACCCGCTGCAGGGTGCCGGTCAGGGCCGGCAGCTCCTCGGTCACGTGTGCCAAGACCACCCGCCGGGGGCGTGGCTGGTCCATCCGCCAGCTACGGCGCAGTTCCTTGGCTCCCGGGTGGCCGCGCACCACCGCGACCAACGCCAAGTCGACGCTGTCCCGCCAGCCGCCGTGCGCGGACATGTC
>JALYVZ010000376.1:0-2159 GCA_030852965.1 Actinomycetota bacterium | reverse complement strand
CCCCCCCCCCCCCCCCCCCCCCCCCCCCGCGCCGGGGTCCAGGTCGGACCGAAAGCTCACCGTCGGTTCCGCGAGGTCGGCCACCGGCAGCACCGCGTCCAGCGAACGCTGCGGGGCGCCCCAGTGCACCAGGCTGGCCTCCAGCAGATCCCGCTCGGACTCGGTGATCCCGATCCGGTGCCGCAGCAGTGACTTGGGCAGCGTGCGGGCCAGGGTGGCGTGCGCGCCGGTGCCCAGCCAGTCGCGCAGCCGCCACACCAACCGGTCGGGCAGCCGTCCGGCCAGCCGCACCAGCAGGTCGTGACAGGCCCGTTCCTGCTCGCCGAGGCTCTGCCCACCACCCAGCCCGGCGCCGTGCCCACCAGCGGGAATGCCAGCCGACACGCCGAGTTCGTTCGATGTCACGGTCATGGAGACACCTCCGTTGTAACCTGTACAACGACCTCAACCTCGACTGGTGCGTTTTTTGGTAGCTGCGCCACTCCAATGGCCGAACGCGCATGCCCTCCCGCGTCTCCGAAAATCTCGCCGATGAGCGTCGATGCGCCGTCCAACACCGCCGGCTGCGCGTAGAAGTCGGGGGCGGACGCCACGAACCCGGTGATCTTCACCACCCGCTCGATCGCGTCCAGCCCGACCAGGGCGTCAACCGCCGCCAACGCGTTCAGCGCGCACGCTCGGGCCAGCTCCGCGCCCTGCTCGACGTCGATCTCGGCGCCGACCCGGCCGGTGGCCGCCAGCCGCCCGTCCACGATCGGCAGCTGCCCGGCGGTGAACACCAGCGACCCGGTCCGCACCGCAGGCAGGTAGGCGCCAGCGGGAGCGGGCACCTGGGGGAGATCCATCCCCAGGTCGCGCAGTCGCCGGCTTGGGTTCATCAGCGAGCCTTCGGACGTTTGAGGAAGGCGACGAGCTGTTCACCCGTTGGTCCGGGCAACACGCTGACGAGCTCCCACCCATCGGCGCCCCACTGGTCCAGGATTTGCTTGGTGGCGTGGGTCAGTAACGGGACTGTGACGTACTCCCACGCTGTGGGACCGGGACTGCCCCCCGATGCGGTCATGGCGCGCAGCCTATCGGCACCGCCCCGTAGGCTCGCGACCATGTGGCCCGACGAGTTCTCGCGCGCCCGCCTGCACGTTGTCACCGGCAAGGGAGGCACCGGCAAGACGACGGTCGCGGCGGCGCTGGCACTGGCGCTCGCGGCCGGCGGTCGGCGCACCCTGCTGATCGAGGTGGAGAACAGGCAGGGCATCGCCCAGCTGTTCGACACCAGCCCGCTGCCCTACGCCGAGACGAAGATCGCGGTGGCCCCGGGGGGCGGGGAGGTGCGCGCACTGGCCGTCGACCCGGAGGCCGCACTGCTGGACTACCTGGAGATGTTCTACAACCTGGGCATCGCCGGGCGGACGCTGCGCAAGATGGGTGCGATCGAGTTCGCCACCACGCTCGCGCCCGGGCTACGTGACGTGTTGCTCACCGGCAAGGTCAAGGAGTGCGTGACGCGCACCGGCGAGGACGGCCGACACTTCTACGACGCGGTGGTGCTCGACGCACCGCCCACCGGCCGGGTGGTGACCTTCCTGGATGTCACCAAGGCAATGGCCGACCTGTCCAAGTCCGGTCCGATCAACCGGCAGAGCGAGGGCGTGGTGCGGCTGCTGCACTCCGCCGACACCGTGGTGCACCTGGTGACCATCGGCGAGGACCTGCCGGTGACCGAGACGCTGGAGACCGTGACCGAGCTGGACGCCGCCGAGCTGCGGACCGGCGCGGTGATCGTCAACCGGGCCGACTCGCGGCACCTGCCGACCCGCTCGGTGGACAGCGCCGCCGACGGCCGGATGGACCGCACCCGCCTGCGAGCCGGGCTGGTTGGAGCCGGCATCGAACTGACCGACGAACAGCTGGACGGGCTGGTCGCCGAAACCGTTGAACACGCGCTGCGCACCCGGGCCGACGCTGCCGCGCTGGCCCGGCTCACCGCCCCGCCACCGGACGGTCCGGCCGAGCCGCTGCTGCGCCTGGAGCTGCCCGAGGTTCTCGACGGTATCGAGCTGGGCGCCCTGTACGAGCTGGCCGAGATGCTCGGGGAGCAGGGCGTGCGTGGGCACTCGGTGCCGCGCGCCGACCGGGCCGGTGCGCGGGCCGAGCAGGCC
>JALYVZ010000106.1 GCA_030852965.1 Actinomycetota bacterium | reverse complement strand
CGATGGCGCTCGCGCTCATCTCGCGCGGCGCGTTCGACATGCCGCTGCGCGCGCTCGCCGCCGGCGCCGCCGGCCAGTGGATCATGCTCACGATGCTCGACGAGCGCGCCATGTGGACCTCGCTGGTCGCCGATCGCGACGCGCGGGTGGCCGAGGAGAAGTCCCTGCGCTGACGTCCGGTCGCGCGCCCACCGGGCCGTTCCGCAACGTCGCCTTCGGCCTTGGCGCGCGCGGCGCTCCTGTCCCACACCTGGAGGAGGACGCGCTGGACACCGGAGTGACCCCTGGTGCTTCGGACCATCGCCCTGGCTCGCGGAGGGGGTACGGCGAAGCGCCGCGACGTCGTCCGGCTCACCGACCGGATGACCCGTGCGGCCACCCTGCGCGGCCCCGCCGCCCGAGTGCGCAACGTCCTGATGCGCCGGGTGGGCAGCCTGCCGGCGGTGCGGCGGGCGCTGGCGATGAACCTCTCCGAGCTGGCCACCTCGCCTGCCGCCGACGGGCGGCCGCTCAACGCAGACCCTCGGGTCACCGCGCGATCACCGCGCTGATCATCGCATCGGCGATGAAGCGGCCGTAACGTTCGGCTGTCCAGCCGCGCCGCGGCCAGCCGGCGACGAAGGAGACCGCATGTCCGTGCTTCCCGCTCGCGTCGATCTGGGCCAGCTACGCCGTCAGGCCAAGGACCTGCTGCGCGCCGCCCGGCACGGCGAGCCCGCCGCGCTGAACCGGCTCAGGGTCGTTTCCGAACGGCTGACTCTCGACACCGCCCGACTCGCGGTGGCCCGCGAGCACGGCTTTCCCAGCTGGGCCCGGCTCAAGACCGAGGTGATCCGCCGGCAGATTCTCGACGACCGGGACGTGCTGGAGTTGCGCGAGCTGCTGACTCAACGACCCGAGTTGGCCGTCGAGCCGATGCGCGGCTGGTGTGACCATCAGCTCGGCGCGAGCCCGCTGAGCTATGTGGCGATGCTGGGCTACGACACCGTGCGCAGCGAGTGGCGTGATGTGTCGGGCACCGGCGATCTGGCGCGGGGGCCTTGCTCGCGGCGGGCGCACTGGTGGAGGGCGAACCCGAGGGTCTCGAAACCCCGCTGATGACGGCGGCCAGCTACGGCGACGCCGAGCTGGCGCGGGTGCTTGTCGAAGCCGGCGCCGACCTCACCGCCGTGGCAGCCCCCACCGCGGGCGGGGTACCCGGCGGCAACGCGCTGCGGCATGCGATGGTGTTCGGCATGACCCAGGTCGTCGACGTACTGCTGGCTGCCGGGGCCACCGACCTGGTCGCGGCCGCAGCGAGCGGCTCGATCACCGAGGAGCTCATCAAGGCGTGGCCGGAGCCCGACCGGGTGGCGGCGCTGCGAATCGCGGCGGCGCGCGGACGCCTGGAGGTCATCGATCAGCTCCTGGCGACCGGCACGCCGATCGACGGAGTGGACCGCGACGGGTCGACGGCTCTGCACCAGGCCGCCTACCAGGGCCGGGCCGACAGCGTGCGGCACCTACTGGCGCGCAATGCCGATCCAACCCGCCGGGACACCCGATTCGACGCCACTCCGCTGGGCTGGTGCCGCCACCGGCATGCGGAGATCGGCGCCGGGCACGGCCACGACGAAGTCGATCGGGTGCTGGCACCGGTCACCCCGGACCCGGTCTGACGAGTGGCAGGTGGTCCCTGAGGTTCTCGGCGCGGTCGGTCTCCTACACGCTGTCCGACATGGCCGCCGACTGCGTGGGCCTGCTCGACGTGCTCGGCTTCGACAGCGCCCACCTCGTCGGCGCATCCATGGGCGGGAGCGTTCCGACCCAGTGCGTGGGAGCAGCACTCTACGATGTGTGACAGTGATAGTAATGGACGTGTGAAAGCGATAGCCTGACAACGTGGCATACATTCCCCGCCTGGTTGACCCCTTGCTGGAGGCGATGACATCCGGGCTGCCAGCTGTGCTGGTGGTGGGCCCTCGGGGCTGCGGGAAAACCACCACCGCACGCCGGCGCGTTGCCAAGATGCTCCGTCTCGACCGACCCGCCGATGCCGCGCTCGTCCGCGCCGACCCCGATCTGGCGCTACGGCTGCAAGACAAACCGTTGTTGATCGATGAATGGCAGATCGTTCCCGAGGTGCTCGGCGCGGTGAAGCGGGCCGTCGACGACGCGCCTCGTCCAGCCATGTTCCTCCTCACCGGCTCGGCGCAGACCGACCTCACCGCCGCCGGCTGGCCTGCCACCGGGAGGGTCGTGCGGCTGCCGATGTGGGGGCTGTGTCAACGCGAACTCACGGGCGACCCGCGTGCGCCTTCCGTGCTCGATCGCGTCGTGGAAGACGGACCCACCGCACTATGTGCACCTCGCAACCCCCTCGACCTGGCCGACTACGTGGAGGTGGCGATGCGCGGGGGCCTGCCCGAAGCCGCGCTCCAATCTGATGCGCGGCTTCGACGCCTGTGGCTGACCAGCTATGTCGACGAAATCGTGATCCGGGACGGGGCGCTCGTAGACGGTGGTCGGGACCCCGTGCGACTTCGGCGATGCCTGCAGGCTTGGGCCGCCAACACCGCCGGGGTACCCGAGCACAAGACCCTATATCAGAGCGCCGAGATCAACCGGGCGACCGCGCTGGGATACGACCGCCTGCTGCACACGCTGTTCGTGGTCGATCCCGTACCAGCTTGGAGCACCAACCGGCTGGCCCGCCTGACCAGCGCACCGAAACGCCATCTGGTCGAACCGGCCTTGCTCGGACCGTTGCTCGGGGTCGACTCCGCAGCCGTCCTGCGCGATCCGGTCCTGCTTGGCCGGGTGATCGAGACCTTCGTCCTGGCGCAGCTCCGGCCGGAGCTGACCGTGTCCGACCAGTCGCCCCGGATGTATCACTTGCGCCAGCAGGACGGTCGCCATGAGATCGACCTGATCATCGAGCTCGCGGACGGTCGAGTCATCGCCATCGAGGTCAAGGCAGCCTCTTCCGTCACCGTAGGTGATGCACGCCACCTGAGCTGGTTACGCGAGCAGATCGGGGACCGGATGGTCTGCGGTGTGGTGCTGCACGCCGGACCGCACAGCTACCCGATCGCGGAAGGTATCCGTGCCGCACCGATCTGCTCGCTGTGGATGTCAGGTCGGAGCTAGGTACAACACGTCGATGAAGTCGTTCATCTGACGGCGGGACCGGAGCCGAACGAGTCGCAGCCGCTGGTAGGCGGGCTCGGTCTGTGCCACCAGGAGACGCTCCCGGTTCATTGCGTGCGTTGCCCAGGCCCATACAATGACCGACTCCTCCTCGTCCAGGGAGAAGAAGTTGCGGAGTCGCTCGCGGTTGCCGTTCCACAACTCCTCGCAGGTCACGATTCGTCGCACGGTCCGCCACACGATCTGGCGCATCACCACGTGCCGGGGCAGGTCGAACCAGACGACGGTGTCGGCGCGGGCCAGGACGAGGTCACCGACGGTTCCGGTGTAGTTGCCGTCGACCACCCAGCTGTAGGCCAGAACCGCCTCGTGGACGACGGCCCGGAACTCGGGCGGTGGCAGCGGCGTCCAGTTGGCCTGGTGGAATACGCCGGTCCAGCTGGAGCTACGGCACACCGGTCCGCTCGGAGATCGCCCGTGCCAAGGTGCTCTTCCCGGAACCCGGCGTTCCCTTCACCCAGATGCGTCGCACCGGATCATTCTGGCCGGAACCGTCCAGATCTTCGCTAGATTGATCAGGTGATAGCGACTCCTGCCCTGGTATGTGAGGCGGCACCGCGGATCGCGGCGATCGGCCCCGGCTTCTACTTCACCGACGAGACGATCGCGGTCGGCCGGGAGCATGGGCTGGACGGTTTCCGGTTCTACTTCCTGGGGCGCGGCGGCGTGCTGGGCGACGTCGAGGCCGACGTCGTGACCAGCGCGTTCGGCTACTTCACCCCCGCGCTGGTGTCGCGGATGTGGACCACTGCCCGGGAGCGGACGTCGTTGAGTGCCCGCGACGCCGGCCGGTTGTACCTGCGATGCTCCCAGGAGTTCGGCCGTCGACATCTCTCGGAGGTGGCCGGCCTCGCGGAGTTCTGTGCGGCGGCGGAGCAGGTCAACGACGCCGCCGACCGGGCCGGGCTGGCGCTCTACGCCGGCACCGCCGCCGAGCCGCTGGTCGACGACCTCCCGGCCCGCGCCATGCAGCTCAACACGGTGCTCCGCGAGTTCCGGGGCAGCGCGCACCTCGTCGCGATCCTGGCCACGCCGGGCATCACGCCAAGGCTGGCGCACGGCATCCGCCGCCCGGACTTCTGGACATTGTTCGGCTACGAGGAGCGCGATCTGCCCGTCGGCACCGACGCCCAGCGCGCGGCGTTGGCCACCGCCGACGAGCTGACCGACGCAATGGTGGCGCCTGCTTTCGACGTGCTGGACGAAGCTCGTCGGGTTTCGCTGTTGGACGGGTTGGTCGCCATCGAGGCCGCGCTGCCCGAGTGGGTCATGCCCGGACGCTGATCAGGTGTCGGAGTCGATGGTGACGTGGGCACCCAGCGCGGGCACGCCCCCGGTTGCTCCCCGGCCGGGCGCGTCTGGCAAAATGGTCGCTCAGTCGCCGAGATGCTCCCCAAGTCCGAGTCGTCCTGAGTCTGGCGGTGCGACCGCTGCCGGTAGGCCAGAAGGGTTGTGATGTTCGCCGATCGACACGCTCGTCTCCGTTGGTTCGTGACGCGGACACCGGTCGCGCTGGTGCTGGCCGTAGCCGCCGGGCTGGTCCTCACGGTCCCGGCGCTGGCCAAGTCCGCCGCCGAGACAGCGGCCGAGTCGGCCGCGCCGGTTGCCGGCACGCCGTGCACCGCCAACGCCAGCGCCTGCGTCGACGTCAACAAGAAGCAGGCCTGGCTGATCAAGGACGGCAAGATCATGCGAGGCCCGGTGCCGATCGCCACCGGTGGGCCGGGCAAGGAAACCCTGACCGGGAATGTCTTCCGGGTCTACCGGAAGGACAAGGAGTTCAAGAGCGACGAGTTCAAGCTGCCGAACGGGCAGCCGGCTCCGATGCCGAACGCCGTTTTCTTCGAGGATGGTGGAGTCGCCTTCCACGCCGGCAACCCGAAGCTGGCCTCCGCCGGGTGCGTGCACCTCACCGTCGCCGACTCGCTGGCGTTCTTCGACTACCTGCAGATCGGCGACCACGTACAGGTCATGGACGGGCCGGTGGCGGCAAAGCCACTGTCTGCCGACCAGATCGCGACCGCCAACGGCGAAGACACCAGCAACGACACATCCAACTCGGACAGCACGGACGGCGGGTCCGACTCCAGCAGCAACTCGGACAACAGCGGCAACTCGGACAGCGGCGACAGCACGAGCCGGGACAGCAAGACCCGGAACACGAGCGACCGGAGTTACCGCGCCAGCAGCCACTACTACCACCACTACCACTACAACAACTGAGCACCGCGTCACATTGCACGGTCCGCGGCGCCGCCCGCGTCGCCAGGCGTTCATGATGTAGCAGTGGCTGCCCATCCAGTGCTCGATGTGCTCCTCGCGCGCTGTGCGGACGGCAGCGGTCCGGGCCGCCGGCTCGACGAGCACCGGGTCGTCCTGGTGGTGGAGGGCGGCGGGAGTCGGGCGACCTACTCCAGCGGCATGGTCGTGGCCGTCGAAGAGCTCGGGCTGACCCGCTGTTTCGACGCGGTCTACGGCGCATCGGCCGGCTCACTGTCAGGGAGCTGGCTGGTCGCGGGCAGCGCCGCCACGTGCTGTGTGGGCTGGTGGCGGCCAGGGCTAATGGAGCGGGTGACCGACGTGGTCCGAGGGTTGCGCGGACGGCCGGTGATCGATATCGAATACCTCATCCAGACCGCCGCGCAGGAGCAGGGCATCCCGCTCGACTGGCAGGCGGTCGTGGACTCTCCGATCCCGCTGCACCCGCTGGCCACCGACGTGGAGACCGGGGGCTCGGTCGACCTGCACTCGACGATCACCGACAAGGCATCGCTGCAGTTGGCGTTGCGGGCCAGCGCGTGCGTCCCGCTGCTGGCCGGGCTGCCCATCGAGATCGGTGGCCGACGGTTCGTCGACGGCGCGGTGGCCGAGCCACTGGCGTTCCACACCGCCCTGGCCGACGGCGCGACGCACGTCCTGGTCCTGCGCACCCGCCGCGCCGACCAGGAGGCGTTCGAGGCCACCCGGATCGAGAAGGCGGTGGTGGCCCGGCTGGGGGCGACCAGGGCACCAGGCCTGGTCCGGATGTTGGGCACCCATCTGGAGCGTCGGCGGGCCGACGACGAGCGACTCGCACGTCAGACGGCCACTCCCGAACCGACCGGGCCGCACCTGTTCGAGATCCGCCCGCCGGAGGGTGCGGACACGGTCAGCCCGTTGGAGACTGACCCGAAGCGGCTCCAGCGGGCCGTCATGGTCGGTCGGGAGGCGCTGCACTCCGCCTGGGCCGACCCGTTCGACCGGCCGCTGCGCACGGGAACCGGCTGAGGATCGCCGATGGCCGTGACGCCTGGCGCGGCGGCGGAAACACCTCCGGCACCTGAGCTCGGCACCTACGCGTCAGCTGTTCTGGTGCTCCGAGATGACCGCGGATCGGAAACGCTGCTGGGCACCCTGTTTGCTGGTGCCGTACACCGCGCCGATCTCGGTCCAGGTCAGTCGACGGCGTCGGGCCTCCACGACCGTCGCCAACTCCAGTGCCCGGCGGCCTCACGCAGTTGTCGTGCCGCCGTCAGGGCTTCCAGGGGGCTCGGCGCACTCTGGCCTGCGTCGACGGCCTGACGCAGCTTCTTGAAGGTCCCCTTCCCGAGCATGGGTCGACCATACCTCGACCGGAGAGTCAACTTAGCATTGACTGAAGTCAATGCTAAGTTGATGCCTGTCAATGGACAGTTGACTTACGGCACCCTCGGAGGGGAGGGCAGGCTGAGCCGGTCAGCGCGACCCGCGACACCGGCTCAGCCCAGTACCCGAGCAGGAGGTCATCATCGTGGCCGTCACCGCAGCACACACCGCGACGTTGGACGACGCCGTCCGGGCCGTCACCACCGCACTCGCTGCCCTGCGCGCCGAGCCGGGCAGTCCCACCGTCCTGACCGCCGTCCGCCACGCGGACTCCGTGCTCGTCACGTTCGAACCCGATCTGACCACGATCGTGCTCCGACGGCTGCTCGCGAGCATCAATGACTGCCACTGCGAGGGCCAACGCACCTCAGTGATGCTCACCGTGCGCCAAGCCAGCGCCGCCAGGGCGCTGCGGCTCGATCCTCGGTGGCGCGCCTCCCCCACCCAACGGGCGTCCTGACCCATCCGACGGCACTGCGTCGGGGTCCACCGCGCCCACGTGCCGCCAGCAGAACTCGTGCACCAGCGCCCACTGGAACGCCCGCTGCGAGTTGTCGGCGGCACCGCCGTGCCCGCCCTCGATGTTCTCGTAGTACTCGACCCGGTGCCCGTACTCCCGCATCCGGGCCACCATCTTGCGGGCGTGCCCGGGGTGCACCCGGTCGTCCCGGGTCGAGGTGGTGAGCAGCACCGGTGGCAGGCGCGTGGTCAGCTCAGTGTCGCGGCGCAGGTTCTGGTACGGCGAGTACTCGCCGATGAACGCCCACTCCGTCGGGTTGTCCGGGTCGCCGTACTCGGCCATCCAGGACGCCCCGGCCAGCAGCAGGTGGTAGCGGCGCATGTCCAGCAGCGGCGCCATGATGACGATCGCGCCGAACAGCGACGGGTAGCGGGTGAGCATGACCCCCATCAGCAGCCCACCGTTGCTGCCGCCGTGCACAGCCAGCTGCTCGGGCGTGCTGATGCCCCTGGCGACCAGGTCGCGGGCCACGGCGGCGAAGTCGGAGTAGGCGCGGTGGCGGTGCTCGCCCAGCGCGCTCGCATGCCACGCCGGTCCGTACTCGCCGCCGCCCCGGATGTTCGCCACCACGTACGTACCGCCCCTGGCCAGCCAGCCCCGGCCGACGATTCCGCTGTAGTACGGGGTGAGCGCGATCTCGAAGCCGCCGTACCCGGTCATCAGGGTCGGCCCGGGCCGGTCGGTGTCCGGGCCCACCACGAAGTACGGGATTCGGGTGCCGTCGTCGGAGCCCGCGAAGAACTGGCGGGTGCGCATCCCGGTGGCGTCGAAGAACGCCGGGGCCTCGCGCAGCGTCTCAGGCGACGCCGGACCGGACACCTCGCCGCGCAGCAGCGCCGAGGGTTGGGTGTAGCCACTGACGTCGAGCAGGTACTCGTCGCTGTGGTCCGGGTCCGACCCGACGACATCGGTCGCGCACAGCTCTGGGCCGCCGGGCAGCGGCGCGCTCGCCCAGTCCCGCTGCGGGGTGAGCACCTCCAGGCGGGTGGCCACGTCCTCGAGCACCACCAGGATCAGGTGGTGGCGGGTCCACACGTGATAGCTCAGTGACCGGCTCGCGGTGGGGGCGAACAGAACGGTGGCGTTCCGACCACCGGCCAGGTAGTCGTCGAACCCGAACGCCAGCAGCGAGCCCTCCGGGTGCGTCGTCGCAGCCGTACTCATCCCGCCCCGCAGGCTGCCATCCCCGAGGATCCACGGCGAGCGGGGCCGCACCAGCAACCACTCCCGGTGCACGTCGGTTCTGGCGTCAGCGGGTACGTCGATCAGGACGTGCGAACCATCGGGCCGGAGCAGGTACTCCCGGCTGGTGTGGAAGTCGGGGCTGCAGCCGACGAGGTCGCGCTCGAAGCCCTCGGTGTCGTCGTGGTAGGCGAAGGCGGAGACGTCGGTCTGCGCCGCCTCGAACGCAGGCGGTGCCTCGGTCACCGGGGTACCCCGCCGCCATCGACGGATCACCCTCGGATACCCGGAGGTCGTCATCGAGCCCGGTCCGGTGTCGGTGCCGACGTAGACGGTGTCGGTGTCGAGCCACGACACCTGGCTCTTGGCCTCGGGCAGCGTGAACCCGCCTTCGGTCGGGTCCACGAACGCTCGGGTCCGCAGGTCGAACTCGCGCACCACGGTAGCGTCGGCGCCGCCCCTGGACAGCTTGACCATCGCCCGGACGTACTCCGGCCGGCGCACCGCCACGCCCGCCCACACCCAGTTCTCGCCCTCCTGCTCGGCGAGCGCGTCGACGTCGAGCAGCAGCTCCCAGTCCGGCTCGCCACCCTGCTGTCCAGCCCGGTAGCTGTCCAGTGTGGTCCGCCGCCACAGTCCGCGCGGGTGCTCGGCGTCCTGCCAGAAGTTGTAGAACAGCTCGCCTCGGCGGCGGATGTACGGGATGCGGTCGCGGGAGTCGAGCACCTCGAGGATCTCCTCGCGGAGCTCGGTGAAGCGAGCGCTGGCGGCCAGCTCAGCCAGTGTCTCGGCGTTGCGAGCCCGCACCCAGGCCAGCGGTTCATCGCCGCTGACGTCCTCCAGCCACAGGTGCGGGTCGTCGAGGAAATCCGCTGCGATCACCCGTCCAGTCTGGCCGCCCATCGCGCGGGCGTCCCGCACCCCCCGCCGAGCACCGACTCACGGGTACCGTGACAGAGTGGTTGGTAGCCGACGGACAGTGCGCGATCAATCACACGCTGGCGTGCGGGAGCAGCCGCCGCCGTACCTGTTCACCCCGCTTTCCGAGCAGCTCGCGAACGTCAGGCGGTGGAACGAGGACCGGGAGTGGGGATTCGACCCTGGTGTGTTCGACGCGATCGACCTCACCCCGGGCGTTCACTCCGACCCGCTGGTCGTCGACGTCATCGCGGTCTACCTGGATGGGATCTACCGGGGTGACGAGCTGGGATACCTCGACGGCGTCCGGCGCACCTGCCACGAGATGTGGAGCGCCGTCGCCGAGCGCCAACCCAACGCCTGGTCCTGGGACTGGCTGCGCGACGCCTACCAGAGCCAGCCGAAACCGGTGCGGCTGCTGCCGGGCCTCGTCCACCGCCCCGGCGTGCGGCGGGTGACGCTCGACCTGGGCGCCAACTGGCAACCTGGCCGGCACATCCGGGCCAGGAACGTGCGCGGGCCCGCTTCCGCGCATGCGGAGATTCTGGCCGCCGCCGCGCATTTTCCGCGATGGGCCCGGGCGATGGACGGGAGGAGTGTGCCGTTCGCCTGGCTCAGCGGTTACCAGGTCACGGTGCCGGAGTACGCAGCGGACACCCGGCTGCTCGGCATGGCCTGGGTCGAGTACCGACAGACGCTCAGCCTCTCGGTCGGCTGGGCGGACCACGCCCACGCCGGCTGGGCAGCACCGGAACGCATCTGAGCCGCCGTGCAGAACCAGGCCCAGCGGATCATGGTCTAGCGGGTCGACCCACCCTGGCGCGAGCCGGAGCTCGAACCGCTGCTGCCACTCTGCCGGTCTCGGCGTGCCGCCTGCACTGCCTGCTGGGCCTCGCGGGCGGCTCGGGCGCGGCGAGCGGCCAGGGCCACGCGGTGCGCCTCGGCGGCTGCGCGTCGATGGTCCCGGTGCACCCGGCCACGGCGATCCCGATGCTCCGCCACCTGGGTTCTTACCCGATCAGCATCTGGGCCAACGCCCGCCGCACCTCGTCCAGCTCATCCCGGGACAGCGCGATCTCCGGCGCATGCCGGCGGAAGCGCTCCGTGGTCACGGTCCTGATCTGCTCGGTGATGACCCAGCCGGAACCCGAGCTGACGTGTACCCGGTGCAGCCAGCCCCGGCGCTCGACGCTGGTCAACGGCAACACGGTGGCCAGCTGGGCCATAGTGAGATCCAGATGGAAGCGGGAGGAGACCACGAGCGCCGGCCGGTCTTTACCCTGCTCGCGACCGCGCACCGGATCGAGGTCGACGAACCACACCTGGCCGGGCTCAATCGCCGGTCGAGTCACTGGCGACCGTCCACCCATTCATCGTTGATCGGCGCGTCGGCGGCCGCGAGCTCATCAGCCTCGGCGAGGTAGTCCGACCAGCCCTGTGGATCGGACTCACGGTATCGGTGCACGGCGGCGACGGCGGCGGACCGCCAGTGCTCATCAATGAGCCGGCGAACAGCCTCGTCGGCGGACACCCCGCCGAACTCCTCGCGAGCGATCTGTAGGACACGCTCCCGGGTCTCTTCACTGACACGCAACATGACAAAAGTATACCGGAGCGTTAACGAGGATGTTTACAGAATGGTGTACGTTGTCGGACCTGGTCAGGAGTCGGCCCCGGAGGTGCTTCTACAAGACGTGGCCCCCGGATTGCCTGCGATGCATGCAGAGCGGGGGCAGGTTCCGAAAGAGTCCCTCCTGTCGAGAGACTGGTCGGCACCGAGGCTTCCAAGAGCCCTTCGACATCGAAGTCGACCCGCTGCCCGAGCTCGGACGCCCACAGGTCCAGTGGTGTGCCGTCCGTGGACGCACGGGATTGCTCGTCGGCGTGGCGGTTGTCGCGCAGTTGGTCACTCAGGCGACTTTGCTCGTTCTCCGGTCAGCTCGCGGCAGGTGTTCAACGTCTGGTGGCGGACCTGCTCGGGCAGATCGACCCAATTGAGCCGCAGGGTGTCGAGCAGCAAGCCGACGGCGTGTGCCCTAGCCGCGTGCTCGAGCGTTGCGAGCTGCTCGTCACCTGGGTGGTGCCGCAACACCCAGGCGGCCTCGGCGACCAGCGATTTCCCTTCCTCGGGGCGCCGCAGGTGATTGTCAGTTGGCTCAACGCGCTGCTCTGGAACCGGGGGCGATTGGCGCTCACAGCCCGCTGACGGGCTCGGGTGAGGCCGGGCAGAAGTCCGGGTCGCCGCAAGGTCGAACAGTCTGTCGGCGCTTGGGGCCGGCCCGTCAGCGCGTGGGGCGTCGCGGCCCAAACTGCGCAACTCAGCGGCGAACACTCGGTGGTCTGCTGTCAAGGCGGTCAGGGCACAGATGAACAGCAACCCCTCAACCACCA
>JALYVZ010000375.1:2261-3828 GCA_030852965.1 Actinomycetota bacterium | reverse complement strand
GCACCACCCCGGACCCGCCGAGCAGGGCGAGCACCACCCCCAACCGGGCCAGCGTGTGCCGCACCGGGTCCAGCGGCTGGGCCAGCACCAACGCCAGGTGGCTGGCGGCGCCGGCCGGCACCGCCAGCACCCGCATCTCCCGCACCGTGCGCAGCGACGAGTCGGTCTGGGACGCGGCGACGGCCAGCTCCTGGTCGCCGGTCGGTGGCGGCGGCGCGTTGCGGATCACGAACCCGAAACCGCGCGCGTCGACCAGCTCGACCCGGATGTCCGAGCCGTACAGCGCGGCGTCCCGCAAGGCGGCCGGCTGGACGGCGACCCCACTGGCCACCACGGTCGCCGCCCGTTCCCGTAGCTGATCGTCCAACTCGGAGTACAGCGAGGTCCGCACCATGTAGAACGCGGCCGCCGACAACACGAACACCGCCAGCCCCACCATCACCGCCGACAGCACAGCGATCCGCACCCTCAACGACACCGCACGGCGCCCGATCCGGGCAATGAGCCCGCTCATGTGACCGGGCCAGGGCCAGCCGAGGGACAATGAGCCCGCTCATTGTCTCGGTGGCGTCGCTGGCTCATGGGGGGGTTTCGCGCAACACGTAACCGACGCCGCGGACGGTGTGGATCAGCCGGAGCTCACCGTCCTCCTCGGTCTTTCGCCGCAGGTACCCGATGTAGACCTCTAGCGCGTTGCCGGTGGTGGGGAAGTCGTAGCCCCACACCTCCTCCAGGATCCGGCCTCGGGTGAGCACCCGCTTCGGGTTGGCCAGCAGCAGCTCCAGCAGAGCGAACTCGGTGCGGGTCAGGCGGATCGAACGATCTGCGCGCACGACCTCCCGGGTGTCCAGGTCCAGCGACAGTCCGGCGAAGCTGAGCACCTCGGTCGGCGCATCGGCACCTGATGGGGGCACCCGCCGCCGCAGCAGCGCGCGCAGTCGGGCCAGCAGCTCCTCCAGCGCAAACGGCTTGGGCAGATAGTCGTCCGCCCCGGCGTCCAACCCGGCGACCCGGTCGGACACCGCGTCCCGGGCGGTGAGCACCAGAATCGGCAGGTCGTCGCCGGCTCCCCGCAGCCGCCGGCACACCTCCAGCCCGTCCAGCCGGGGCATCATCACGTCCAGCACCACGGCGTCCGGCCGGGCGGCGCTGATCGCGGTCATCGCGGCCAGCCCGTCGCCGGCCAGCTCCACCTGGTAGCCGTTGAACGCGAGCGACCGGCGCAGCGACTCCCGTACCGCCCGGTCGTCGTCGACCACCAGAATGCGCATGCCGCCGCTCATGAACCAGCCCCATACCTGCTCATCAACACAGTGTGAACCGCATCGCTAAGAACGGCCTGAGAGCACCCGGGAGGCGTGTGACGTGACCGATTCGCCACCCAGACGAGATATCGTCTGTACTCCCTGGGTGACCAAATCGGGGGCACGCTGGGGCAGCTCGCTCAAATCGGTGATCGAGAGCGTGAGGGGGACGTCGGGGTGCGCGACACGGCGGCAGTGCGGGCAGCGCTCGCGGTCGCGGTGGTGGTGAGCCTGTCAGCTGGCACGGCGACCGGCTGGGCGGG
>JALYVZ010000375.1:0-2251 GCA_030852965.1 Actinomycetota bacterium | reverse complement strand
CCGAGGCCGGCGCCCGCCCAGCGGTGACACCACGGGCTCCGATGTCGCTGCTCAGCACGTCCATCCCGGCCGGCGCCCAACAGGTCGGCATCACCGAACCGCTGGTGGTCACGGCCGTCGGCGGGACGCTGACCACCGTCACGGTCTCCGGCAAGCCCCTGTCCGGCAAGCCGCTGTCCGGCACGCTCAGCCGGGACCGCACCCGCTGGACCTCCGAACCGCTGGGCTACGGCATCCAGTACACCGCCGCCGTCACCGGCATGGGCATGGGCATGGGCACCGAGGGTCGCCCAATCGCCCCGCTGAACAGCACCTTCCGCACCGTCAAGCCCAACCGCACGCTGGACGTCGACGCCGTCCGTCCGACCAACGGGCAGGTGGTCGGCGTCGCGATGCCGATCTCGATCTACTTCAACCACCCGGTGCGGGACAAGGCGGCTGTGGAGCGCCGGATCGCCGTGACCCCCAGCGTGCCCACCGAGAACGCGTTCAACTGGGTGGCCGACGACCAGGTCAACTGGCGACCCAGACACTTCTGGGCGGCCCGAACCACGGTGACCGTCCGCTCCGCGTTGCGTGGGGTGGACGCCGGCAGCGGCACCTTCGGGGACAGTGACGAGCGGACCGCGTTCACCGTCGGGCGCGCCCAGGAGGCGGTCGGTGACGCGCGGGCGCACACCCTGACCCTGGTCGTCGACGGTAAGCCTGACCGCATCATGCCCACGTCGTTCGGCCGCGCCCAGTACCCACCCAGAACGGCATGCACGTGGCGTTCGAAAAGCACCTGAGCAAGCGGATGCGGTCGGACAGGCTGGGACGGCCCGAAGGAGGGCGAGCCCGGGTTCTACGACGAGGTCCTGCCGTTGGCGGTGCGGATCTCGGCCAACGGCGAGTTCATCCACGTCAACTCCGCGACCGTCGGCGTGCAGGGCCGGTACAACGTCTCACACGGGTGCGTGAACCTGTCCCCGGCCAACGGCAAGGCGTTCTACGACTGGGTGCAGATCGGCGACCCGGTGAACATCATCGGGTCGACCCGTCCGTTGACCCCCCGCGACGGGGACATCTCGGACTGGTTGACCCCGTGGGACCAGTACGCCGCCGGCTCCGCGCTACGGCGGCCCCTGCTCGGCGCCAAGGTGAACCCGATCATTCCCCGCATCACCCAGTAACTCCCGGCCGGGTCGGAGATCTCGGCAGATGCGAAGCTGGCCCGATGTCGCGGGCGACCGTGGCCCCGACCGCTGTACCCGCGCGCCAACTGGCCCTGGGATCTCGCTGAGAAGTGCTGTGACACGAACAGCACACATACCGCTCCTCCATGATGCTTCTATCACGACCGGCTCTATCGACTCGCGAGAGACCCTTCGTCAAGGAACCTGAGTCGCCACATACCGGCAAGGCGCCGGCAGGGGCGCGGTCGACTCGGGCACGATCGACACCGTGCTCTTCCTGCTGGCCGCCGTCGCGGTGGTCGTCGTCCTGCACGGCTACCTCTACCGGCGGCTGGTGCACGATGTGTTCGCCGGCCCGCAGGGCCGCCGCCTGGGCGCGGTGGCCGTGGCGCTGCTGCTGACGTCCTCGCTGACCGCGTTCGGGCTGCAACGGGTGCTCGACCCGACCGGGACACCCGCGCGAGTGCTGGCCTACGTGGGCTACGTGTGGCTGGTGCTGGCGCTGTACCTGGCGATGGTGCTCGTGGTACTGGAGCTCCCCAGGGCGCTATACAGCCTGGCGGGCCGCCACGACCCGGGGCGGCGGCGCGCGCTGGCCAGGCTGTTCGGCGGCGTGGCGGCGGTGCTGGCCCTGGGCACCGTGGGCTACGGCCTGCAGGCCGCCCGGCCACCGAGGATGGTCCGGCGCGAGGTCACCCTGGACCTGCTGGACCCGGCCCTGGACGGCGTGACGATCGCCGTGCTGGCCGACATCCACCTCGGCCCGATCAACGACCGGCCGTTCCTGGCCGACGTGGTGGCTGCGGTGAACGCCCAACGACCGGACCTGGTGGCGATCGTGGGTGACCTGGTCGACGGCACAGTCGCCCGGCTCGGGCCGACGGCCGCCGCGCTGCGCGACCTGGCCGCGCCCACGTTCTTCGTCACCGGCAACCACGAGTACTACTCCGGAGCGGCAGCGTGGTGCGAGTTCCTGCCTACGCTCGGGGTGCGGGTGCTGCGCAACGAGCGGGTCGCGGTCGGGCGGCGCGGCGCCGTGCCGGGCGCGCCCACGTTCGACCTGGCCGGCATCGACG
>JALYVZ010000374.1 GCA_030852965.1 Actinomycetota bacterium | reverse complement strand
CCACAGAAGCGTCAGGAGAGCCCAAAAGGGATGGCGGGCTCAGTCGGTCGTCGCAACATCCCTACTGATGTGAGGTGTTGCCCATGTGGTCGAGGAAGGAACTGATCGATAAGCAGGCTCGGTTTTGGGTGTTGATGGGGCAGGGCTGCACGCTGCGAGCAGCCTGTGATGCTGTCGGGGTGAGTCGAGCAACGGGCCGTCATTGGCGTCAGGCGACCGGTGGAGTGATCCCGCGCAAGAAGCCGGCGCCCTCGGGCCGGTATCTGAGCCTGGAGGAGCGGCTGCAGATCGCCGACTTGAACCTGGCCGGGGCGGGCGTACGGGAGATCGCCCGGCAGCTCGCTCGCTCGGCTTCGACGGTCAGCCGAGAGTTGGTCCGTAACGGGCCTGAGCCGTCCGCCCGGACCCGGGGCACGTACGCGCCGTTCGCGGCGCAGAAGCGGGCCGAGCTACGAGGTCGGCGGCCCAAGGCCAGCAAGTTCGACCACCCGGAACTGGCATCCTTGGTCCAGGAGAAGCTGTGTGTGAAGTGGAGCCCGGAACAGATCAGCGACCACCTCGCCACGGCCTTGCCCGACCGGCAGGAGATGCAGGTGAGCCCCGAGACGATCTACCAAGCCCTCTACGTCCAGGGCCGCGGTCATCTGCGCGCTGACCTGCACCAACACCTGCGCACCGGGCGTGCGGTACGTCGCCCTCGTCGCCCCACGGCCAAGAGTCCAGCCAAGATCGCGGACATGATCTTGATCAGTGAGCGGCCCGCGGAAGTCGCCGACCGTGCGGTGCCTGGGCATTGGGAAGGAGACCTCATCCTGGGCTCGAACTGCCGCTCGGCGATCGCCACGCTGGTAGAGCGCCAGACGCGGTTCACGATGCTGGTCCACCTGCCCGAAGGCCACGGCGCGATCGCGGTCCGCGACGGCCTGCTGGCTAGCATCAAGACCCTGCCTGAGCACCTGGCCAAGACGCTGACCTGGGACCAGGGCACCGAGTTGGCCCAGCACCGCCAGATCACGATGGCCACCAAGATGGCCATCTACTTCTGCGACCCCCACAGCCCTTGGCAGCGCGGCTCTAACGAGAACACCAACGGGCTGCTGCGCCAGTACTTCCCGAAGGGCACCGACCTGTCCGTGCACTCGCCCGAACGGCTGCGCGAGGTCGCCGCCGAGCTCAACGACCGGCCTCGCAAGACCCTGTCCCTGGCCATGGAAAAGTCCCCGGGGGTGGCCGGGTGAGGTCCCCGCTGGTGGCCAAGTAGAAGTCCCCACCCCTCGCTCGTCGTGTCGAGCCGGAGTGTGAAGCCCTGAGCGGTGACGGTGGCGGTGTCTAGCCAGTCACTGCCACCGCTCAGGGAGCTCCATTGAAGAACATGAGGGATGAGATGAACATTGTTGCCGCCTACGAGTTGGTGGGTACCTACCGTGGCGCCGCCGATATCTGTGGCACCACGCACAAGACGGTCAAGCGCGTGATCGAGCGCGTTGATGCAGGAGAGGGACGGCCGGGGCGGGCGCCGCGGCCGGCGAACTATGAGGGTGTGCGTGATCTTGTCGGTCAGGCCGTGGAGGCGGGCCGGGGCCGGGTCAGCGCGAAGCGGCTGCTGCCGAGGGCGCGGGCCGCGGGCTATGCCGGCTCGGATCGGAACTTTCGGCGGCTGGTCGCGCAGGAGAAGAGCCGCTTCCGCGGGGAGCGGGGCCGAGGCCGTCGTCCGGCGGTGTGGACACCGGGTGAGCATCTGGTGATCGACTGGGGCGTCGTGGCGGGGGTGCACGTCTTCTGCGCGGTGCTGGCCTGGTCACGGGTGCGGTTCGTGCGGTTCGCTGCGGATGAGAAGGCTGCGACGACGTTCGCGATGCTCGCGGAGTGTTTCGAGCAGCTGGGCGGTGTGCCGGGGGTCGTGCTCGCGGACCGGATGGGTTGCCTGAAGGGTGGGGTGGTCGCCAACCGGGTGGTCCCGACCCCGGAGTACGTGCGGTTCGCGACGCATTACCGGTTCCGGCCGGACTTCTGCGAGGCGCTCGACCCGCAGTCCAAGGGCATCGTGGAGCGGCTGGTCGGGTACAGCAAGGATGACCTGCTGCGCCCGTTGCTGCTCGAGCTCGCGTTGGGTGAGGGAGGCGGTGGTGACCAAGACCGTTCAGCAGCAATGGTCCTGGCTGACCTGACGGTGGCGAACGAGCGCGCGAGGGTGTGGTGCGGGCAGGTCAACGCGGAGGTCCACTGCGAGACACTCGTGGTCCCGACGGCCCGGCTTGAGCAGGAGCGGGAGCTGCTGGGCGTGTTGCCGTCGCTGCGCCCGAGTATCGGCCCGGCCCCGGTCACGCGCAAGGTCGACAAGCTGTCCACGATCCGCCTCGGCTCGGCTCGCTACTCCGTCCCAAACCGGCTGGCCGGGGCCCGGGTCGCGGTCGTGGCCCAGGGCCCGCGGGTGCTGATCACCGACCCCGCTACCGGGGAGGTCCACGCGCAGCACCCGCTCAAGGCGCCCGGGGAGGCCTCGATCCTCGACGAGCACTACGGCGGCCCCAGGCCCACCGCCCCGGCCAGGGCGATCCGCCCGAAAACCGCTGCAGAGAAAGACTTCTGCGCCCTCGGCCTGGCCGCGGAGGCGTTCATCGCTGGCGCCGCCGCAGCCGGGCATACCCGCCTCGGGCCCGAACTGGCCGAGTTGAACACCCTCGCCGCCGCCCACGGCAAGCCGGTGTTCGTCGCGGCGCTCGAACGGGCCGTAGCGTTCAGCCGGTGGAAAGCCGCCGACGTCCGCTCGATCCTCGCCGCCGGCGCTGGCACCCCCCACCCCAGGACCGCCGGGGACGCCCTCGTGATCGACCTGCCCACCAGCTCGGGCCGGTCCCTGTCCGAGTACGCGCCCAACGCTGGCGGGGGCCGCCTCGACACGGAACTGACTGCAACGACAGGGAATCAGCACCAACCAGACCACGCTCCGGTCACACGTGAGGTGGTGTCATCATGAGCGCCACGAGCCCCCCGGCGCTGCCGGCGGACCTGACCGCCGGGCTGCGCCGGCTCAAGCTGGCCACGATCCGCCAGCTCGCCCCCGAGCTGCTGCTCACCGCGAAGACCCAACGCTGGACCCCGGAAGAGGTGCTACGCGCGCTCATCGAGGCCGAGATCGCCGCCCGCGACGCCTCCAACGAACGGGCCCGGCTCAAAGCCGCCGGGTTCCCCGTCCTGAAAACGGTCGAAGAGTTCGACCTGACCGTCTCCTCGATCCCCGCCCCGACCTTCGCGTACCTCACCAGCCTCGAGTGGATCGACGCGAAGGAGAACCTCGCCCTGATCGGGCCAGCCGGGACCGGTAAGACCCACACCCTGATCGCGCTCGGGCACGCCGCCGTCACCGCCGGCCACAAGGTCAAGTACCTCACCGCCGCCGACCTCGTTGAAACCCTCTACCGCGGCCTCGCGGACAACACCGTCGGCAAGACCATCGAGGCCCTACTACGCCACGACCTGCTCCTGATCGATGAGGTTGGCTTCGCCCCACTGGATGACACCGGCGCCCAGCTGCTGTTCCGGCTCGTCGCCGCCGCCTACGAACGCCGCGCCCTCGGGATCGCCTCGCACTTCTCCTTCGAGGACTGGGGCCGGTTCCTGCCCGAACACACCACCGCCGTCAGCATGCTCGACCGGCTCCTGCACCACGCCACCACCGTGGTCACCAGCGGCCAGTCCTACCGCATGCGCGAAGCCCGAACCCGGACCGGAGGTGCACCCCTGAACCCGTAAACAACCGCGAGGGGCCGGGGACTTTCACCTGGCCACCAGCGGGGACCCGAGCTTGGCCATTGACATCGTATCCACCTCGGCACCTGAGA
>JALYVZ010000373.1 GCA_030852965.1 Actinomycetota bacterium | reverse complement strand
GACCCTAGGGGTGCAGGTGCGCCGCGACCTGCACGACCGCCTGCTGGCCACCGGGGCCAGGGCCGACGCCCTGGCCACCGCCGGCACCCCACCCGAGCAGCTAGCCGACCAACTGGGCGGAGGTAGCGTCCGGGCGCTGCTGGTCACCGCGGCTGGGATCAGCTACGGCGACCCGGCGATCAACCCGAACACCGCACCCGGGCCGGGCACCCCGCTGCCACCGCCGCGACCTCCCGCCCGACCCTCGGGCGGTCCGGTCCCACCCGCACCACCACCCTCGCCGCCGGACGCGACGGCCACCGTGGTCATCCACCCGCTGCCCACCGGTGGGCGGGTCATCCTGGTCGCGGACACCACCCAGGCCACCCAGGTCATGCGCGACCTGCGCGAACTCATGCTCGGCGCCGGCCTGCTCACCCTCGCCGTCGCCGTACTGCTGCTGCGTGCCGTGGCCCGAGGGGCACTGCGCCCGCTGGACCGGTTGACCGCACTCGCCCGGGACATCACCACCGGTGACCGGGGCCGGCGGCTGCGACCTGATCGCACCGAGACCGAACTCGGCCAGGCCGCGGCCGCGTTCGACGGCATGCTCGACGCGCTGGAAAGCGCCGAGCAACGCGCCAACCACGCCGCCGACCAGGCACAAGCCGCCGCCGACACCGCGCGCAAAGCCGAAGCCCAGACCCGTCGATTCCTGGCCGACGCCGCGCACGAGCTACGCACCCCACTGGCCGGCATCCAGGTCTCCGCCGAACAACTAGCCGGCGCCACCAACCCAGCCGAACACCGCCAACAACGCCGCGCCCAGCTGCTGCTGTCCGAATCACGCCGCGCCGCCCGCCTGGTATCGGACATGCTCGACCTCAGCCGCATCGACGCCGGCCTACCCCTGCACACCCAGGACACCGATCTGGGCGCGATCGTCGTGGCCGAGATCGAACGGGCCGCCATGCTGGCCCCCGCTCTCACCATCACCCACGACGGACCGGCGCACCTGCCCATCCGCGCCGACCCGACCCGCATCGCGCAGATCCTGTCCAACCTGCTGGACAACGCCCGTCGCTACACCCCAGCCGGCGGCCGAATCGAACTGAACCTACGGCTGCGCGCTGACGACGAATCCGAGGGATGGGCGGATCTGACTGTGACCGACACCGGGCCAGGCATCCCCGACCGCGACCGCGACCGCGTCTTCGACCGGCTGGTTCGACTCGACGCCGCCCGACACCGCGACCACGGCGGAGCCGGCCTCGGCCTGCCCATCGCCCGAGCACTGGCCCGGGCCCACCACGGCGAACTCACCTGCCAACCACACCACCCCGGAGCCCGGTTCCTACTCACCCTGCCCCTCACCAGACCCACCGCCGGCCAGCGCACCAGCGCACACCCACTCTGATGATCAGCGTGCGGCCGCCGCCGTGGAAAGTAGTCGGCAATCAGGTGGCGTCCGTCGTGCCGCAGCACCTCCCGAACACAACATGGCCAGAGACCTCCCGAGTGTGGACCGAGGCGTAGGCAGGTCAAGGAACGACTCCCCACCGCCCGCCGAACCGCTCGACGAAGTCCGTGCCCTGCGGGCCGTCCCACCCACCCCGGCAAACAGGCGATTACCCTCCTCGAACGTACGCACGCAGCTCCGAAAACACGACCTAGAAGACGGTTACCAGCGGAAACTCCCGCTAGGAGGCCGCTGAATTAGGGCTGTTTGGGGACCGGCCGCCGCACGAGCGGAGGCGCGGGAAAGGGGCGGACAGCGAACGCGGTGACCGATCGGCGGTGTGACGGGGCAGTCGGGGTCCTCAGCGGCCGCCGGACGGCCGGTGCAGGCTCGACTCGACCAGTGGGCGAGGGTGATCGGCGCCGACGACCCAGCTTTTAGGCGGTCTGGGCGGTCAGGGTCCAGACTCCTGCCGTGTGGGTGAGACCACGGCCGATGAGGTTGCGCATGTTCAACGCGGCGGTGCGACGGGTGAGCCAGGCGTTGTTCTTGGTGGTGCCACGGTAGCGAAGTTTCAGGCGTCGGCCGCCGAGGCTGGCGATCTGGGAGATGACCCGTTCCACGTTGGGCCGGAACTTGCGGTAGTTCTCGCGTAGTTCGGGCTGCTCGGCCCAGTCACGGCGGGCTTGGCGCAGCAGGTCGTCATGTGGGTGCAGGACGATCTTACGGCCGGTCTTGGACGTGGTGCACCGCTCGCGCAGGGGGCAGTCGCGGCACAGCACGCCGAAGGTGGCCACCCGGGTCTTGCTGATGGGGCGGGTGTGACCTGCCGGGCAGGCCACCGTGGCGGCGTGCTCATCGACGGTGAAGTCATCAACGGTGAACCCGCCCTCGACCGGGGCCTGCACGGGTTTGGGCTTGATCACGGCCTGCGCCGGCGTCGTCGGTGATCGCGGCGCGCAGATCCCCGGTGCCATAGGCGGAATCTCCGTACCACTCGCGTGGAGCGTCCTCGGCGGCGAGGAACTTCTCGGCCACCCCCGGATCGGAGTTCTCGGTCCCGGCGGCCTTGGTCAGTGCCTCGTCGGTGATGATCCCGGTCTCGGGGTCGGCCGCCACGTGCCCCGGTACCCATCGCGGCGGTTCTCCGGGGACTTACGGGTATGCCGCGCGTCCGGGTCCACCGTGGAGATCACCCGGTCCGGGGCGACCTTGCGGGCGATCCGCCACCGCCCGTCGGTTCCATCAGATCCCTCGGCGGGCTCGACGTCCTGACCGGCGACCAACGCCAGCAACGCCACCGCGAACTCCGCGTCATCGTCGCGTTCCTGCCCGCTCAACGCCGCGACCAGGGCGTTCGCGTCATTGACCAGTGCCGAGACCAGCACGTCCTTGGCCGCGGGGTCATCCCAGTCGATCGTCGGTTTAGCCGGCTGGGAGTAGTCATGCCCGGTGCACACCGCCGCGATCTGTTCCCGGGCGCCGGGGACGTGGCGACCCACCCACCGGATCACCGCGATCAACTGGGTGATCGTGTCCTGGGTGGCCACCGCATCAGCCAGGATCGTGGAGTCCACCGCACGTTTCGTGCGGCCACCCAGGATCCCGGTCCGCTCGACGACCTCCCTGACCGCCTCGTTGATCCGATGCGGCCGAGCCGACTTCGCCAGCCGCCGACGCCAGTACACCAGCGTGGACGGGTCGAACCCCTTGTGGTCCAACAACATTCCGGTGGCGACCTTCCACCGCAGGTCACACCGTGCAGCCTCAGCGGTCTCCCGATCCGAGAAGTCATGCAAGGTCTGCAGCACCAGAATGCTGGCCATCACCGACGACGGGATCGAGGGCCGCCCCTTGCCCGAAGGGAACAGATCCTCGAACTCCCCGTCAGGAAACACATCCTGGCGATGCGCGGCCAAGAACGCGAACATGCCGCCCTCGGCCACCAGATGCCCCACCAGAGCCTCCGCGTCCAGAAGCTCCCGATCCACCCGCTCCCTACCCTGCACCAAGACTATTCTCCCAGCTTAACGCACATATGCTCGCCCGACACGCGGTTATTCAGCGGCCTCCTAGGAGGCCGCTGAATAAGTCAGTTCTGAGCCTCGATGTGGCAATCCCCTGAAACCGTAGAGACTTCGCTTAGTGTGATCTTGTAGTTGGGTGGTGTTGTTCGCGTCGCGCGCGAGTGGGGGCAGGCGCTGGTGCCTGCCCGCGCTGTGCGCCGGCTGGGGCCGTCGAGGCTCCGGGGTCAAGGGCGGCCGTAGGCCGTCGTGGAGCAATGCCGCGGAGTTAGCGGTCTGGTGGTGATGCCCGGGAGGTGGCCGGGGTCGGCGTGTCGCTCGTCGGGGCGCCGGCCGGGGAGCGGGCGGGAGGATGGTCGGCCGGGAGTGGCGGTGGCGGA
>JALYVZ010000372.1 GCA_030852965.1 Actinomycetota bacterium | reverse complement strand
TCCCCGGACCCAGCACTGCCCTGCACCCCGAGGCGACGGACCAGCCACGGCAGCGTCAACCCGTGCAGCGCCAGCGTGGCGACCGTCACGTAGAACGCCAGGAACAGCAGCACCGGGCGGCCGGGCACCGGGTCCGGGATGGCGAACGCGGCGGCCAGCGACACCACCCCGCGCATCCCCGCCCAGGAGATGACGGCGGGAACCTGCCACCGAGGGTACGGGTCACGCCGGCGCACCGCCGGGATCAGCAACCGGGGCAGGTAGGTGGCCGGGAAGACCCACACCACCCTGGCCACCACCGCAGCCGCGGTCACCACCAGCCCGGCGACCAACAGCGGGCCCACCGCGCCGACCTCCCGGACCACTCCGGTCAGCTGCAGCCCGATCAGGGTGAACACCACCGACTCCAGCATGGTGTCCGAGGCCAGCCAGACCGCGTCGGTCTGCAGCCGGGTGGCGAACCCGGTCTCCGGTGCCCGGTGCCCCAGGTAGAGCCCGGCCACCACCACCGCGAGCAGCCCGGAGGTGTGCGCACCCTCCGCGACCACGTACACCGCGAACGGCACCACCAGCCCGAACGCACTCTCGACCAGCGCGTCGTTCAGCCACATCCGGACCTGGTGCACCAGCCAGGCCGTCGCCAGCCCGATCACCACCCCGCCCACACCCGCCAGCAGAAACATCCCGACGGCGGGCCCCAGCGAGATGCCCCCGGCGACTGTGCCGGTCCCGGCGACCGCCACCCGGAACAACGTCAACGCGGCGGCGTCGTTGAGCAGGCTCTCACCGCCCAGGATCGTCATGATCCGCCGGGGCAACCCGAGCCGCCGACCGACCGAGATCGCCGCGACCGCGTCCGGCGGCGCCACCACCGCGCCAAGCACCAGGGCCGAGCTGATCGGCATGACCAGCCCCAACGCGGGCAGCAGCCACCAGGCGACCAGCCCGACGACCACCGTGGAGAAGATCACCAGGCCGACCGCGAGCAGGCCGATCGGGCGCAGGTTGGCCCGCAAGCCCAGGTAGGAGGAGTCCAGCGCGGCGGAGTAGAGCAGCGGGGTGAGCACCAGCGCGAGCACCACGTCGGGGTGGATCTCGAAGTCCGGCATCCAGGGCACGAACGACGCCGCGATGCCGGCCAGCACCAACACCAGCGGCGGCGCCAGCCCCCGACGGCGGCACAGCGCGGCGATGCCGAGTGAGGCCAGGGCCAGTGCGATCAGCGGAAGTCCGTCCACACCGTGCAGGATGGCGGGTAACGCCTGAAACCGCTCGTGCTCACCCGGAAGGACCGCCAACAGTGACCTGTCCGCACACCGAACCGTTCGACACTCCCAGCTGGGTCGAGCCCGCCCCGGGGCCTGCGCAAGGCTGCCAGGACTGCCTGGCCCTCGGCGAGGACGTCTGGGCGCATCTGCGGCTGTGCCTGAGCTGCGGGCACATCGCCTGCTGTGACTCCAGCCCGCATCGGCACGCCGAAACGCACGCTCGGGACGCCGGACACCCGGTGATGCGTTCGTTCGAGCCCGGCGAGTCCTGGCGCTGGTGTTACCTGGACGAGCGGGTGGTGTAGCCGGGGCCGCGCGCTCAGCTGACGGCGACGGCGGCGCGGGCCCGGACGCCGGTGTCCGGGTGGTCGCAGAACACCGCGTCCACCCCGGCGTGCAGGAAGCGGGCGAGCTCGCCAACCGAGTCGCCGGGCGCGTTGGGTCCGGCGCCCGAGCGCAGGGCCGGCGGCAGGAACCGGTTCTCGTTGCGGAAGGTGTAGACGTGCACGGCCAGCCCCACGGCGTGCGCATCGGCCACCAACGTCGACGCCACCCCGTCCGGGGCGATCACCTGGTCCTTGTCCGGGCCGATCGCGTGCGCGTACTCGGCCACCTCGGCCAGCCCGTCCGGGGTGACCATGTCGCGGTAGCCTCGGGGGTCGCCGGCGGCGGCCAGGTCGGCTGGCGCCCCGGCGGTCTCCACCAGCTGCACCAGCGGCACGGCCAGCTGGCCGGCCAGCGCTCGCAGGTTCGCCACCTCGAAGGACTGCACGAACACCGGCGCGTCCGCCCGGTCCATCCCGGCGGCGCGCAGGGCCGCCACCAACGGCGGCTCCAACGCCAGCCCGAGTCCGGCGAAGTAGCTCGGGTGCTTGGTCTCCGGGTACACCCCGATCGTGCGACCCAGCTCGTCGGACAGCCGCGCGGCCAGCGCGAGGACCCCGCCGAACGTCGGTACCGGGTAGTGGCCGTCGAACCTGGTGTTGTCCGGACGGATCCCCGGCAGGCGCTCGCGGGCCCGCAGGGTGCGCAGCTCGGCGAACGTGAAGTCCTCGACGAACCACCCCCGCATCCGGCGTCCGTCGATGGTCTTGGTGGTGCGGCGGTCGATGAACTCGGGATGACCGGCGATGTCGGTGGTGCTGCCGATCTCCGACTCGTGCCGGCACACCAGCACCCCGTCGCGCGTCGAGACCAGGTCCGGCTCCAGGAAGTCCGCGCCGAGCCGGGCAGCCAGCTCATAGGAGGCACAGGTGTGCTCGGGCCGGTAGCCGGCCGCGCCCCGATGGCCGATGACCAGCGGCCGGGTCGTCGGCGCCGGTCGCGTCACGGCGTACGAGCACATGGGGGCAACACTTCTGCCCACGGTCGACCAGCGGACCACGTCGAGGGTGCGGTCCGGCGAACCCTGGGTGATCAGTCACCGTCGACTCCTCGGCCAGGGCGTCCCGGTAGTCTCTACAGGTCGTGCGCGTTCTGGTGATCGGTGGCGGTGCCCGTGAGCACGCCCTGCTGCTCGCGATGGCGCAGGACCCGGGGGTGACCGCGCTCGGCTGCGCCCCGGGCAACGCCGGTACCCGAGGGCTGGCCGAGCACCTCCCACTGGCCTTCCCGGCCGACAGCAGCGAGGTGACCGCGCTGGCCCAGGGCTGGCGAGCCGATCTGGTGGTGATCGGGCCCGAGGTGCCGCTGGTGGCCGGGGTTGCCGACGCGGTCCGCGCCGGCGGGATCACCTGCTTCGGGCCGTCGTCGGCGGCGGCCCGGATCGAGGGCTCCAAGACGTTCGCCAAGGACGTCATGGCGGCGGCGAAGGTCCGCACCGCGCGCGCCGAGACGCTGGACAACCCCGCGCACCTGGACGCCTGCCTGGACCGCTTCAGCCCGCCGTACGTAGTCAAGGACGATCGCCTGGCGGCCGGCAAGGGCGTCGTCGTGTCGCCGGACCGGGAGGAGGCCCGGGCGCACGCCGCCGCGTTGCTCGACGACGGCCACCCGGTGCTGCTGGAGTCCTACCTGGACGGGCCGGAGGTGTCGCTGTTCTGCCTGGTCGACGGCAGTGGTTCGGCAGGCGGAGTGCGCCCACTGCTGCCCGCGCAGGACTTTAAGCGGGTCGGCGACGGGGACACCGGGCCGAACACCGGCGGGATGGGCGCCTACGCCCCGCTGCCCTGGGCACCCGACGGTCTGGTCGACGAGATCGTCACCGACATCGTCGAGCCGGTGGTGGCCGAGTTGGCCGCCAGGGGCACCCCGTTCAAAGGTCTGCTCTACGCCGGTCTGGCGTTGACCAGCAGCGGGCCGGAGGTGGTGGAGTTCAACTGCCGCTTCGGCGACCCGGAGACCCAGGTGGTGCTCGCGCTGCTGCGCAGCCCGCTGGCCCGGCTGTTGCACGCCTGCGCCACCGGGTCGTTGGCGACGCAGCCGCCGCTGGAATGGGCGCCAGGGGCCGCCGTCACCGTGGTGGTGGCCGCCGAGGGCTACCCTGGCCCTCCTCGGCTCGGTGACGTGATCACCGGCTCGGACGCCGACGGCGTGCTGCACGCCGGCACCCGGCAGCGCGACGACGGCGCGGTGCTC
>JALYVZ010000018.1 GCA_030852965.1 Actinomycetota bacterium | reverse complement strand
GCGCTGCACTACTCCGTCTTCGCCCGGGCGAAGGGCGGGCGGTGGTCGCGGCCCGCGTCGGCGGACGTGCGGGTGGTGCCGCCGGTGAGCGACGTGGTCATCGAGGGCGGGGAGAAGGCCGTGACCGCGCACTGGCGGGCGCATCCCGACGTCGCCGCGGTCGAGGTCACTCGGACGACCGGCGGGCCCGGCGGACCGAGCGAGACGATCGCCGTCGAGCACAACCGGGCGTTCGGGGACCTCGCGGTCGGCGACGGTGTCCGCTACCACTACACGATCATCGCCTGCTACCTGACGGCGACCGGCGTGCTGCGCTCGGAGGCGGTCGTGGTGCGCGGCGCGACCCGGCCGGAGGCCCGGCCGGTGACCAAGTTGACCGCTTCGGCCGTGGACGGACCCGGTCTGGCGGTGAAGCTGTCCTGGCGGCAGCGTACGGGCAGCGAGGTCGTGGTCCGTCGCTCACCACGGCCCTGCCCCTGGGAGTACGGACAGACCGTGGAGTTGGCGGAGCTGAACAGGTACGGGGTGGAGCTCCACGGCACCCTTGCCGAGAAGGGTGAGTCGGTCACCTTGACCGTTGTGGTGCCGTCGGGGCGCTCCTACTGCGTGCCCTTCACGATCGGACCGAAGGGCGCCGTCCGGGGTCAGGACGCCATCGTCGACCTCACCGAGCCGGTCCGTCACGTGCAGGCGCAGCGCTTCGGTGACGACGTTCGGATCACCTGGACCTGGCCCGACGAGGTGAGTGCGGCAGAGGTGGTCTGGGACGGTGGGCGCCGCCGGATCACCCGCCAGCAGTACCGGGAGGAGGGCGGATGCCAGATCCATGGCGTTCCTCGGGTGACTCGGGTCGATGTCGGCGCGGTGGTACCGGGCGCACACGGTGAGACTGAGGGCCGTTCGGCGCCGATCTCGGTCGCAGTTGAGCAGCGACCGCCGCGCCTGGCCTACCAGATCCGTCGCCGAGGCCACCGACTCGTCGGTGGGGTCAAGTGCACAGTCACGGTGACCGGAGTCGAAGTGGTTGGCGAGGTGACGCTGCTGCTGGTCGCGGCGGCCGGGGCGGTGATGCCGCAGAAACCCGACGGTGGTCTCGAGCTGCTTCGCACATCGATCACGGTGGCCGCGGGCGTCCCGACGGTGCTGCCGGAGGTCGAGGTCCCCTCGGTAATGCGCAAGCCGTACTGGCTGCGCTGCTTCATCGCCGAGCCGGCGGGCGCACTGCTCACCGATCCTCCTGTCAGCCAGCTGAAGGTGTCCTGAGATGGCCAACGTCGCGTGCCCTTACTGCTACAACAGGATCAACCAGAACCAGCTTGCCTATCAGTGCCTGGGTCGGGGTGTGCCCGGCGGCCCGAAGAAATGCACGAAGTCGGTCGACTCCGTCCGTCAGGAACTGACGAACATCAATGTGCCGTCGTTCCCGACGTTCACCGTCGAGCCCAGGGGGCCGTTGCTGCCCACCCCTCGGCAGGCGCCCTGCCCGAACTGCCTCGGTGTCACGGGAGTGCGGGCCTGCCCGCTTTGCCATACGCCGCTCTCGGCGACCTTCCTGGGCAGCAAGAGCCCGCTCATTGGGATGGTCGGCGGCAAGGGTGCCGGAAAGTCTGTCTATCTCTCGGTACTCAACCACGAGTTGCGAACGACGGTCCGCCGTCGGTTCCACGCTGACATCCGGCTGTGCGGTGACCAACAAGGCGGTGCGGGCGCGCCGCGGCAGTGGCTGGAAACCTACGAGGACGAACTCTTCAAGCAGGGTAAGTTGTTCGCCCAGACCGCGCGCTCGCTCAATGGCGTACGTGCTCCGGTGGTGATGGAGTGGCGCCAACCCCGGCGCAAGTTGGGGCTGGAGACCCTCAGCTCAACCGTGCTGTCGTTCTACGACGCGGCCGGTGAGGAGCTGACCACTCAGGAGGACGTGCACACACAGAAGTACCTCGGCATCGCCGATGGCCTGGTGCTCTTGCTGGATCCGTGGCAGCTGCCCGGCGCGCTGGAACGCATCAACGTGCCGTCCGCTGCCATCCGGAACGCCGAACCGCCGTTGTCGGTGCTTGGCATGATCACTGACTTGCTCCGCGTTTCGCATCAGGTCAAAGCGAAGAGCAAGGTGAAGGTTCCGCTGGCCGTGGTGTTCGCCAAGATGGACGCGTTCTACCCGCTTCTCGGCGGAAACCATCCGCTGATGGCCAAGCCCACCACCGTGCTCCCGGCCTACGACGAGGTGGGTGGTCTGGATACGCACGAGCACGTCAAGGCGATGCTGTACGACTACGGTGCGGACGACATCGACGCGCTGTTGAACTTGAACTACACGACGTTCCGCTATTTCGCGGTCTCAGCTCTCGGCACCGCACCCGACTACGCCGCGGGCACGGTTGACAAAGACTGTCTGGCGCCATTCCGGGTCGAGGAGCCGCTGCTGTGGCTGCTGAGCCGCTTCGGCGCGATCGACCGGAGTGACAGATGACGGGCTTCGGATCGCTCTACTACACCGACTGTCTGCCCGGTCAGGGTCTGAACGGCTCGGCGGGGTTCCAGTTCCAGGCGGCTTCGCCCGGTCTGGCCACCGAGGCCATGGCGGTCGTTCAGCGCTCGACGCTGTACGAGCCGCCGGCGTCCTGGATGCGGGAGCGCCGGCCGACGGCGGATTACCCGCGATCGCTCACGCACACCGCGAGCGATGGCGTGTACGCCACGGCGGCGGGTGTGTACCTCGGTCAGGAAGCGAATGGGAGGCGCGAGGGAAACCAGTTCACCCACGCTGTCGTCACGGACGACATGAAGGACTACGGGCTGCTGCGGCCGGCCCAGATGTGGGGCGCTCCATGGTGGGCGACCGCGCCGGCGCCGCGGACCGAGCTGTCGGAGCTTCCACCAAACCCGGAAGCCGGGCCGCTGGACACTGAGACCGTCCGCGAGCGGGTCCAAGCCGCCGGGGGAGCGGATCGGCTGATGGCTCTGCTGTCGGCGGTGGAGCGCCTCGCCGACCCCCAACAACGCCAGACGGTGGTCGTGGTGAGCTCGGACCCCGAGACCGCGGCTTGCTGGATCGCCGCGGCCACCTTGTTGCTGCCCCTGAAACGCGCACTGCGGGTCAGCTTCAAGATCTTCGTGGCGGACGCGCAGTACGGCCAGCACGACATCGTCGCGCTGCACCCCGAGTGGGCGGGCCGTTGGGCGGATACCGGCGACGGGCAAGGCTTTGTCGTCTTCGACCTGGACCGGGAGCGGCACACCAGCACCGAGGTCACGGAGTCGGCTCGCTTCTGGGTACCGAGGTTCCTCAGCGCCGACCCGCTGGACGTCGTGGACGCCGTCGAGCTCGCGGGCCAACTCGCTCAGGCACGCGGTGACGACCCCGCCTCCGGCATCGAGCGGATGGTCGCCGGGGTAGTTGCCGCGGGAGAGCGGCTCACCGGTGCCGAGAGCCTGGAGCAGGCGTCCGCCTGGCTGGTCAATGCCCCGGATGGGGCCGCCAAGATCGTCCGGGAGCCGCTGGTCGACGCCGTTCTCGCCGGTGGCCCGAAGGTGGATGTCCTGCGCGACCTCGCGCTGGCCATCGGTGCCCAGGCGGACTGGGGTGCGGCCAAGTCGACCGTCCGCGGCGGCCTGTTGACCGCCGAGATCAGCGAGGCTCTCGCCGCGGCGGACGGGGTGGCGGCCGCGCAATGGTTCACCCGGCTGGCCCCCTTACCAGCGTACTCAGCGCCCGACCCGGACGTCCGCAAGCTTGAGTCGGCGCTGCGCGGTGTCCAGCGGCAGGACCAGGTGCCGGCGCTGCTCACCGTTGCGTCCCGGCACGGGATATGCCCGGCGACGAATCAGTACCGGAAGGAGTCCGACTGGTTCGCGCAGTGGTGGGTGGACCAGACTGGTTCGCGAGCGGTGGATGGTCTCCTCAGCTACCTGGAGGGTCCGGAGCCGCTGCTCTGGGTGCGGGACGTGCTGCAGGACCGGCTGGCGAAGCATGACGCGCGGGTGGTCGACGCGATCCGTTCGTACTGGTGGGAGCCGATGTGGCGGGCCGCCCACGACCCCACGGATCCGCTCGATGTTGCGGTCCTGTGTGCTGCCTACCAACTGCTCGACCCGCAGACCGCGCGCGAGCTCCTCCACAGGGTCCAGGGCGACGCGGCCACTCGGGATCCCGCCGACGGCGGAGCTACCGCCTGGCGGATGATTTTCGGCACCCGGCTCCCGAGCACGACCGAGGCCAGCGACTTCCTCAAAGGCCTGCAAGCACGTCGAATAGGGCCGTCTACCAAGGTCGGGGGCTTGCTTGCACAGGTCAGTGACCACGATCCGGAGGCGACTGACGAGGCGGCGCTGTGGCTGAGCAACCAGCTGGCCGGCTTGGGGATCCCGTTGTCGCCCCGGGTCGGCAAAATCCAGAAAGCTGACAGCAATATTCGGGGAGCCATTAATGCGCTCGTCAAAGGAAGCCAGGGCTGGAGCGCGAGCCAAATAGGCGAAGTGTTCAATGACACTCCACAGCCGCTGTTCACCAAGCGGCTCGACGACGTGGTGTCGGCCTTGGTCGAGGCTCGAGCCGAGCGTGTGCTTGAGGTGGTCCGGTTCTGTGAGGGTGGTGTCGTAGGCAAGATTGTCGCCGAGATCGTTAACCACAGCTGGCCGAAACACATCGACCAGGTAACTCCCGAGGAATGTCGTGTACTGGCTTTTAGCTTTCGGCTTGTGCACTTCAGGAATCGTTTCTCGAATGACCAGTTTGCCCATATTGATGTTCTCCGTCAATGGCTCGAGAGGCTCATCCTGAATGCCGACGCCGGAGATCGAAAGAAAAGGATAGACAAGAACCTCCCTCCTGACTTGTGCGATCCGTGGAGCGCTTGGGTGGATGATCTCCGCGCGGGTTGGCTGAAGAAGCGGTTGAAACGCGGAAAGGCGCCGGCTGCCGAGGGCACTGATGACGGACGGTCGGACAGAGCTCCGACCAGCCACGCGGCCGACAAGAAGAGCAAGAGTGCATGGTCGGCGGACAAGAACAGCAATAGCGGCTGGTCGTCGGGAAAGCGGTCGGAGCGATGAGCGATGGATGACGGCTGGGAGATCATTGCGATTCTTGGGAGGGGAGTGACCAGTGCCGTACGTCATCGCGGTTGTCATCGGAGTTGCGCTCTACGTGGCCGCCTGTCTCGCGGCGCTCACCTACATCGTCGCCCCGGTCGCGCCGTACCTGGCGCTGGTCAGCGCGGCTGCCGGTCTTCTGCTGGTGTGCGGGGCACTCGGAGCAACGCTGCTGCGGATCGGTCCATTCGCCGCTCCCACCGTGACGCCCTTCCACGTACGACAGCGGCTGTCGCCAACGAAGAGCGAGTTCGATCGTGATCCGGCCTGGCCCAACTACCTGTTCCCACAGAGCCGCGATGACCTCGCCACCGCGGTGTGGCACTCCGCCAAGGTGGTCAAGCGGCTCTGGGTCACGATGATCCAGCCGGTGCGCGACGAGCCGATCATGTTGGCGTTCTGGCCGCTGCTGCTGCTGCCGCTCCTGGCCGGGGTCACGTTCACCGCGGCGGCGATTGCCTCCGGACTCGCGGTGTACGGCCTGGTGTTGGCGGTGCTGGGGACCTCCCTGCTCGGCTGGCTGGTCATCGTTGGCGTAGTGCGGGGTTTTGACCACGGGGTTCGGGTGCTGCGGCGGGCCAAGGCCACGTGTCATCGTTGTGGCTGGCGCGACCGGCTGCCGGCCTACCGTTGCCCGTGCGGCGCGGTGCACCACGACATCAGGGCCGGCAAGCAGGGCGCGTTCGTGCGGCGCTGCGAATGCGGCAAGCTGATGCCGACAACGGTGCTCGCGGCGGCCGCCGGTCTCGTCGCGGTGTGCCAGGACTGCAGCCACGACCTGCGCGCCGGGGCCGCCGTGCTCACCGACGTCAACATCCCGGTGTTCGGTCCGGCGTCCGCGGGCAAGACGAGGCTGGTGTACGCGGGCATGGTCGCGCTCGCCGAACACCTGCAGGCCGTGGGCGGATCGCTGCAGGCCGTGGGTCCGGAGAGCGAGACGACGTTCGACGCCGCCAGCGAGATCGTCGACAAGGGCACCGAGACCACCAAGACCGACGCGAGCCAGCCGCCGGCAGCCGTCACCGTCCGGCTGACGACCACCAAGGGACGCAAGGCTCTGCTGCACCTGTTCGACGCGGCCGGGGAGTTCTACGCCAGCCGCGAGCAGAACAGCAAACTACGGTTCTTGGACGACGCCGAGGGTCTGGTGTTCGTCCTGGACCCGTTCTCCATTCCTGCTGTTGCCGAGCACTTGCGCGGTCCCCTTGCGCCAAGACTGGACGCGGCCCATCCCGCGCGGGAGCATCCCGAGGACTCCTATTTCGTCACCGCCCAGTGGTTGCGTGATCAGGGAATCGAGCTGCGGCGCAAGCCGCTCGCGATCGCGGTCGTCAAAGCTGATCTGTTGCTGGGGCTTCCCCCGGCCGCGGCGCTGACGTCCAATGCGGACTCGGCCGGGGTCGAGTCCTGGCTACGCGAGATGCGGCTGGACAACCTGCTCGACGGCATGGAACGCGACTTTGGCGAGGTGCGCTACCACCTGGTCTCCTCGTTGGATGTGGGCGCTGAACAGGATGGAAGGGCAGGCCCTACCTCGCCGGCGCAACCACTGATGTGGCTGCTCCGTCGTTCGGGCGCTGCGCTGCCTGAGAGCGCGGCGGTGGCTTCATGAGCGCGCCGGTCCCGCCCCACTACACGGCATTCCGGATCGTGCTTGTCGTGACGATTTGCCTGGCGTTTGTCGGAGGGCTCTGGTGGATTGTCGACGGAAACCCGCTGCGTCTCCTGGGGTTGAGGTAGCGATGGCTACTTCAACGGTAATCCTGGCTCGATCGTACCTTCCGAACAACGCCAGCCTAACGCTCTGGTCTCGCTCCTTACTGTTTGCTGTCTTAGCTCTCGTCGGGTATCTAATTCCAAACGTCTACGATTCTCCGGCGCTACAGGTCCTCTATCCTGCGAGAAGTCAGGGCACCATCGTGGCAAAGGCCGTATTTGCGGTCGCCCTCGGCGCGCTTTGTGCGTCGGTTCTTGCTGTGTTTCCCCGTCGGTTCCGTCGTGACCTCTACGGTTACCTCCATCCAATCAGGTCGCCGCGCGAGGAGATCGTTTGCGAGTTGGTTCAGGCGGCCGATCTGCTAATACGAATGCCTAGCGATGGGGCTGGAAATTCGGATCGTAAACGAGTAGTCGAAGAGAAGGTGGACCGTGTTCGACATCTCTTTCGTGAGCGACTGATCCTGAAGAGGCGAGGTGACTGGGAGGGATGCCGGGATGGAGCTCGGCAGCTTAAGGCGCTCCGGAACCGGGTAAGAAGAGACGGAAGTGGAACATGGTCCAATGACGCAGATATCCTGCTCATGGCCGCAGTGGGTGTTTTCTTGGATAATGACAAGATGTTGCGTGAAGATTTCTCGTACGAACGTCGAATTGTTCAGCAGCAACGGCTTGCCGCTGTGGCGCTGCCCGCTGCCGCATTAGTGCTGCTTTGGTTGTGGGTTGCATCAAGGTTCTTCGCGCTGTCGGCATTGAGGTTGGAGAGCCTCTCCAGACTCTGGCCGTCGCGTCCAAGCTCTTGGAGTCGGCGCTTCATCTATTCCCGGCGACACTCCGGCAAGGCTGAGAGTGGCGGATAGCGTGAGGACGATGACTGACATGAGTCCTGGATGGGGAAAGCGATGATTCTGGGTATTGACCTTGGTACGACCTACAGCGCTGTCGCGACGACGGACGGGTCCGGCTTGCCGAGGATGATCCCTAACCGCATTGGGGAGCTCACTACGGCGTCCGTCGTGTCGTTCCTCGGACCGAACGAGGTCGAGGTGGGTTCGGTGGCCAAGGAACGTCGGGCCATAGACCCCGAAGGGACCGTGGCGCTGATCAAGCGGCAGATGGGCACCGACTATCCGCTGCAGTTTCACGGTGAGCCGCACACCCCGGAGTCGGTGTCCGCGCTGATACTGCGAGCGTTGGTCGAAGACGCTCGGGCAGGTTTGACGGTGCCGGCCGGAGAACCGGTGCGGGCCGTCGTGACAGTGCCCGCGTACTTCGGCACGAGCGAACGCGAGGCCACCCAGCAGGCCGCGGAAGCGGCCGGTATCGAAGTACTCGAGCTGGTCGCGGAGCCGGTGGCCGCGGCCCTGCACTACGGCGTCGCGGATGCGTCGAATCGAACCATCCTCGTCTACGACCTGGGCGGCGGCACCTTCGACTGCACCGTGTTGCGCTGCACCGACGGTTCGGTCGCCGCGCTTGCGACCGACGGGGACAGCCATCTCGGCGGGGCCGACGTCGACGAGCGGCTGGGTTACACGCTGCTCGGCCAGCTCGCGGATCAGCTGCCGGCCGGCGCCGACGACCCGGCGGATGACGAGGCCCTGGTGCAAGAGGTCATGAGCCTCTCGGAGACAGCCAAGCGGAACCTGGCCGACAAGGAACGCCACCGGGTGACCCTGCGCCACGCCGGTCACGTGCTTCGGGTCGAGGTTGACCGGGAGATGGTGGCCACCGTCAGTCGGGACATGGTTGACCGAACGATGACGATCGTGGAGCGGTTGCTCGCGGCTGCCGGCGCTGGGGTGGTCATCGACGAGGTGGTACTCGTCGGCGGTTCCAGCCGGTTGCCGGCCGTGGCTCAGGTCCTGGCCGAGCGTTTCGGTCGCCCCCCGCTGCTCCGTGACCCGGAGCTCGCGGTGGAGCTGGGCGCCGCGATTCGAGCCCACCGGCTTGCCGGCGCGCCAGCCAGCACAGCTATGTTCGCCGGCGACAGTCAGGCGGTCGCGGTGCTGCCCCGTGCGGTGGGTCTGCTGGTGCGCGACAGCTACGACCCGGCAGGCTTGCGCGAGTTCGTCCAACACATGGTCCTGGCGAACACCCCACTGCCCGCGCAGGTGACGGCCCCGTTCACGACGATCCTGAACAACCAACGCTCGGTGCGAATCCAGGTGTACGAGCAGGCCGGCGCCATTGCGTCCGAGGACCTCGCGCACAACCGTCGGGTGCTGGACGGTGAGTTTAGCGACCTCCCCGAGCTGCCCGCCGGAGCCCGGGTCGACGTGACCCTCAGCGTCGGCACTGACGGGCGGCTCAGCGTTGAGGCACGCGAGGTGCTCGGTGGCGGCCAGCTCAGACTCGAGGCCTACGTCGAGGGCGTGGTGGACGGCGCGGCGGCGAAGCGGCTGTCCGCCACCACCTCCGCCATGGTCATCAGGCAGTAGCGGCATGGTCGCATCTTGGGTCAGGCGTGACTTCGCCAGCACCGGCGCGACCCAGTACCCGCCAGGGCCGCAACTGACGCGATCCAACAACACTTCGGTGGCCGTGCGCTGCTGTGCATCGACGTCAGCTACTCGACGGAGGGCACGCTACGTGCGGCCATTGAGGGCGGGCTCGAGTTCCTCTCGGGGTTGACATGGGCGCGTCCTGGATTCGCCGCGAATTCGGCGCGGTAGGGGTCACGCAGTACCCGCAGGGGCCCTGCCTCGTCGCTGTGCAGGAGCACCTGCTCGGCACCGCGCTGCTGTGCATCGACGTCAGTGGCTCGATGTCCGGTCCACCGCTACAAGCCGCCATCGACGGGGGCTTGGACTTCCTGCATGAAGCGGAGCAGGCTGGCTATCGGTGTGGCCTGGTGTTGTGGCACCACGGTATGGACGCGTATCTGTCCGCCTCGACGGCCTCCATCGAGGTGGCGCGCCGGCTGCGCGCGGCCCGCGCCTCCGGTGGCAACGATCTGCGGCCGACGTTGCGCGCCGCGATCAAGGAGCTTGGGCCGCTGGAGGGTGACCGGGTGGTCTGTGTGTTCGGCGACGGTGACGTCGGCAGTGATGAGCGCGGAGTGGAGGCACTGGCCAACCAGGCGCGGACGCTCGGCATCCGGTTCGTCGTGCGCGGGCTCGGGACCCACGCGAGTGCTTCCCTTTCGCGCACCCTGGGCCCGGACGAGTCCGCCCAGCCGGAGAGCACGGTCGCCGACGTGGCCGGTCTGCGGAGCGGTATCGCCTCAATGGCGCAGGCACTGAAGATCACCCGCTGAGGACGACACAGCGGGCGCAGCCTGCGCAGCACGTATGACCGAGGGGCTACTACCGTTGGACACGACATCCTCCTGGTGCGATTGGGACTCCAAGCCCGAGAAACCTCACCAGGAGGATGTCGCGTTCAGCCGCCGGCACGCTCCACCAGGTGTTCGGCGGCTTCGGCCAGGCACACCTGGGCCTGGCCGCCGGACTCCATGTCGCGCACGGTGACCACACCCTCGGCGTGCTCACGAGGCCCGAGCAGGACCACGTACCGGGCGCGCTGGTCGTTCGCCCACTTCAGCTGTTTGGCGATCTTGCCAGAGGCGCCGAGGTAGAGCCCGACCCGCAGGCCGGCCGCCCGCAGCCGGCTGGCCAACTCCACCAGTGCCGGCTCGGTCTCCTCGCTGAGCACCGTCAGTGCCACATCCAGCCCGGGCTCCAACTCGGCGGAGCCGTCTTGGCTGGACAGGATGCGCTCGATGCCGATCGAGCCGCCACATGCCGGCAGATCGGGCCCGCCGAGGGCGGCGACCAACCCGTCGTACCGTCCGCCGGAGGCGATCGAGCCGGGGAAGCCCGGAGCGGTCACCTCGAAGATCGGGCCGGTGTAGTAGTCCAGCCCGCGCACCATTCTCGGGGTGAACACCACCCGGCCCGCCGGCAGGCCGGCGATCAGCGCGAGCAGCCGGTCGACCTCGGCCAGCCCGGTTCGCCCGCGCTTGGTGCCGTCGAGCTGCTTGCGGATCCGGTCCGGGTCGTCCGCAACCAGGTCTGCCACCAGCGCGGCGGCCGTGTCCGTCGCCAGGCCCCGGCTGGTCAGCTCAGCGGTGACCGTGCCTGGTGGCAGTTTGTCCAGCTTGTCCAGCGTGATCAACACCCGGACGCCGAGCTCCTCCGGTATCCCGTACGCGTCGAGCAGCCCGAACAGCGCCTGCCGTGAGTTCAGCTCGAACCGGAACTCGGGTACGCCCAGCGCGATCAGACCGTCGTTGATCGCGAGCAGGGTCTCGGCGTCGGCCAGCGGCGAGCTGGAGCCGACCGTGTCGAGGTCGCACTGGGTGAACTCGCGGAAGCGCCCCTTGCCGGGCCGGTCGGCGCGCCACACCGGGCCCAGCGCGTATCGCCGGTAGGGCATCGGCAGGCGGTTGCCGTGGGTGGCGACCACCCGGGCCAGCGGCACCGTCAGGTCGTAGCGCAGCGCAAGGTCGGCCTCGCCGCTGGCCTCGTGCTCACCCCGACGGAGGATCTTGAAGATCAGTTTGTCGCCCTCGTCGCCATACTTGCCGGTGAGCACCTCGAGGCGCTCGAAAGCCGGGGTCTGCAGCGGCTCGAAGCCGTAGCGCTCGAACGCCGCCCGCACCGAGCCGAACGCATGTTCCCGACGCCGGACCTCGGCGGCCAGGAAGTCGCGCGTACCCGAAGGTGGCTCGGCGGCCTGCGCCATGACGGGGAACCCCTCACTGTCGGCGTGAACGATGCCCGGACATTGTGTCAGCAGGGTGGTCCACCGACGACGGAGTATCGATGGCGGCTCCCCACGGAAGGACCCATGCGATGGCGGCTCCCCACGGAAGGACCCATGCGATGGCGGCTCCCCACGGAAGGACCCATGCGATGGCGGCTCCCCACGTGAGGCCCACGCGACGCAGCTCCCCGGTGCCAGGTGTCGCCCGGGTCGGACGTTCGTGGTCCCGACCGCGTAGCCAGCTGGGCTGGTTGCACACCTGCATGGAGTTGAGCATGGGTTCGTATGCCACGCGGCTGGATCACCTGGCTCCCCCCTTGGTCGTGTCGCGGTCATCGACTACGGCACTTGGCAGCCCCCGATCCCCGGGACGTATCCGTCGGGACATCCCACTGATGGAAAGGCTCGTCGAGTCGGTGTCGATCCGTACCGATGAGCACGGCACCCGGGTACTGCTCCGACATCCGTTGGATGTCCGGCGTGGATGCTCGGCACCGACCGAAGGTGTTGGATAGTCCGAGCGAACCAACGACAGACCAGGCGAGCCGGGCGACTTGATCGACGAGCTGGGTCGTACGCGGGTGTGGAGGAATTGTGGAAGGCGCCCTCGAACCGGCGGAGCAGGGATTGGTCGAGATCCTTGGGTACGCCGAGCAGGTCACGATCGTGATCGTGGTGCGGGGTGAGATCGATTCACAGACTGTTCCCACCCTGGGTGCGGCACTCACAGCGGCGATCTCCCGCCCCGCTGCCCGATGCGTCGTGCTGGATCTAGAAGAGGTCGTCTTCTTCGGCTCGGCCGGCATCGCCTTCCTCACCAAGGCCGACGGCGAGGCCCGTGCGCACGCCGTCGAGCTGCGCCTGGTCGTCGACCGGACCGGACGGGTGCATCGGGTGCTGGACATGATGGGCCTGGCCCAGCTCGTGCCGCTCTACCCGACCCGCGCCGAGGCGCTCATGCAGCGATGACGAGCCCGGATCTGATCGTCCACCGACGGCCGTGGTGGACGCCGGCCGCGGTCCCGCCGGAACGTCAGGCGAAGATCGCCGCGTCAGAGATTGTCGGAGCATACCCGCACCGCAACACCGTCCCCGCCCAGTTGGGGACCAACTGCTGCACGCCGCCGCCGACCGGCATCGACGTCCTGGTCCACGCCGGCCAGTTCCTCGTGGAGCGGCCCACCTTCATTCCCACGCTGGCTGAGAAGGCCGTAGCCGCGTCACCGTCCGGCAGGCTACATAGGCGCCCGTGCCCAGGTGCACATCCTTAGCAGTGAGATCAATCAGGTATGGCGTTGCTTTGACAGAACCCAGCAGCGCCGCGCATAGCCCCGGTCTTGACGACGTCGTGGCTCATTCCTACCGCAAGGCTGCCGCGGTGGCGGCGTCCGGCAGGGTGCGTTATTAGGGGAGGTTGAGTGTGTGCTCGAGTTCGGCGAGCGCGTCTCTGTGGTAGGTGGCGAAGCGTTGGAGGTGGGGTAGGGCGTCGGGGCAGCCAACGATGCCGAGGTTGAACCGGTCGCCGGCGCTGAGTGCCGTGATGCTCAGGGCGATGCCGTCGAAGACCAGGGAGAATGGGTAGAGGCCCTGCAGATGTGCGCCGTTGAAGTAGAGCGGGCCACTGGGGCCAGGCACGTTGGAGATGATGAGGGTGCACGGTGGTCGGGTCCGGCCGGCCAACCTGAGCACCAGTTCGAGGATGAATGGGGCGAACACCAACACACCGAAGTTGTCCGCTACCGGTCTGGGCAGTGTGGTCAGGGCGGCCTTGGCGAGGCGGCTGGACTCCGCGATGGCGGTGATCCGCTCGAGTGGGTGCGCGAGGGCCGTGTGCAGTGTGACCAGCAGGAGGCTGAACGCGTTGCCTGAGGTGGTGTCGTCCGCATGACGCATCGAGACCGGTGCCGCGGCGGTGAGGCTGGTTGCGGGTAGCTGTCCGCGCTCGGTGAGGTGGCGGCGCAACGCGGTGGAGCTGATCGCGAGGAGCACGTCGTTGACCGTGACGTCGGCCGCCTTCGCGACTTGCTTGATCCGTTCCAGCTCGAAGCTCTGGGTGCTCAGCCGCCGTTGTGGGCTGATCGGTTGGTTGAGCACCGATCTGGGAGCGCCGAACAGAGTCGCGGCATCGGGGTTCGAGGGCCGGACCGCCTCGCCGGCGATGCCGGCGGCCGCCTTGACGAGCCCGGCGCCGAGCCGAATGCCATCGGCGATCCGGCTGCCCAGCGTGGCGCGTGGCTTGGTGCGGCGGGGTGTGGGTTCGCCGCTGTGGGTACCGATCGCCCAAACCGGCGCGCGGTCGTGGTCGTTCGGGTCGTTGGTGACCATGCGGGTCAGCCGCCGCATCAGCCCGACGCCGTCGATCAGCGAGTGATGGACCTTCAGGTACATCGCGAAACGGCCGTCGGCCAACCCGTCTATGACGTGGAGCTCCCAGAGCGGGCGGGTCAGGTCGTGCGGGTGCGAATGCAGGCGGGACACGAGCATGCCGAGTTCGCGTTCTCCGCCAGGGCGGGCCACCACGGTGTGCCGCACGTGGTACTCGATGTCGATCTGTTCGTCGCCGAGCACCTCCCAGGCCGGGTTCAGAGTCGGGAACCGGGTCTGGCGCAACCGGTGGTTGAACGGGCGCGCGAACGTGCGGGTGGCCCAGAAATCGGCCATCATGTTTCGGACGAAATCGTCGCTGGCGTCGGCTGGCGAGGCGAAGACCGCAAGACCGGCAACGTGTAACGGCATGTCGTGTCGGTGGCCAAGCAGCCATGCCCGGTCGATGAGGTTGAGCCTCTTTCGCGCCATCGCCTGCCTCTCTCGCATCAGCGAGGTCGGGTCCCTACTCGTGGCGGTTCGTCCAATGACCCACCTTGCCCCAACAACCCGGAGTCGGCAAACGCGGCGACCAGCCGCAATCAAGGGTCCGATCGGGACTGACTGCGCGTCCCCGCTATCAAGTTAACGTGGGGCGTTCCAGCCCGGCAGGGTCCAAGGGGTAGCGAGCATGGGGTCCACGGGCTCATGCTGTCACTTCACGATGTCGACGTCGGGAGGGGAAGGCCATGCGCGCGATGTGGAGTGGCGCGGTGTCCTTCGGGTTGGTCAGCGTTCCGGTCCGGCTGTACTCGGCGACCACCAACCACGACATCCGGTTCCACCAGGTGCACGGGGTCGACGGCGGCCGGATCCGTTACCGCCGGGTCTGCACGGTGTGCGACCAGGAGGTGGACTATGCCGACATCGTCAAAGGCTACGAGACCCCGGACGGCGAGCTGATCACTCTGACCGAGGCCGACCTGGAAGCGTTGCCGGTGAACAGCAGCCGGGAGATTGACGTGGTCGAGTTCGTGCCGGCCGACCAGGTCGACCCGCTGCTGTTCGACAAGAGCTACTACCTGGAACCGGAGAACCGGGCCGTCAAGCCGTACGCGCTGCTGCGCGAGGCGTTGCGGGAGACCGCCCGGATGGCCGTGGTCAAGGTGACGCTGCGGCAGAAGGAGGCGCTGGCCCTGCTGCGGGTGCGGGACAACGTCATCGTGTTGCAGACCATCCTGTGGCCGGACGAGGTGCGCGAGCCGGAGTTCGAGATCCTGGACGCCGAGGTGGAACTGCGGCCGCAGGAGATGCGGATGGCCGCCTCGCTGGTGGACAGCCTCGGTGCGGATTTCGACCCGACCAGGTTCTCCGACAGCTACCGCGAGGCGGTGGCCGAGATGATCGAGCGCAAGCGCGCCATCGGCGAGTCGCAACCGACGCCGGCGCCGGCGACCTCGGGCACCAAGGGTGCGGACAACATGTCCGACCTACTCGCGGCGCTCGAGGCCAGCGTGGCGGCCGCGAAGGCCGGGACGACGGGAGCCAACGTCCCGACGCAACGTTCGTCCTCGACCGGCGACGTCCAGCCGGCGGCCAAGCCGAGGTCCAGGGCCAAGCCGGCCGGCGGGGCCTCCGTGCGGAAGCCGGCCGTCAAGAAAGCCGCCACGGAGACCGGCGACCGCAAGACAGCCCGCCGGACCAACAAGCCAGCGTGAGCGGCGATCCCGCCGCCGACCGTGGCCGCCAGTGATGTGAGCCCGCCTGATCCGTTGATCCATCCGATCCGACCGATGCAGGCCCGCGAGGGCGAGGTTCCGTCCGGTTCGGCCTGGGGGTTCGAGTTCGTCTGGGACGGGCTGCGAGCGCTGGCCTACCTGCGTGGGGGCCGGGTCCAGTTGCTCAGCGGCGGGTCGGCTCGCTCGCTCACCGCGAGCTACCCGGAGCTGTCCGCGCTTGCGGCGCTTGCCGATACCAGGGGCGAGCTGGTTTTGGACGGCAAGATTGTCGTGTTGGACGATCTCGACCGGCCCGACGCCGCCCGACTACGCCAGCGCACGAGCACCTCCCGACCCTCGCCAGCCCTGCTGGGTCGGGTGCCAGTCTTGTTCTACCTCTTGGATCTGCTGCACGCCGACGGGCGCCCCACCCTGAGCCTGCCCTACCAGCGGCGCCGGGAGCTGCTCGCCGAGCTCGATCTGACCGGCCTGCCAGCGAGGCTGCCGCCCTACTTCCTGGATACCGACGGGCAGACCATGCTGGAGGTGGCACAGCGGCACGGGCTGGGCGGGGTGCTCGCCAAGCGGCTGGACTCGCACTATCAGCCGGGCCGGCGCTCCAGGGCGTGGGTGCAGACGCTGCCCCGACAGCTACAGAGGGTGGTGATCGGCGGCTGGCAGCCCGTCGCCCGCGCCGGCGGCGGGGATGAGTCGGTCGCGCTGCTGGTCGGGGTGCCCGAACCCGCCGGGCTGCGCTACGTCGCCCGAGTCACCGCGGGGCTGGACCCGCCAGCTCGGCGGGAGCTGGCCGGGCGGCTCGACGCGTTGGTGTCCTCGTGCGACCCGTTCCGAGAGCCACCTCCAGACCAGCACACCCTCGGGGTGCGCTGGGTGACCCCCAGGCTGGTCGGCGAGGTGTCCTACCGGCGGTGGGAGATCGACGGTCGGCTGCGCCACGCGCGCTGGATCGCTTTGTGCCCCGATGCGCACCCCGCGACCGCGACCGTGCACGGGCCGATGGGGCTGACGACGGGTGAGCCCCCGGTCAGCTCCGGCAGCGAGCTCGCCGCGCTGGACCAGGCGGTCCGGCTGGCCAAGGCCGAGGTCCGGGCGCTGCGCGCGCAGATCTCCCCACACTTCCTCTACAACGCGCTGACCACGATCGCGACATACGTCCGTACCGACCCGGCGAAGGCCCGTGAGTTGCTCGGCGAGTTCGCCGAGTACACCCGCTACGCGTTCCGGTCGGGTTCGGCCGCCACCACGCTGGGTGCGGAGCTGGCCAACGCCGAGCGCTACCTGGCCATCGAGGCGGCCCGCTTCGGGGAGCGGCTGGCGGTCACCCGCCACGTCGCGCCCGAGCTACGCGAGGTGAGTTTGCCGTTCCTCACCCTGCAGCCGCTGGTGGAGAACGCAGTACGCCACGGCATCGAGGGCGCCCCACGTGGTGGAACCGTGGGCATCACCGCCGAACCGGACGGACCGGACTGTGTGATCACCGTCTCCGACGACGGGCTGGGTATGGACCCCGACCGGCTGACCGAGACGATCACCGACGTGCGCGAGCGGCTATCCGCCGCCGGCCACTCGAGAGTCTTCCGGGTGGACACCGCACCGGGCACCGGCACCACCGTCACGATCCGAGTACCGATACGAGATCCGGCAACGGAACGTGACTAGCAGTAAGCCGCAGCGTGCTCGGTCAGCTCGGGTTGGCTGAGCAGTGCGGTGCTGGTGTCGTCGTCGCCGATGAAGTCCCAACGGTGAATGGCGAACTCGTTGCGCATGTGGGGCAGGAACTTCGACACCACCATCTGGCGTCCGGTCCACGGGATGACCGCGTCCGGCTCGCACGCCAGTACCTGGGCGATGACCGACCGCATTGTCGCGTCCTCGACCTCAAGGCGCCGACACAGCGCCACGTCGTCCATCGCTCGATACGCGGGCTCGCGCTGTTCGAAGGTCTGGGTTTTCGGCACTGGCTCCCCGGCAAGGTAGGGCTTGAGGTGGCAGGTGATCTCGGCGGCCGCCGCGGCGAGGTGGGCGGTGACCTCGTGCGCGGTCCAGCCCTCACACGCGCTGACCGCCGGCGGAGTGTGTTGACGTGCATCGAGGAATGCCTCGGCCTCGCGGCTGCGGTCGATCGTTGCTGTGGTCATGTCGACGACGCTAGTACCCAGACGCTTCGGCACCGGTCGAACAATCCGGTGAGCTCGGCCGGGGCGGGAGGGGTAGCCCTACCGGGGGTAGGGGGTGTTTCCCGTGGGTTAGGGGGAGCGCCCCATCGTCGCGGGTGTTGACCGGCGCTCATTTTGCAGACGAAGCCGTCGCCGAGAATCCCGATCTGGGATCCGGGGTTGGTCGGCACGGTGACCTGCTTGTCGGCACGGTGACTGAGCGAATTGCCCGCGTGGTGGTCAGACATCAGGGCGGTGACGGCCGGATCTGGGCGTGACAGTGCCCGGATTGAGCGTGTTGATCAGATTCTCAGCGGAGGGGCCAGCAAGTGGCCATAGCTCAACGCTCCGATCAGCGACCACGGCGGCTCTGGGTTGGCGAACAGCTCCCGGTAGCGCAGCGCGACCCCGGCGAGCAAGTTCAGCGCGTGCCCGAGCAGCGTGGGCTGCCCCGCCGGCCTGATGAGCAGCTCTCGATCCGCGCGCAGTGCTCAACGGCGCGCTGGTAGAGCCACTGCGCGTGGCGCTCAGGGGCACGGCGGAGCCAGCGGCGCACGGTGGAGGCCGGCCGGTCCAGCCGAGCGGCGATGGCCCGAAACCCTGACCCTGCGGCCTTGGCGGCCAGCGCGTGCCGATCACTTCGGTGGCGTCGGCGCGTCTCGGGTCTGCACTGCCACCTGGGTCTCCACCACCAACACCGTGACCATCCCCATCCCGGCACCGTTCAAGAACGCGACCGTGCGCTTCCAAGCCGGCGACTACCAGCAAGCCGACGACCCCGGCGACCCTCAAGACGGCGGACGGGTCATCTTCCACCATCTCGACAAATCCACCGACTCCTGAGCATGCGGGAGTGGTGCAGCAGTTGACTTCCTGCCCTGGCTGGTCCGACGCGGCGACGCCCGTTGCCGGTTGGCACAGCAGTGGTCAGGAGTCGGGCAGGGTGTCGATCGGCGGCAGATACCAGGGTGAGTCGGGTGCGGGGACCCGGTCGAGCCACCGTTGCGCGTCTTGGCTTCCGAGGTCGATCGCCATGTCGATGAACTCGGGGTCGAACATCAGATAGCTGATCAGCTCGCCGTGCTGTTCGCTTTCCCCGCCCAGCAGCCGACTCAAGATGGCCAGATTGGGCGCCTTGACGGCCCGGTAGCCGCGGTAGCGCCGCCGGAACACCTCTGAGGCGACATCACCCAACGCTCCTCGGGTCGGTGGAGCGATGTACATGTATGGCACCTGGCGGTAGGGCTTCTTGTGCTGGATCTCACGGTGCGCGGCCACGGCGCCGCCGGCGCCACTGATCAGCTGGTTGACCTGGCCGAGCCGACGGACGTCTTCGACCATCGGAGAGAGCAGCGTCGCGGTCAGCAGCTGCAGGGCGCCGTCGGCGAGGTCGGGTTGCTTGTCTTGAGCGGACCAGAGCTCGCTCCGTCGTGGGGCGATCGAATGGGTGCCGATCACCACCATTCGATCGACGCCCAGCTCCAGCGCGGGATCCAGCGGCGTGTTCAGCCGGGCGCTGCCGTCGTAGTACCACCCCTGGCTGGCAGTGGGGTGGTGGACTCGTACGGCGGGAAACAGCATGGGGATCGCGGCGGAGGCCATCAGGTGATCGCCCGAGAGCGTCGTGGTCACGTACTCGGTCGTCGGGCGTGACGGTAGGTCAGGCTGACCCTGGTGCTCGACGAACACCGTGTTGCGCGGATTGGCCGCCGGAGACGCGCAGACCGCCAGACAGTCGAGCAGCCCATTGCGCACGTTGCGGTGCAGCGCCGGGAAGTCGATCAGCCGATGGATCGAGTCGCGCAGCGGCGCCGGGTCCAGCAAACTCGGCAGCCGCAAGCCGGGCAGCCCGAGGACCTCGCCAGCGTAGCGGACGGCCGTCAACGGCGCTTGCCAGCCGGCGATCGAATGGAACACGTCAGCGAGTCGCAGGCGCCGCCACCGCGCCAGCATGCTGGCGCCGGCCTGCTCGGCGTCCTGGTCGGCGTCGGCGGCCAGACTGGCCGCGTTCAGCGCGCCGACACTGCTGCCCACGAGCACCGTTGGCCGCTGACTACGACGCTCCAGTTCCGGCAGCAACACCGACAGCGCCCCGGCCTCGTACGCGCCGCGCGCCCCGCCGCCGGACAACACCAACCCGACCCGCTCACCCACCACCGCTCCCGTCCTCGACAACGACCGTGCCGCGAGCACGGCCGACCGCGGCCCCATCGTAACGAGGGTTGATGGCCGACCGCAGCTGTGGCTCGTTCGTACCGCGAGCGTGCCGTGGTGGTCGGGACCCGGGCGTTCGGGCACTCCAAGGACCACCGCGCCGATCCGCCGCGGGTGGTGATCGCGATGGCGGTCACCCACGACGGGGACGTTCCCCGGCGGCAGCCGCATTGAGGGCCGCCGCCGGCGAGATCGGTACCACCTTGACGACTGCGCGGGCGGCCGCGAGCTCCTAGGGCTCGGCTACCCCGACGACGGGCCACTGCGGCAGCAGTCGACAGCAGCAGGTCGGTACCACTGCTTCAAGGCGACGCCTTCGTCCCTGCCTGATCGAGGCAACCTCCCTCGACGTCGGGCCCCAGTCGGCCGGCGCGCTGCTCCCGATGCGGTCCGGTGGGCGTAGGTGAGGTTGAGCGCGAGGTGGGCAGGGCGTCGAGCAGCGCGGCGGTGTCGGGCCCGGGTCGTTGGGGTGGGCGGGTGTCTTGGGTGTCGAGTTCGGCGAGGGTACGTCGACCTGCTGGGCACCTTGCACGGCATGTCCGAGGCAGGCCCACACCGGGCCGCCGACCCCGGGCGCAGAGCCGCGAGACAACCACGATCGTGGCGTGGTTAGGACCGACGGTGCCCGGGTACCCTCCGGCATCCATCCCAACAAGGAGGTCGTGATGACGAACGACAAACCCGACTCGGACGGCGCGGAGGGCGTGCACAAGGCGTTCCGGGCCGACGAGCACGGTGGCGAACCCGGCGAGGCGCCGACGGTCTCGAAGGAGGAACGCGACGCACCGTCGCCGACCGACACCACCGGCGCCACCCCGATGGGAGTCGGCGAAAGCAAGACCGAGGGCGGCGAGGAGCTGGCGATGAAGACAAAGGAGGCCGGCCGCCAGGACACCGGCACCCAGGGCGAGACGACGAAACGCCCGACCGGCACCTCCACCGGCCGCGCCGTCACTGGCGTCAACCCCAGTGAGAGCGGCGCCATGGAGAGCGACGCCAGCTAGGAGATGACTGAATAAGCCGGTTCGCGGTAAGTCTTGAGTTTCGCAGTTCTGGGTCATCGCGACGCTGTCAGCGCTGGCGGCCAGGGCCTGCGTAGAGGGGGAAGGTGTGGTCGATGCCCTGTTCGGGGGTTCCGGTCTTGGGTCCGAAGGATGTGGGCAGTTCGGCCTCGGTGTAGCGCTGGTCGCTGGCGAGGTAGATCCCGATGGCCCAGCGGTCTGCCGATCCGTGGTAGCGCAGTCGCAGGATCGGGTGGGGGTGATGTTGGCCGGGGAGGCGGGCCGCGACGTAGCAGAACTGTCCGCGGTAGGTCACGAGCGGTTCGCCGAGGTGGGGCCAGCCTTGCTTGACATGGGCGGTGATCCGCGCGGTGACGGTGGTGCGGGTCCGCGGGCTGGGGTTGTCGGGCACGTCCTGCATGATGGCGTGCTGGGGGAGGCGTGACGCGGTCACCCGGCGTGTCGGGCGGGTCCGTGGCTGGTGTGTCCCTACGTTCGCGTGATGATCTTGCCGGGGTCGTGGGCCGGGGTGTTGGAACTGTTTCGGCCGGTGTTCAAGCGTCGGGGCACGTTCGTGGTGTTCACCGTGCTGGCGACCGGGATGGTCGCCTCGACCGGGCGGCGCTCGGTGGTCGGGATGCTGGCCGGGGCACGGATGGCCCAGCGGATCTCGTTTCATACCGCGTGTCGGTTCTTCTCCTCGGCGATGTGGGACATCGACCAGATGGGATTGATCGCCGCCCGGCTGATCGTGACCCGGCTGCTGACACCGGGCGAGCCGGTCACGGTGGTGATCGACGACACCCTGTTCAAGCGGTGGGGTCGCAAGGTCCATCACGCGTTCTGGACCCACGACGGCGCCGCTCAGGGCGGTAAGAAGATCGCACGGGGGAACCGGTGGGTGCTCGCCGGGATCGTGGTCCGGTTGCCGTTTTGCACCGCGCCGGTGTGCTTGCCGGTGCTGTTGCGGTTGTGGGCGGGCAAGGCCACCACTACCCCGGTGGAGTTGGGCGCCCAGATGCTGACCCTGATCACGGCCACGTTCCCGGACCGGGAGGTGCACGGGGTCGGCGACGCCGCCTACCACGGCAAGCCGCTGCTGGTGCCCGGGGCGACGTGGACCACCCGGCTGCCGGTCAATGCCTGCTTGTTCGACACCGCGCCGCCGCGGACCGGTCGACGCGGGCGCCCGGCGTTGAAGGGCCGCAAGCTCGGCCGGCCCGCCATCCTGGCCACCGACGCGGTCTGGTGCAAGACCGCTGTGTACCGGTACGGGCGCACCGAGACCGTGCACCTGGCCCAGGTGGCGTGCATCTGGTACGGCAGCTTCGGCAACACCCTCGGCCGGTGCGTGCTGGTCCGCGAACCGGACTCGACCAAGGCCTACGACCTGGCCCTGTTCACCCTCGATCAGACCGCCACACCCGCACAGATCGTCGAACGGTACGCGATCCGCTGGTCGATCGAGCCGGCCAACGCCGTCGGCAAGCAGCAGATGGGTGTCGGACAGGCCCGTAACCGGGTCAAGAACGCCGTCGAGCGGACCGTCCCGTTCGGGATGCTGATCCAGTCCCTGGTCATCCTCTGGTACGCGCTGCACGGCCACCACCCCGACGACGCCCACCACCGCCGACTCGCCCAGCCGTGGTACCGAACCAAGACCGAGCCGTCCTTCGAAGACATGATCACCAAGCTCCGCAAGGCCCTGATCGTGGCCCGGTTTACGCCCGTTTCCCCAGGTCAACCCAATCCTGATCTATTACACGACTACGCCCTGGCCTGCGCCGCAGCCGCAGCGTAGCTGCGAAACACGAGGTAAGTTCGAGAGCCCTGAACTGATCGCTTTGTTGATCGCGGGCCTCGAACCTGGGTCTCTTCAGCGCGTTCCTAGGTCCGGGCCGAGACTGATGATCTGAGCCCAACTCCTGGGCCGGTCCGGCTGGCGCCACCGTCGGTAGCGCCAGCCGGACCATCCACCTCAGGTAGTCGCCGCGATCAGGTTCCGGCTACGTGCGCTAGGTACAGCGGAGTGCGCCAGCTCACTAGCTGTCGACGCTCAGCCCTGCTTTGGAGAGTCCCCGCCAGTGCGGACACTTCGGCAACCTGATGGTGCTCGACCTATCCGCCTCGGCTGACAGCGAGCTGACCCTCGGCGTAGGGTCGTTGAGCAACGATTGTCGCTGGTCCCGCCGTTTCGCTGACGGCTGACTGAGGTGCCGCTGGGGCTGGACCACGGCCACTGGCTGGGCGAGCCGGACCTCGACCGGGACTTCCACGTCCGCGAGGCCGGCACTGCGTGCAGTGTCTGTCCGGGGACGGCAAAGCGACTGACCGCCTTGATCCTGCGGCGGGCCGTGCGCCACCGTAGATCAAGATAGTAATGATCCCCTACCGTGCAGCCCAGTCGGCCGCAGCCTGCTCACCCGCACCCAGAGGACACCAGCGATCGCCGCGCCTGCCAGGTGACACACTCACCGCTCGGGGCACCGAACTGGCCCTTCAGTCGCACAGCGTCGTGATGACCCGTCTGGACCTGCTCGTCTCGGCGGCGTCCCGCCAGGCCAATCGCACGTCGTCGCGTCAGCGGCGGTCGTCCGCCGGATGGCCGGGCGTAGTCTGCTCACCTCGCAGGTGAGGTAAGTCTGCATCGTCGCTGCGATGGTGTCCCAGGCTATGACAAGCTACTGGCCAACACCAGCCGACGGTGCGCCGACGTCAGGACGGGCGCGAGGTACGTGCCGTGCCGGGCTACGGGGCGGCGGCCACGAATCGGAATCGGGAACGTGCCCAGGCGAGGCGCTCGTCGGCGAGGTCGGCCCGGTCGACGTGGATGTCGACGAATCCGGCGGCGGCCAGGCGCGCGGGCATGTCGTCGGGGTCGCACGGGACGTAGGTGTCACCAACGTGAAACTCGTCCAACTCGTCCCCGGCGATGCTGTCGCTGCCGATGACAAGTCCTCCCGGGCGAAGCACGCGGCACAGCTCGGCCAGCAGCCGGTCCTGAAGCTGCACAGTCGGGACGTGGTGCAGGGTGGCGAACGTCGTCGCCGCCGAGAACCTCCCCGACCGCATCGGCAGGTTGGTCGCATCGGCGTGGACGACCTCGACGTTGGAGCCGTGCAAGCGCTCCCGCAGAGCTGTGGCCAGCGCATCGTCGATCTCGACCGCGGTGAGTCGGGGTACTCGGCCGCGCAGGACGTCGGTGGTCAGCCCCGGTCCGGCGCCGACCTCCAGTACGTCGTCGCCCAGGTCGCGGTCACCTACCGCCCACGGAAGTACCTCGTTCTGCACGATCTCGGCCCACTCCGGGCTGGCACAAAACTTCAGGTGTGCTTCGTTCACCATCGCTCCCGTTCATCAGAGGTCTGAAGTCCGCTCTATGAAGGAGGTTATAGAGTTGGCGCACACGCCGCGCCCGCATTCTGGAAGTCGACGAAGTCCGGCGAGGCCTGGATTGACCGTCACCCAGGGGTGGTAGAGGACTCGCGGTGATCGGCGACCGCGAGCAGCCGCAGTGCGACGCGCGCAGTTCCACGGCGATCCGCCCGCACAGGCAGCGCAGATGGCGCACCGCCCAATCCGAAGTTTCAGTGCTGCCGGTGCGACGACCGTTCCCGGTGGAGATCAGCCCCGGCGCGGCTGCTCGACGGTCTGCGTCCACGCTGAGGACGAGCGGTCGCGCTAGTCGACGACCTGGCCGAGCGTGTCGGTCAGCTGGGTGAGCATGGCGCTGACCTCGGACTCGCTTGCGGACAGCTGCGTAAACGCCGACTCGACCCGCTCCTCGAGCCGCTGGCTGACCCGCTCCACCACCTGACGGCCACCGGCGGCCAGGTGCACCAGCACGCGGCGGCGGTCGTTCGCGTCGTTGCGTCGGTAGGCAAGAGACTGTGCCACCAGCCGGTCCACCACCCGGGTCGCCGTGGGGTTGGGGATGGCGGCGTGCTCGGCGATCTCCCCCATGCTGTGGCCACCGCCCCTGGACAGCAGCAACAGCACCCGCCAGGCCTCGCGGCTGAGGCCTTCCCGCGCGGTGACCGGGGTGAGCACCGCGTCGACAGCCCGATCTGCGCGGTCGAGTATATCGACCACGCTCTCGGACTCCGACGACGCTCTCGGCGACGGCACGGAAGGGCCTGCCACGCTTCCAGACTGTACGGTCATCTGTTGGCAGCACGGTAACTGTGATCCCGGTACCAGTGATGTTCGTCAACTCTTGCGGCTCAGCGGGTGAACACGATCTTCCCGGCGGTCTCGCCGTCCAGCATCGCCCGGAAACCCTCCTCGGCCTGCTCCAGCGGCAGCTCCAGCCCCACCTCGGGGGTGATCCCGGCGGCGTCCACGAAGGTGAGCAGGTTCCGTAGTTCCTCCCGTGTGCCCATCGTGGAGCCCACCACGCGTAGCTGTAAGAAGAACAGTCGTTGCAGGTCAGCGGGCGGGTTGGGGCCGCTGGTTGAACCCGAGCACACTACGACGCCGCCGGGCTTGAGCGCCCGCAGCGAGTGGCTCCAGGTCGCTTCGCCGACGGTCTCGAACACCCCGTCCACCTTCTCCGGCAGTCGATCGCCGGAGGCGAAGGTGGCGTGTGCGCCGAGCTTCTCGGCCAGCGCCCGCTTCTCGTCCGAGCGGCCGGTCACCCATACGCGCAGTCCGGCGGCGCTGCCCAGTTGGACCAGTGCCGTGGAGACCCCGCCCGAGGCGCCCTGCACGAGCATGGTCTGGCCGGGACGCAGCCCGGACTTGGTGAACAGCATCCGATAAGCGGTCAGCCACGCCGTGCCCATGCCGGCGGCGTGCCTGTGCGCGAGCCCGGCCGGCTTGGGCACCGCGTTGCGGGTTGGCACCACGACGGTCTCGGCGAAGCTGCCCTGATGCTTCTCGGTGAGCAGGGTGCGCCTGGGGTCGAGCGTCTCGTCCCCGTCCCAACTCGGGTCGCCGATCACTGAATGCAGCACCACCTCGCTGCCGTCGGGCAGCGTGCCGGCTCCGTCGCAGCCCAGGATCATCGGGAACTGCTCGGCCTTGATGCCGACCCCGCGCAGCGTCCAGATGTCATGCATGTTCAGGCTCGCGGCGGTCACCGTGACGGGCACCCAGCCGTCAGGCACCTCAGACTCCGGGCGTTCCCCGGTGCGCAGCCCGGCGAGTGGGTCTTCGGGGTTCGGCTCGGCGGCATAGACGGCGAACATGGTCACGAACCTAGCGTGAAGTCGCTCGGTCTACGCTGTGGAGCGTGCTGCACGGGTTGGCGAACTGGTGGGACTCGGTCGAGCTGTGGGTCACCCAGCTCGCGTTCCCCTGGCAAGTATTGGTGGCCATCGTCGTGCTGCTGCCATTGTGCGCCGGTGTCGCGGTGGTCGCGGACCGGCTCTCGGACGTGCTGGACGCAGCGCTGGACGCGCTGATGGGTCGTCGGGGGCCGAGCGCCGAGCGACCTGAGACGTGACAGCGCGGTCGGTCATTGTGCTGGGGCGGGGCCGCAGGCGGTGATGACCCAGGCCGGCGGCCGCTTCTCGACGAACGCCCGGATGCCCTCCTGGCCCTCCTCGGAGGCGAACCGCGCCGCCGAGAACTTCACCATGGCTGAGTAATCGTCGGCCATGGTGGCCGTGGCGGATGCGCGCAGCAGCTCCTTGGTGGCGGCCAGCGCGTCCGGGGCGCCCAACCGGAGCATGTCGGTGTAGCGGCGCACCTCGTCGTCGAGCCGGGCGGGCGGCACCGCGCTGGTGATCAGCCCGATGGCGGCGGCCCGGTGGGCGTCGAAGGTCTCACCGGTGAGGAACAGCTCGTGCAGCGCGGCGGGCACCACCTTGGGCACCAGCGGCACCGAGATCACCGCCGGTACCACGCCGATTCGGACCTCGGTGAATGCGAAGCCGACCTCCTCGGTCGCCACCGCGAGATCACACGCCGCAACCAGTCCGACCCCACCGGCCCGGACCGCTCCGGCCAGCCGGGCCAGTACCGGCGTCGGTGAGGTCCAGATCCGCTGCAGGATCGCTGGCACCTCGTTGACGCCCTGGTCCTTGGCGGGCGCGCCGAGGGACTCCTTGAGGTCGGCGCCCGCGCAGAACACCTTGCCGGTGTGGGTGAGCACGATCGCGCGGGCGTCGTCGGACCCGATCGCGGCGTCGAGGTGGGCCAGCAGCTCACGCCGCAGCTGGGCGGACAGCGCATTGCGGTTGTGCGGGGAATCCAGCGTGATGGTGGCGATCCCGTCCCGGATCTCGAGGTGTACCAGCCCGTCGATGTCTGGCGTCGAGGTCATGTCGGCACCGTAACCCGGCGGCCGGGCTCGGGTGCGCGTTTGACGCGCAGCGGCCAGCGGCCGGGTCGGCGGTCTGGTCAGTGAACGGGGTCGAGCGCGCGGACCGGCTCCGCGACGGGCAGCGGCTCCAGGCGCTTCGGGCGCAACGCTACCATCGCGGCAACACCGGCCAGTGCCCCGATGACCACCACCGGGGTGGCCACCTTGAGCAGTGCCAACGCCGAGGCGAGCAGCACTCCGGCGATCACCGGGCGGATCACGCCGGCCGGGCCTCGAGCGGACATCCGGGCGCCGAGGTACACCCCGGGAAGCGCGCCGACCAGCAGGGATGCGGTGAGCGCGAGGTGCACGTCACCGAAGATCAGATGGCCCAGGGTGGCGGCGGCCACCAGCGGGATGGCCTGCACGATGTCGGTGCCGACCAGCTGGGCGGGGCGCAGCGTCGGGTAGGCGATCAACAACATCGCGATGATCAGTGAGCCAGCGCCGACCGATGTCACGCCGACCGCGAAGCCACCGATCACCCCGATCACCAGCGTGCGCACCGGGCGCACGTCCAGCGGCCGGTCAACGTCGACGGCTCGGCCGGCGCGCGCGTCGCGGCGACGGTTGCGTTGGTCGAGCACCCCTCGCAGCAGCATCATCGCCACCGACGCGCACAGTGCGATACCGATGACCATCTTCAGGTTGTCCTGAACCCCGGCGGTGTGTCCGACCGTGCCGATCAGTACCGCGCCGGCGAACGCTGAGGGCACCGATCCGGCCACCAGCCAGCCGACCAGCCGCCAGTGCACCGTGCGGTGCCGCAGGTGTACCGCGCCGCCCACCGGCTTCATCACCAACGACGTGAGCAGGTCACTGGAGATCGCGGTCAGCGGGGCCACCCGGAACAGCAGCACCAGGATCGGGGTGAGCAGCGCGCCACCACCCATGCCGGTGAGCCCGACCAGGAGCCCAACGAGCAGTCCTGCGGTCGCGAGCGAGAGATCGAGGTGCATCTGGGCTGCCTTCAGGGCGTGGCGAGGCCGCCTGTGACGGCCGACGCGGAGGACGGGGCGGGAACTAGCGCCCGGTCCGGCAGCAGGCTGACGAGAGCCGCATCAGATCAATGTGCAGCCGGCGGACCAGCATGGGCCGGATCGCCCGAGCAGGTGTCGACTCAATGTGCACCACCCGATCGTGACATTTCTGGGCTATATAGTCAACAATCGGGTGACACGCACTACACCTGATCGGTACGCCAAGATGGCCGGGGGACGGAAGCCGGCGGAGCCGGCGGGGTGGGAAGGGCGCAGATGCAGATCTCGGCGAGGGCGGACTATGCGATCCGCGCGTTGTGCGTGCTCACCGGCGCTCGGGAAGGCTGCGCGGTGAAGGCCGACGACATCGCGGCCGCCCAGGGCATTCCGCGCACCTTCCTGGACAGCATCCTCGTCGAGCTGCGCCGGGCCGGTATGATCGAGAGCCGGCGTGGCCCGGAAGGCGGCCATCGGTTGGCGCGCCCCGCGCACTCGATCTCGCTGGCCGACGTCGTTCGGGTCACCGACGGTCCGTTGGCGCTGGTCCGTGGCCAGCGACCAGAGAACCTCGCCTATGAAGGCGCTGCGGAGCGCCTGCGGGACGTCTGGGTGGCGGTCCGGGCCAGCCTGCGCTCCATCCTGGAGCTGACCACGCTCGAGCAGGTGGTAGCCGGCGAGCTACCCGAAGGCGTCATCGCGCACACCAGTCAGGACCGCTCCTGGCAGTCCGTCTGGCCCCCGGTCACCACCTGAACCGGGCACGCTGTCAGCGCGCCGGGACGACCTCGATTCCGTACCGTGCGAACACCTCGTCGGCGGTGACCACCGGGTGCCGCTCGACCTGCGCCTGGGCGATGAGCAGCCGGTCGAAGGGGTCCCGATGGTGATCGGGCAGGTCGGCGACCTCCGTGACATGCGACTGGGTCACCGCCAGGGTCTGAACACCGAACTCCCTGGCGAGCCGCTGCACCCAGTCCCGTGGATGTTCGGGAAGCGACAGCTTCCCGGAACGCCACTTGATCGCGATCTCCCAGGGGACGACGGCGGAGAGCACGAGCGTGGTCGTGTCGGCGGTCAGGAGGTCGATGGTGTCGCGCCGAAGGGTTGTGGGATCGTCGGCCAACCAGAGAACCACGTTCGTGTCGAGCAGGACCCTCATCAGACGTAGGGCAGGAACTCGTCGGGAATCTCGTCGAAGTCCTCGGAGATGCTGATCGTCCCCCGGGCGAAGCCGAAGTTGGGTGTTCTCCTGCGCTGTGTCGGCACCAACTTCACGAGCGGTTCACCGGAGCGAGTAATGATGATCTCCTCGCCGGACAGCGCCCGGTCGAGGAGCTTGGAAAAGTGCGTCTTCGCCTCGTGCACGCCGAACTCGGCCATCCGCTCACGTTAGCAGACTTAGTCCGCCGACTTAGTCGTTCACTAGCGGCGTCGCGGTCCTCAGCTTGCCGGAGCCAGTAGAGGGTGTTGCCGTGGGGATCTTTCGCGCGCAGCGCCAATTCTTGACGGTGTAGCGAGTTACCCTCTGGTTTGACACACCGCAAGAGATAGGGTCACCATGGCAGAGGACATCGACAAGCTGGCCGAATGGGCAAGCTCGCAGGGCTTCCGGGTCAAGCACTCGGCCAACGGTTACCGGCACTTCTACACCGCCAGCGGTGAGTACGTCGGCTACTACCCGGCCACGCCGAGCAGACCCGCTCGTCGGCTTGCCCGTCTGATCCTCGACCTACGCAAGGCCGGATTGAGTTGCCCGCCGCCTTCGAAGAAGGAACTGCGCGCACAGCGCCGGAAGGAGGAGCCATGACACCCTCTGTGTCAACCCCTGGTTGTGGTTGGCTGGGCTGTGGTCGGGTTCGCGGCGGCCGCGTGTACGGCCCGGCCCCCCACGCGTCAAGGACGCTGCGCGCCCCTGCGG
>JALYVZ010000371.1 GCA_030852965.1 Actinomycetota bacterium | reverse complement strand
GCCGACCAAGCGTCGGTCGGGTGCGTCCGGTACGACCGCTTCGGGCACCGAGGCCGGTCGGGCCGCCGCCGCGCAGGCCATCGGTGCGCCGGTCGCCGTGCCGGCCGGCGAGCCGAGCAGCGGGGAGGCCTGAGCCATGCTGATCCCACGCAAGGTCAAGCACCGCAAGCAGCACCACCCTGGCCGCAGCGGGATGGCCAAAGGCGGCACCAGGGTGACCTTCGGTGACTTCGGTATCCAGGCCCTGGAGCCGGCTTACGTGACCAACCGCCAGATCGAGTCCGCCCGGATCGCCATCACCCGGCACATCCGCCGTGGTGGCAAGGTCTGGATCAACATCTTCCCGGACCGGCCGCTGACCAAGAAGCCCGCCGAGACCCGGATGGGCTCTGGCAAGGGCACCCCGGAGTTCTGGGTGGCCAACGTCAAGCCCGGCCGGGTGATGTTCGAGATGAGCTACCCGAACGAGCAGACGGCTCGCGAGGCGTTGCGCCGCGCGATTCACAAGCTGCCGATGCGCTGCCGCATCGTGTCGCGGGAGGGTGAGTTCTGATGGCGGGTTCCGGAATCGGGACTGGCGCGTCCGAGCTGCGTGAGCTCACGAACGAGGAGCTGGTGCTGCGGCTGCGGGAATCGAAGGAGGAGCTGTTCAACCTCCGCTTCCAGATGGCCACCGGCCAGCTGGACAACAACCGACGGCTGCGTACCGTCCGGCACGACATCGCGCGGGTCTACACCGTGATGCGCGAACGTGAGCTGGGACTGTCGGTCGCACCGATTGAGGACGAGGGCGCAGCGTGAGCGAGCAGAACACCGCCACGAAGGCGGAGACCCGGGGCTTCCGCAAGATCCGTGAGGGTCTCGTGGTGTCGGACAAGATGGACAAGACCATCGTCGTGACCGTGGAGGACCGGGTGAAGCACCCGCTCTACGGCAAGGTGATCCGCCGGACCAGCAAGGTCAAGGCGCACGACGAGGACAACACCGCCGGCGTCGGTGACCGCGTCCGGCTGATGGAGACCCGCCCGCTGTCAGCGACAAAGCGCTGGCGGCTGGTCGAGATTGTGGAAAAGGCCAAGTAATGGTGACCAAGGCCGCTGGGTGCGGCATTCGTAAGAAGGCGAAGTAGAAGAGTGAATACCGGGGCCGCCGGGGCGGAGATTATGTTTGTAGGAGTTGGGCCGTGATCCAGCAGGAGTCGCGACTGCGTGTCGCCGACAACACCGGAGCCAAGGAGATTCTGTGCATCCGGGTCCTCGGTGGCTCGGGGCGTCGCTACGCCCGGATCGGCGACGTCATCGTCGCGTCCGTGAAGGACGCCATCCCGGGCGCCGGCGTGAAGCGGGGCGATGTGGTGAAGGCCGTCATCGTCCGCACGTCGAAGGAGAAGCGTCGTCCCGACGGCTCCTACATCAAGTTCGACGAGAATGCCGCTGTCCTGATCAAGCCGGACGGCGAGCCACGGGGCACCCGGATCTTCGGTCCGGTGGGTCGTGAGCTGCGCGACAAGAAGTTCATGCGGATCATCTCGCTCGCGCCGGAGGTTCTGTGACAATGAAGGTCAAGAAGGGCGACACCGTTGTGGTGATCGCCGGTAAGGACAAGGGCGCGAAGGGCAAGGTCATCCAGGCCTACCCGGCCCGCGACCGGGTGCTGGTCGAGGGGGTTAACCGGATCAAGAAGCATACCCGGATCACCACCACCCAGCGTGGTGCCCAGTCCGGCGGGATCGTCACCCAGGAGGCCGCGATCCACGTCTCGAACGTGATGGTGGTCGACTCTGACGGCAAACCCGCCCGGGTCGGCAAGAAGGAGATCAAGGGCGAGGACGGCAAGACCCGCCGCGTCCGTGTGTCCCGGCGCACCGGAAAGGAGCTGTGAGAGACGTGAGTACCGCCGAGAAGGTCCGACCGCGACTCAAGGTCCGGTACCGCGAGGAGATCGCGGGGCAGCTCAAGGAGCGCTTCGAGTACCGCAACCCGATGCAGATCCCCGGTGTCACCAAGGTCGTGGTCAACATGGGCGTCGGAGACGCCGCCCGCGACTCCAAACTCATCGACGGCGCGGTCCGGGACCTGGCCACCATCACCGGTCAGCGGCCAGAGGTGCGCAAGGCGACCAAGTCGATCGCGCAGTTCAAGCTGCGCGAGGGCATGCCGATCGGGGCCCGGGTCACCCTGCGCGGTGACCGGATGTGGGAGTTCCTGGACCGGCTGCTGACGATCGCGCTGCCCCGTATCCGGGACTTCCGCGGCCTGTCGCCGAGCCAGTTCGACGGCAACGGCAACTACACCTTCGGGCTGAGCGAGCAGTCGATGTTCCACGAGATCGACCCGGACTCGATCGACCGGCCCCGAGGCATGGACATCACGGTCGTGACGACCGCCGACACCAACGAGGAAGGCCGGGAGCTGCTCAAGCTGCTGGGCTTCCCGTTCAAGGAGAGCTGACGCGATGGCCAAGACGGGGCTCGTGATCAAGGCCGCGCGCAAGCCGAAGTTCAAGGTGCGCGGATACACCCGTTGCCAGCGCTGCGGGCGCGCCCGCGCGGTGCTGCGCAAGTTCGGCCTGTGCCGGATCTGCGTGCGGGAGATGGCGCACCGGGGCGAGCTGCCCGGTGTCAGCAAGAGCAGCTGGTAACTACCTCACACCGCAGGCCCGCTCGTGTTTCCGGGACATCCGGACCCGAGGGAGAACCGCGGCGAGAAAGGTGACAGGGTCACCATGACGATGACCGACCCAATCGCAGACATGCTTACTCGTCTGCGCAACGCGAACTCGGCCTACCACGACCAGGTCGTGATGCCGCACTCCAAGCTCAAGGTGGCGATCGCCGAGATCCTCCAGCGCGAGGGCTACATCGCCTCGTTCAACACCGAGCAGGCCGATGTCGGGCGCAAGCTGGTGATTGACCTGAAGTACGGGCGCAACCGGGAGCGCAGCATCGCTGGCGTTCGTCGGGTCTCAAAGCCTGGCCTGCGGGTGTACGCCAAGTCGACCAACCTGCCCCGGGTGCTCGGCGGTCTGGGCGTGGCGATCATCTCGACGTCGACGGGGCTGCTGACCGACCGGCAGGCGAGCATGAAGGGCGTAGGTGGGGAAGTCCTCGCCTACGTCTGGTAAGGCGGGAGCAACCATGTCACGTATCGGAAAGCTGCCGGTGACCGTGCCCAGCGGTGTCGATGTCACGATCGAGGGTCGGCAGGTCACTGTGAAGGGTCCCAAGGGCACCCTGTCACACACGGTGGTGGAGCCCATCTCGATCGACCGCGACGAGAGCGGTGCCATCCTGGTGGCCCGCCCGGACGACGAACGCCGCAACCGGGCCATGCACGGGCTGTCGCGGTCGTTGGTGAACAACCTGGTCATCGGGGTCACCAGCGGCTACGAGAAGAAGATGGAGATTCACGGCGTGGGGTACCGCGTGGCGCTCAAGGGTTCGACCCTGGAGTTCGCGCTGGGCTACAGCCATCCGATCAGCGTGCCGGCACCCGATGGCGTCACGTTCGTGGTGGAGACCCCGACCCGGTTCTCCGTGCAGGGGATTGACAAGCAACTCGTCGGCGAGACCGCCGCGAACATCCGCAAGCTGCGCAAGCCCGACCCGTACAAGGGCAAGGGCGTGCGCTACGTCGGCGAGAACATCCGGCGCAAGGTCGGGAAGACGGGTAAGTAGATGGCCGAGACCAGCACCAAGAAGAGGGCCGGCTCCCGGGTTTCCGCCCGCCGCCGGATCGCTCGGCTGCGGCGCCACGTGCGGCTGCGCAAGAAGATCGCCGGCAGCGTTGCGCGTCCACGCCTGGTGGTCAGCCGCAGCTCACGGCACATCGTCGCGCAGCTGATCGACGACCTGGCCGGGCACACCCTGGCCTCGGCCTCCAGC
>JALYVZ010000105.1 GCA_030852965.1 Actinomycetota bacterium | reverse complement strand
TCGCCGCGCAGGCCGCCGAGCGGGCCGCCACCGCGAGCACGTCCCGGGCGCGCGCAACCGAACCCGATTCGGTATTCGGGCCCGGCTCCGGTGACACTGCCGGCTCGGGTGACACTGGAGGAACGGCCGCCGACACCGGGCCACCAAGCCAGCTCGGGCCTCGAAACGCCCTAGGAGGGCAGTAACACGATGTGTGCGATGATCGTGACCCCGAAGAAGAACCTGATGCTCTTCGCCGGTCGGGCACACCCCGAGCTCGCCGAGCAGGTGGCCAAGCACCTCGACGTCACGATCACCCCGCAGTCCGCCTACGACTTCGCCAACGGCGAGATCTTCGTTCGGTTCGAACAGTCGGTGCGTGGCTGCGACGCCTTTGTCCTGCAGAGCCACTGCCGACCGATCAACGACTGGCTGATGGAGCAGTTGATCATGGTGGACGCGCTGAAGCGGGCCTCCGCCAAGCGGATCACCGCCGTGATGCCGTACTACCCCTACGCCCGCCAGGACAAGAAACACCGCGGCCGGGAGCCGATCTCGGCCCGACTGGTGGCGGACATGTTCAAGGTCGCCGGGGCCGACCGGATCATGACGGTCGACCTGCACACCGCGCAGATTCAGGGCTTCTTTGACGGGCCGGTGGACCACCTGTGGGCCATGCCGCTGCTCGCCGGCTACGTCCGGGACAACTACGCTGACCGAGAGATCGCGGTGGTCTCACCGGACTCCGGGCGGGTCCGGCTGGCCGAGAAGTGGTCCGAGACCCTGGGCGGCTGCCCGCTGGCGTTCATCCACAAGACCCGCGACCCGCTGCGCCCGAATGAGGCTCATGCCAACCGGGTGGTCGGTGAGATCACCGGCAAGACCTGCATCGTGATCGACGACATGATCGACACCGGGAGCACGATCGCCGGCACGGTCCAGGCGGTGCTCGCCGACGGCGCCGCCGATGTGGTGATCGCCGCGACGCACGGGGTGCTCTCCGCGCCGGCCAGTGAGCGGCTGGCCGAGTGCGGGGTCCGTGAGGTCGTGGTCACCAACACCCTGCCGATTCCCGATGAGAAGCGGTTCCCCCAGCTCACGGTCCTCTCGATCGCCCCCCTGATTGCCAGGGCGATCCACGAGGTGTTCGCCGACGGCTCGGTGACGAGCCTGTTCAACGGCAACGTGTAAGAGCCGCTGTCCATCGTCTAGAACGCTGTGCACGGGCTTGCTCGACTAGCGCGAGCCTGTGCAAGACTTCCACTGATGAGTGTTGTTCCGCCGGACTACGACTCCGACCCGGGACGCTGGCAGTCGTGGGAGTCACCAAGGGACGTTCACCAGATGATCGCCCCTGCGCTGCGCGGGCCGATCCTTGATGTCGGCTGCGACGAAGGCCGACTGGCGTCATTGCTCGCCGTCGGCGTCCGCTGGGTCGGTGTGGACTCCTCCCCGACCCAGGTGGCCGCAAATCCCTACCGACCGCTGGTGCTGGCGGACATGCGCGCCCTGCCGTTCCGAGCTGGCGCGTTCGCGGAGGTGACGCATCTGTGGTGTCTGTACCACCTCGCCGATCCGGCGGCGGCGATCGCCGAGGCGGCGCGCGTGCTCGTACCCGACGGACGCTACTTCGCCTGCACGGGGGCGCGCACCAACAACCAGGAGATCATGCCTGAGGGCTACCCGCGTTCATCGTTCGACGCCGAGGAATTGCCGTCACAACTACATTCCGGCCGAGCGGGCCGAACGCGTGGACGTGCCGTTGTGGGCTGACCAAGCGGGGCATCCTGGTGCGGGCAGCGAAGCCACGGACGCTCCGACTCGATGACCATCCCCGGTAGACAGCTCACTCAACCGGCCCGCGATCACCCGGTGCTCTCGCGCCGCATCCGTCATACGCCCAATCTGTCGGCCCAGAGCACTGGTGTCCGAGTTGGCACTGGGTCAGCTTGGCACTGGGGTCAGCGCCGAGGTATCGGCCGGGCTGGCGTATGCTGGATGGGTTGCCCCGGCGAGGGCGGTGGACACACCGCCGTGATCGACGTGGACGGCGGATCCGACCCGGTAGATCCGACGCCTTCGTTGCGCCGTGGCCCGCCCAGAGAAATCCACCGCTAGTCAAGGAGTACACCGCCGTGGCCGAGGTCCGTATTACCGCCGAACCACGTACCGAGTTCGGCAAAGGCGCGGCACGACGTGCCCGGCGTGCCGGCCAGATCCCCGCCGTGCTCTACGGCCACGGCACCGACCCGGTGCACGTGACGCTGCCGGCGCTGGACTTCGCCCGCGCGCTGCGTGAGCACGGTCGCAACGCGGTGCTCACCCTGGCCCTGGAGCACGGCCCGCAGCTGGCGTTGCCCAAGACGGTGGTCCGACACCCGATCCGGGACTACGTGGAGCACGTCGACCTGCTGGTGATCAAGCGCGGCGAGAAGGTCGTCGTCGAGGTGTCCGTGGTGATCGAGGGTGACCCCGCCTCCGGCGCCATCGTCTACCAGGAGATGGACCGCCTCGAGGTGGCGGCCGACGTGTCCAGCATCCCCGAGTCGCTGATGGTCTCGGTCGAGGGCCTCGAGGCCGGCACCCAGATGCAGGCCGGCCAGATCGAGCTGCCCGACGGCGTCGAGCTGCGCACCGACCCGGAATACCTGGTGATCAACGTGGCGGCCGCGCCGACCGCCGAGGACATGGAGTCCGCGGGCGACGGCGAGGACTCGTCGGTCGCCGCTGAGTCCGCCGATGGCGAGTCCGGCAACGAGTGAGCCGGTGGTCGGGCCCGGCCTGGTGGTCGGGCTCGGCAACCCCGGCCCGAAATACTTCGACACCAGGCACAACGTCGGGTTCGCGGTGGTCGAGCGGTTGGCGGAGCGGGCCGGCGAACGGTTCCGGGCGCACAAGGGCTCCGGCAACACCGCCGACACAGCCGAAGCGCGGCTCGACGGGCGTCGGGTGGTGCTGGCCAAGCCCCGCTCGTACGTGAACCTCTCCGGCGGCCCGGTGGCCGGCGTGCTGCGCTGGTTCGGTGTGGCCGCGACCGAGCTGGTCGTCGTGCACGACGATCTGGACCTGGGTTTCGGCGCCGTGCGGCTCAAGCGGGGCGGCGGCGAGGGCGGCCACAACGGGCTGCGTTCAGTCAGCCAGTCCCTCGGCACCCGAGACTACCTGCGGGTCCGCTTCGGCATCGGACGCCCGCCCGGACGGCAGGACCCCGCCGACTTCGTCCTGCGCCGGTTCTCCGCCGGCGAACGGTCCGAGCTGGACTTGGCCGTCGAACTGGCCGCGGACGCCGTGCAGGCGCTGCTCGCCGACGGCCTAGAGCCCACCCAGAACCGCTTCCACGCCCTCACCCCGTGAGCAGGCGGCCGCCCGGCTACGCGGTCGCCCGGCTACGCGGTCTCCCAAGCCGCCGAGTTCAACACCAGGCAGGTTCGATCATTGAAAAACCTGCGTCAGGTTAAGTTGACTATGTAGGGGAGGGAGGGTTCGGCGGCGGTGAGGTTTCGGGTGGCGGCCCGACGCAGTTTGCCGGACGGCGTCTTGGGCAGGGACCCCGGCGCGACCACCACCACCCGTGCCGGTCGGGCACCCACCGCGTCCACCACCCTGGCGGTCACCGCCTTGCGGATCAACGACTCCGCCTCGGCGTCGCCGGCCGTTCGGGACTCCACCACCACGGCGAACGACTCCCGGTGCGTCGCGCCCACCCCGCTGCCGGCGTCCAGCCGCACCGCCACCGCGTTGCCCGTGCGTACCCCGTCGACCTGTTCGGCGGCCCGTTCGATGTCGGTGGGATAGATGTTGCGCCCACCCATGATGATCACGTCCTTGAGTCGACCACAGACCACGACCGCATCGCCGGCCAGGTAGCCCTGGTCGCCGGTGTCCAACCAACCCTCGGCGTCCTGGGTCGGCACCGGGCCAGCCGCAGTGAGGTAGCCGGGGGTGACCGACTCCCCGCGCAGTTGAATCGAGCCGACCTCTCGATCGCCCAGGACCGCGCCGGAGGACGACACCACCCGGGCGGTCAGCCCCGGTAGCGGTGGCCCGAGCAGCGGGAACCGGCGTACCGAAGGCCCGGGGTCGCCGTCCACCGATGGTCCGGCGGCGGCCGTCACCGGCAGTGCCCGCTGATCGACCTCGAGGGCGTGGGCGTCCACGGTGTCGACCTGCAGCCCGGTGTCCAGCGGCGCGAACGACACCGCCAGCGCGGTCTCGGCCATCCCGTAGGCGGCCACCACACACTCCGGTCGCAGCCCGAAGCGGGCGCCGGCGTCGGTGAACGCGGCCACCGCGTCCGCATCGATCGGCTCCGCCCCGTTGAGCGCGAACCGCATGCTCGACAGATCCAGGGAGCCGTCGGCAGCGTGCCGCAACTGCCGACCAAGCACCGCATAGGCGAAGTTCGGCGCCGCGGTTATCGTGCCGCCGTAGCGGCTGATCAGCTCGGGCCAGAGCAGTGGGCGAGTCAGGAAGTCCGCCGGAGTGACCGTCACCAGCTCCAGTCCGACGGTCATGGGGACCGTGAGGAACCCGACCATCCCCATGTCATGGAACAGCGGCAGCCAGGACACCATGACGTCCAGCTCGGGGCGCAGCTCGGCGGCGATGATCATCGCGGTGAGGTTGGCGTAGAGGTTGCGGTGGGTGATCCGCACCGCCTTCGGCTCAGCGGTGGAGCCGCTGGTCAGCTGCAGCAGTGCGGCGTCGTCCTCGGCCCGTGCCACGGTGGGCAGGGCCGACGGCGCGTCGTTGCCGAGGGACCCGATCGGGCGTACCCGGATACCCCGCGACGTGAGCACCTCGGCCAGCGGGTCGAACGGCGGGCCCAGCAGCACCAGGCTGGCCCCGATCATCCTCAGCACGGCGACGGTGTCTTCGGCCCAGACGACCAGGTCGGTGCGCGGGGTCGGCTGGTGCAGCATCGTGACGCTGCCTCCGGCCAGCCAGACCGCTTGGGCGGTCGGCGCAATCAGTGCGGGTTCGCCGGCCAGCAGCGCGACCGAGCAACCGGGCGTCGCACCGTCGGTGATCAGGTCTGTGCTCAAGTCACTGGCCATGCGGCGGGCGATCGCGTGGATCTCGGGCCAGGTGCGACGGACCGGGGTGCCGGGCTCGCCGGTGGTCATGCCCCGAGTGGAATGGCCGGCGCTGGTCAGCAGCAGATCGAGGAATCGGGTCACGACGTGAAAGACTACTTGCGAGTACGCTCCGATGGCGTGTCCACACCACATACCGCTGTGTTCGCCGAGCTGAACAATGCGGTGAACAGTGCCCTACCGCAGGCCGTCACGGACCTGGCATCGCTAGTCCGGATCCCGAGCATCTGGGCCGACCCGACCCATCGCCGGGACACCCACCGCAGCGCGGCCGCCGTCGCCGAGCTGGCCCTCGGCGCCGGCGCGGCGAGCGTCGACATCGTGGCCGCCAAGGGTGGCGGGCCCGCCGTGCTTGCGCACTGGCCGGGTCCGCCCGGTTCGAAGACGGTGCTGCTGTATGCCCACCACGACGTGCAGCCCACCGGCGGCGACAACCTGTGGACCAGTCCACCGTTCGCCCCGACCGAGCGGGACGGCCGCCTCTACGGGCGCGGCGCGGCCGACGACAAGGCCGGGGTGATGCTGCACCTGGCCGTGATCCGGGCGTTCCTGTCGATGGACGCCACTCCTCCAGTGGGGATCACCCTGTTCATCGAGGGTGAGGAGGAGTCCGGCTCACCGACGCTGAGCGCGTTGCTGGCCGAGCAGCACGGACGACTGGCCGCCGACGTGATCATCATCGCCGACTCGGGCAACCCCGCCACCGACGTCCCGGCCCTCACCACCAGTCTGCGCGGCCTGGTCGACTGCATCGTCGAGGTGGCCATGCTGGAGCGCCCGATGCACTCCGGTGTGTACGGCGGCCCCGTCGGCGACGCGCTGACCGCGCTGTGCCGGTTGCTGGCCACCCTGCACGACGACAAGGGCCGCGTCGCGGTGCCCGGCCTGGTGGTGCGGACGCATGCCACCCCGGACCTGGACGAGGCAACCTTCCGCTGCGATGTGGGCCTGTTGGACGGTGTCGAGCTGATCGGGGTCGGCACCCTGCCCGAGCGGCTGTGGTACCAGCCGGCGATCGCGGTGCTCGGCATTGACGCGCCGTCGGTGGCACGGGCCGCGAACGTGCTGCTGCCGTCCGCACGGGCCGCGGTGAGCCTGCGGCTGGCGCCCGGCGACGACCCGGCTCACGCCCAGACCCAGCTCGCCGAACACCTGCGGGCGCATGCGCCGTGGGGTGCCAGGGTGACCGTCACCCCCGGGGCGGCCGGCGCGCCGTTCGAGCTGGACCCGGTCGGCGCGATCTACGACGCGGCCCGGCGAACGTTCGCCGCGGCGTACGGAAACGCGGCGGTGGAGATGGGTATCGGTGGCTCGATCCCGTTCATCGCCGAGTTCGCCCGCGCGTTCCCCTGCGCGGCGGTACTGGTCACCGGAGTCGGGGACCCGGCAAGCCGCTGGCACGGCATCGACGAGAGCCTGTCTTTGGACATGTTCGGGAAGGCGGTGCTGGCCGAGGCGCTGCTGCTCGCCGAGCTGCGAGGTTGACAGTCGGCTCACATCGAGCCCCCAGGCCGAAAATTAATCCGTGCACTGTTCACCCAAAGGTGCAAGATCGCGCGGGTGAGAACCCACCGACTGGTCGCCGGCCCGGTAGCGCTGATGCTCGCGGCCGCCGCCGGCACGCCACGCTGCCCCGCCAGCCGTTGGCGAAGTTCGCGCACCGGGAGCTGCCCGCCGACGGGAACGTCGAGGACGACGGCACCGTCCTGGGCGGCATCGGCAGCGACATCTACCCGGCGCAGGCCCCCTACGAGTACTGGATGGTCACCGACCGTGGGCCCAGCGGGAAGGCCAAGCTGTATGTGGCCCGGATCGACCCGGGCCACAACATCCTCGGCGGCCCGTTCGACGATGTGGCGCACAGTCCATCGCTGGAGCAAGCCGGACCCACCGCCGTGACCGCACTCACCAAGACACCGCTGGTGGACCTGACCGGGCTGGTCAGCGGCCACCGAGATCCACGCGCTCGACAAATTTGATGATCGACACCGAGTAAGTCGTGCGGAAAATTAGCCCGTTTGAGTGAACGCAAGCGGTACCGTGTGGGTTCTGTGACGGAAGACTGCCTTGTCTGCGTTGTCGTTACCCGATCGATACCTGAACCCTGGCAACCAGCGTAACGCGCTTGCTCCGTCGGTCGATTGACGGTGAGACGACTCGGGATCGACACCGAACCGCCGCCCGTTCCGCAGCGGTGGCACCGGCGCGCTGACCGGCGGCCCGGGCGGCGCCGGCGGGACGGGCACCGATAAGGTCGGCAACGGTGGCAACGGGACGGACGCCGTGAATTGACAATCGAAGAACGTGTCCGCGCAGCAATAAACATTGGTCCCGTATACCGCGCAGGCAGCACAATTCCGGGACGAAGTCTCTGGGGAAATGGGAAAAGGTATGCACCGTCAGAAGTGGGTCGCAGTGGTCGCCATGGGCTCCGCCCTGGCAGTGTCGGTGATCGCCTGCGGCAAGTCGGCAGCCCCGCCGGCCGCGCCGGCCGCGGCACCGACCTCCTCAGCCGCCCCAGCGCCGCCCACCGAGACTCCGTTCGCGAAGGCGCCTCCGATGACCGAGCAGGTCGACTTCGCCAAGCAGTTGGAGAACTTCGAGGCGGCCAAGTTCTCCGACCCAACCAAGATCTCCAACACCTTCTTGCCATACCCCGTGGGGACCCAGCTGACCTACGAGGGGACCGCCATCTCCGAGGACGAGGGAACGATCAAGAGGCGCTTCGTCCAGACAGTCACCGACCTCACCAAGCCCATCATGGGCGTCCGTACGGTCGTCGTGTGGGACCAGGACTTCGATAACGACCAGCTCAAGGAGTCTGAGCTGGCCTTCTTCGGCCAGGCCGACAACGGCGACGTCTGGTACTTCGGCGAGTACCCGGAGTCGTACGAGAACGGCAGGTTGGCGGAGACCCCGACCTGGATCGCGGGCATTGCCGGCGCCCACCCCGGAATTGCGATGAAGGCAACAGCGGAGCTCGGTAGCCCCAGCTACTCGCAGGGCTTCTCACCCGTCGTGCCATGGACCGACCGTAGTCGGCTGTCCCAGGTCGGCGTCAAGGACTGCGTGCCGCAGGGCTGCAACTCCAACATGATCGTGATCGACGAGTTCAACCGCGAGGAGCCGGGCGCGATCCAGCAGAAGTACTACGCACCGGGCGTGGGCAACACCCGGACGAACTCCATGGGCACGAACAACGAGAAACTGCAGCTGGTCAAGGTGACCCAGCTGGACCCGGCCGGCCTCGACGCGGCGCGAGCCGAGGCACTCAAGTTGGACGCGAGCGGCCTGGCGCACAGCCGAGAGGTGTACGCGCCGAGCACGCCGATCGAAAAGCCGGCCGGTAAGTGATGGCCGTGCGCAAGAAAGTCTGGCTACCGATTGTCGGCGTGGGGGTGATCGTGCTCGCGGCGGCCGGTTGGTTCGGGTGGCAGCATTTCCGAAACGGCTCGTTCACCGACCAGTTCCCGGTCGCTCGGCCCGAGCTGTCCCCCACCGGCCGAAGCGCTTATTTCGTCCTTGAGCCCGGCTACCAGCTCACCTATGCCGGCGGCGACGGCCAGGTGGTGGCCACCGTGCTCGACCAGACCGAGCAGATCGACGGGGTGACCGCCCGTGTCTTCGAGGAACGGGAGACCAAGGCGGGTGCGCTGTCGGAGTTGACCCGCAACTACCTGGCCATCGACCCCGAAACCGGCGACGTCTACTACCTCGGCGAGGACGTCGACGAGTACTCCGGTGGCCAGGTGGTCGGCCACGGGGGTGGCTGGCGCTCCGGTGTCGCGGGCGCCCGGTTCGGTCTGCTGGTGCCCGGCATGCCCCGCGTCGGGCAGAGGCACTTCCAGGAGGTCGCGCCCGGCGTGGCGATGGACCGGGCCGAGGTCGTGAGCACCACCGAGTCCGTCCAGGTGCCGGCGGGCACGTTCACCGGCGCGATGGCGGTCGATGAGACCAGCCCGCTCGAGCCGCTGGCCACCGCCCGCAAGTACTACGCGCCCGGGATCGGAATGGTCAAGGAGGACGAGCTCGTCCTGGTCAAGTCCGGCCGGGCCGGCTGACACCTGCGGTTGAAGGAACCTCCACGACCCTCACTCGCCGGAACTCGCGATCGTGGTCCTCGCGGCGGTCGTGCTGTCGGCGGTGGCGACCGGGTTGGCCAGTGCGCTCATCCGCTCTCCGGTCGAGGTCGCGGCTCTCACCGCCGCGCCGCAGCCGACGCCGACTCTGGTGCCGGTTGAGAAGCGCCGGATCGAGCCGAAGGTGGTCAGCCGGGCGACCGGCGAGTACGGCTCCCCTCGCGGGTTGACGGTCACCAGGTCGGCGCTCGAGACGGGCCCCCGGGTCAACACCACCACCCCGGAGGTGGGCGCCACCCTGGACGAGGGCGCCGTGGTGATGAAGGTGTCCGGACGGCTGACCGCTGAGCGGGCAGCCTGGCAAGCCGCCTACACCGAGCACACCTCCCACCGGGGCGACGAGCAGACCAACGGCTCCGCCCCTGGCCTCGGGCACCGCAACGGCGTCGCCCCTGGTCTCGGGCACAGCAGCGGTGGGCGTCCCTGGTCTCGGGCACAGCAACGGTGGGCGTCCCATCCATGGCGGGGACCCCGACGGTGTGGTGGAGCTGTCGGGGATCTGGCGCCGGTTCGACAGCAACCCCCCGATCATCGCGCTGCGCGGGGTGGACCTGCTGGTCCGGCGCGGGGAGTGGCTGGCGGTCGTCGGACCATCGAGCTCCGGCAAGTCGACGCTGCTCAACGTCATCGGCTGTCTGGACCGGCCGGATGAGGGCTCGTACCTGCTCGACGGCATCGACGTCACCACGCTCACCGACGACCAGCGAGCCGGCGTGCGCAGCCGTCGCATCGGCTTCGTGTTCCAGTCGTTCCACCTGCTCGCCCATCGAACGGTGGTCGAGAACATCATGCTGGCCGAGGTGTACGGCGGGCAACCCAGGAGCGCCGTGTCGACTCCCTGGATGATGTCGTGCCGTCGGTGATGGGCTCGTGAGCTGGTCGACGAGGCCATCACCGGTCTCTTCGCCCGTCCGGTACGGACCCTCTTGACAGTTCTCGGCACCGTCATCGGCCTGGGCGCGCTGGTCGCCACGCTCGGGCTGTCACTCACCGCGAGCAGCCGGATCGTGGGCCGCTTCGACGAGCTCTCCGCCACCGTGCTCACCGTCACCGTAAACCCAACGGAGAGCGGGCCACCTCGCACTTTCCCGTGGGACGCGCCGGCGCGGATCACTCGGCTCAACGGCGCGGTCTCGGCCGGCAACCTCACCAGATCGATGTCGGCGATGCGCTGGTCAGCGCCTCTCCGATCAACGACCCGCAACGTCAGAGCCGGTTCAAGCTCAGGGTACTGGCGGCAAGCCCCGACCTGTTCACCTCGGTGCGCGCCCGGTTGCGTGCGGGTCGGTTCCTGGACGCCGGCTACAGCGAGCGCGCCGAGCGCGTCGCCGTGCTCGGCCCGAACGCCGCCGCCAGCTCGGCATCGGCGACCTCGATCACCCTAAGGCCATCAGGATCGGTGACCAGCTGTTCACGGTGGTCGGCGTACTCGACGGCGTCGCGCGGAAGTTCGACCTGCTGTCCGCCGTCGTCATACCCGAGGGGACCGCTCGCCAGCTATACCAGCTCACGTCGCCCACATCGGTGGTAGTCGAGACCAGACTCGGCGCCGCGAAGGTGATCGGTAGCCAGGCACCGTTCGCCCTCAACCCGGCTACCCCGAACGGTTACCGGGTCGCCTCACCTGAAGAGCCGCAGCGGGCCAAAGAGGGCGTCCAGAGCGACCTCAACATGCTCTTCCTGATGTTGGGAGCGGTCTCCCTGCTCGTCGGCGCCATCGGGATCGCGAACGTCACGCTCGCCTCGGTGCTGGAGCGGGTCGGCGAGATCGGGCTGCGGCGCGCGCTCGGGGCGACCCGCCGGCACATCGCGCTCCAGTTTCTCCTGGAAAGCGCGGCCATGGGCGTGCTCGGAGGCATCCTCGGCGCGAGCGTCGGCCTGATGGTCGTGGTCGGAGTCACCCTCGTGCAGACCTGGACGCCGGTGATCAACCTGCTCGTCCCACTGCTCTCCCCGGTCGTGGGTGTGCCCGGAGCTCGGCCTGAATGACGCCGAGTACGCCGACCACACCGAGCGCACCCAGAGCCGCATCGCCGCCTGTATGAAGCGGGCCGGCTTCGAGTACGTGCCGGTGGACGTCGCCACGATCGAGCAGGTCCAGGTATCCGTCCGCAAGGAGCCGGGACTGAGTCGTCGGACTACAAGCTGAAGTGGGGGCTCTCGGTCACCACGCGCGTCGACGACCCGGTGTTGACCATCGGGCTGGGGCCCAACGCCCAGACCATGGCCAACCTCCCGCCGGATGCACTCGGGAGGCGGTCTCGCAGGTCTTCACGCCCGACCAGCTCCTCGGCAACTACGTCAATCCCAAGGACGTACTCGTCCAAGAGGACCCTCGGATGAAGGAGGCGCAGAACAACTGGACCCAGTGCATGCACGACCAGGGGTTATCCCTACAAGGACGACCAGGACACCATCATCGAGGACTTCAACAAGCGCCTCGACGCGCTGCTCGAGGGCGACGACGACCCGGAAGCCCTGACCGGCGAGCGGCTGGACAAGGTGCACGCCCTGCAGGCCGATGAGATCAAGGTGTCGCTGGCCCACCTGGACTGCCAGATCAAGTACACCGACGCCATCGAGCAGCAGGTCGAGACCGAGGTGTTCGGACACCCGGTGGGCGACTGACACGCCCCGGGGCGGCGTTCGGCCAGGGCGGGCGCCTGCGCAACTCCGGCGACCCCTCCAAGGGTGGTGATCGTGGGTCTCGGCTGATCGGCTTGAAGTCAGCTGGAGACCGAAGCGTCCGCGTTCAGC
>JALYVZ010000370.1 GCA_030852965.1 Actinomycetota bacterium | reverse complement strand
GGCGCGGGCCGAGCGCTACGCCTGGCCAGTGGTGGCCGCGGCGGTGCTGCGGGTCTACGAGGCGGCGATCGCGGCCGACCCCCGTCGGTCGGCGGTGCGTGACCCGGAGGGTTTGGTGTGGACCGACTAGATGACCTCGCTCACGGTGGTGGTCGCGCTTGGGTTCGTGCTGCTCGTGGTGGCGTGGTGCCTGGTGCGGGCCAACCGGCTGGATCGACTGCACGTGCGCACCGACGCCGCGCGCGCTGCCTTGCTGGCCGCGTTGGAGCGCCGTGCCGTGGTGGCCAGGGCCATCGCGCTGAGCAGTGATGACGAGTCGCTGCACCGGACGGCCGCGTCGGCCGAGAGGGCGCCGGCATCGGACCGGGAGTCCCGGGAGAACGACCTGGCCCGTCTGCTGGCGGAGCTGGACCGGCAGGTCCTCCCGGCGGAGTTGGTCGCGGAGCTGGGCGACGCCGAGCACCGGGTGATGCTGGCACGGCGGGTGCACAACGACGCGGTGCGTGACACCTTGGCGCTGCGCTCACGTCGACTGGTGCGCTGGCTGCGGCTGGCCGGCACCGCGCCCGCGCCGACCTACTTCGACATCTTCGACGCTCCGCAGCAGCGGAGCGGGCCGGACAGTGACGGGCCGACCATGGTGGCGCCTCGGGCCCGGCGGGCCGGGCGGGTGGTGCTGCTGGACGCGGCCGGCCGAATCCTGCTGTTCGAGGGGTTCGATCCGGCGCGACCGCAGGAGTTGTACTGGTTCACCCCTGGCGGCGGTCTGGAGCCGGGGGAGGACGCGCGCGCGGGCGCTGTCCGGGAACTGGCCGAGGAGACCGGCCTTCGGCTGGCGCCCGAGCGGTTGGTCGGACCGATCTGGCGGCGTCGCTCGGTGTTCAGCTTCGACGGTGACAATGTGGCCGCTGATGAGACGTTCTTCCTGGCCGGCGCGGAGGACGGGGCTGTCGACATCTCGGGTTTCACCGACCTGGAGCGGGCAGGAGTGCTCCGGCACCGGTGGTGGACCGTTGAGGAGCTGCGGGCGACCGGCGCGGTGGTGTACCCGAGGCAGCTCGCTGAGCTGCTCGGGTCGCTACCGCCAGGATGCTGGGACGGTGTGACCCGGCCGATCTCGTAACCGGTTGTTCGGCCGACCTACAATCGGTGGGTACGTTCTCCGTTCCAGGAAGGGTCGCCGCGTGTCCGCCGAGCATCTCCCGACCGATCGTCCCGAGCCGTCGCCGAGCTCGCGCCTGGGTTCTCAACCAGGGACCGCCAGGGTCAAGCGGGGGATGGCCGAGATGCTCAAGGGTGGGGTGATCATGGACGTGGTCACCCCGGACCAGGCCAAGATGGCCGAGGACGCCGGCGCGGTCGCCGTCATGGCCCTGGAGCGGGTGCCCGCCGACATCCGTGCGCAGGGTGGCGTGGCCCGGATGAGCGACCCGGACATGGTCGCCGGCATCATCGACGCGGTGTCGATCCCGGTGATGGCCAAGGCACGGATCGGGCACTTCGTCGAGGCACAGGTGTTGCAGTCCATCGGCGTCGACTACGTCGATGAGTCCGAGGTGCTCACACCCGCCGACGAGGCCAACCACATCGACAAGTGGGCGTTCACGGTGCCGTTCGTTTGCGGCGCCACCAACCTGGGCGAAGCGCTGCGCCGGATCGCCGAGGGTGCGGCGATGATCCGTTCCAAGGGCGAGGCGGGCACCGGCAACGTGGTCGAGGCCACTCGCCACATGCGTTCCATCCGGGGCGAGATCCGCCGGCTTGGCGGGCTGGACAGCGCGGAGCTCTACGGCGCGGCCAAGGAGCTGCGCGCTCCGCCTGAGCTGGTCGCCGAGGTGGCGGCCGCCGGCAAACTCCCGGTGGTGCTGTTCACGGCGGGCGGCATCGCTACCCCGGCGGACGCGGCGATGATGATGCAGCTCGGCGCCGAGGGAGTATTCGTCGGCTCGGGAATTTTCAAATCCGGCGACCCGGCGCGCCGGGCCGAGGCGATCGTCAAGGCGACCGCGTTCCACGACGACCCGGACGTGATCGCCAAGGTGTCCCGTGGACTCGGCGAGGCAATGGTCGGGATCAACCTGGGCGACCTGCCGGCTGGTCAGCGCTACGCCGAACGGGGCTGGTAACCGCCGGCCACGTGCTCGGGGAGCCGTTCCGGCCAGGCTGGCGGGCTCGCGGGTCGGTGAGTGCTCAGCCGCCGGGTTGGTGGACGGCCTGCTGGAGGACCGGACCCTCAGCTCCGTACGTGCTCTGGGACCGCCTCGTATCGGGCGAAGTGCCGGGTGAACCCCGACGTTCCGGAAGTCATCGCGCGCAGGTCGACCGCGTATCGTAGCAGTTCGGCGGCCGGTACCTCGGCGCGCACGATCGTGCGTCCCGAGGCCCCGCCGACGGTGTCGTCGACGTCTGTTCCCAGCACCCGGCCACGCCGTGATGACAGGTCACCCAGCACCGCGCCGAGGTGTTCGTCGGGGATCCGCACGCCGATCTCGTCCACCGGCTCCAGCAGCACCGTCCCACAGCTCGCGGCGGCCTCACGCAGCGCCAGCGCACCGGCCGTCTGGAAGGCCGCGTCCGACGAGTCCACGCTGTGCGCCTTGCCGTCCACCAGCGTGACCCGGACGTCCACCACTGGGCAGCCCACGGACAACCCGCGTTCCATCTGGGTTCGGATGCCCTTCTCCACGCTCGGGATGTAGTTGGTGGGGACCGCGCCCCCGACCACCTTGGAGACGAACTCGAAGCCGCTGCCCCGGGGCAGCGGCTCCACCTCCACGTGCACGACGGCGAACTGGCCGTGCCCGCCGGACTGCTTGACGTGCCGGCCGGTGACCCTGCCGGCGCCGGCCAGTGTCTCGCGCATCGCCACCTTGACCGGCTCGGTGTCGATCTGGGCGCCACCGGCGCGCAGCCGGGAGAGCACCACGTCGGCGTGCGCCTCGCCCATGCACCACAGCACCGTCTGGTGGGTCTCCAGGTTGCGGTCCAGGCGCAGCGTGGGATCGGCGGCCACCAGCCGGGCCAGCGTCTTGACCAGCGCGTCCTCGTCACCCCGGCTGTGCGCCACAATCGCGATCGGCAGCAGCGGGGCGGGCAGATCCCAGGGTTCGAGCACCAGCGGATGGTCGGTGGCCGAGACGGTGTCACCGGTCTCGGCGGTGCCGAGCTTGGTCAACGCGCAGATGTCCCCGGCCACGCACGAGCTCACCTCGCGCAGGGCCGCCCCGAGCGGGGAGTAGATGTGGGCCAGCCGCTCGTCGGCGTCATACGCGTGATTCGCGGCCGACTCGCCGTTGCCGGCCAGCCCGTGCCCGCTGACGTGCACGCTGCGCTCGGGCCGCAGAGTGCCGGAGAACACCCGGACCAGCGAGACCCGCCCGACATAGGCGTCCGAGGAGGTGCGCACCACCTCGGCGGCCAGCGGCCCGGTGGGATCGGCGGACAGCGGCGGGTGCTCGGCGCCGTCCACCCCGGTGACCGACGGCAGCGAGTGTTCCACCGGCGAGGGGAACCCGCCGACGATCAGCTCCAGCAGCTCGGACAGCCCGACCCCGGACGATGCGCACACCGGCACCACCGGGTGGAAGCTGCCCTGGGCGACCGCCTTCTCCAGGTCGGCGATGAGAGTGTTCAGGTCGATGTCCGCGCCGTCCAGGTAGCGCTCCATGAGGGACTCGTCCTCACTCTCGGCGATGATTCCCTCGATCAGGACGTTGCGGGCGTCCTCGGCATCCGGCGGCGGCTCGCCCACCGGCTGGCCGTCCACGGTCCGGGACAGCAGCCCGTACAAGCCGGTGAGCCCACCGACCGTGTTGCGCATCGGCAGGTAGAGCGGGAGTACGCCGGCGCCGAAGGCGTCCTGGCAGCCGGCGACCTCGGCCTCCAGGTCGGCGCGTTGGTGGTCGCAGCG
>JALYVZ010000369.1 GCA_030852965.1 Actinomycetota bacterium | reverse complement strand
CCCGACCCAGCCCGGTCCAGGCCCGGCTACTGGACCTGCTCGACGTCGACCCCACCCGACCGCCATAATCACCACCAGACCGGGCTCACGGCCCACCCGACCTCATGTGCGAAATGCGGGGCTAGCCTGCGAGTCGTGGACGGTCCCGAGCAGCGGCCGCGTCGGCGGCTGGGACCACGTGACCCGGCGGTGACCAGCCGGATGATGGCCAGGGTGCGGCACAAGGACTCCCGCGCGGAGCTGGCCCTTCGCCGGGCGTTGCACGCCGCCGGGATGCGCTACCGGTTGCACGCCCCGGATGTCATGGGCCGTCCGGACCTGGTCATTCGGTCGCGGCGGTTGGCGGTGTTCGTCGACGGCGACCTGTGGCACGGCAACCCCGACGAGGTGCGGCGTCGGGGTCGGGCGTCGCTGGCTGAGCTGTTTCCGACCCGCACCGAGTGGTGGGTGGCCAAGATTGAACGTACCGTTGCGCGTGATCGTGAGGTCACCTCTGCGCTGCGCGAGCAGGGCTGGACGGTGCTGCGGCTGTGGGAGCACGACGTGCTGCGTGACCCGGACGGTTGCGCGCGCACCGTGCTCGACGCGATCCGTCGGGACTGACGCGGCGGTCGCCACTTGATCGACATACCACCCGAACGGGGCGGAGGGTCGCCGAAGTCTCCGGTCGTCGCTCGGGGGATGCTGCTGCGGCCAACGAGTGCTGTGGCCAACGAGTGGGGAGGCAACCGTGTCGGCGGCGGTTCACCAGAATGCGGAGCCATTCGTTGCAGTGCTGTCCGCGCTTCCGGAGGTCTGGCGGAGCCTGCTGCTCCAGCACGAGCCCGACAGCTACGGCCGCTGCCGGGCATGCCGCACGTTCGGTACTCCCGGGGTGCCGTGGCCGTGCACATTACGGGTGGCCGTCGAGGACGCCCGCAACTTGGCTGACCAGGAGCCTCCGATGCGAGGTACAGGCTGAGCAGGGCCCGGGCACTCGGCCTGCTCGTAGGGGTTGCGGCGGACTCGATGCTGGGTGACCCGGTGCACCGGCACCCGGTGGCCGGTTTCGGCCGGCTGGCGGCGGTGTTGGAGCGCCGCTGCTATGCCGACTCCCGAACGGCCGGGGTGGTCCATCTCGCGCTTTCGGTCGGGGTTGCGCTAGGCGTGGGCGCTGCCGCCGCCGCCGGGGCCCGTCGGGCCGGGTCCGTGGCACAGGTCGGCACGCTCGCGGCTGCTTCCTGGATGGCGCTCGGCGGCAAGTCATTGGCCTCGACGGCCACCATGCTGGCCGACGCGCTGGAGGCCGGCGACCTGGCGGCTGCCCGCGAGCTGATCCCGCACCTGTGCGGACGTGACCCCACCGCGCTGGACGCCGCCGGGATGGCCCGCGCCGGGTGCGAGTCGGTCGCCGAGAACACCTCGGACGCGGTGGTCGGGCCGCTGCTGTGGGGCGCACTCGCGGGAGTGCCGGGGCTGCTGGGCTACCGCGCGGTGAACACCCTGGACGCGATGGTCGGCCGGCGCTCACCGCGCTACCGAAACTTCGGCTGGGCCGCCGCCCGCGCCGACGACGTGCTGAACCTGGTGCCCTCCCGCCTGACCGCGTCGCTGATCGTGCTGCTGGCCCCGTTGCTCGCCGGCAGCCCCGTGGGTGCGGTCCGAGCGTGGTGGCGCGACGCCGGAGCGCACCCGAGCCCGAACGCCGGGCCGGTGGAGGCAGCCGCCGCTGGCGCACTCGGCGTCCGGCTCGGCGGGCGCACGGTGTACCCGTACGCGATCGAGGAGCGGCCAATGCTCGGCGACGGCAGTCCGCCGACGACGTCCGACCTGAGGCGGATGGTCCGACTGTCCCAGGCGGTGACGTGGTCCGCCGCGCTGTTCGTGGCGGCGGCGTCAGCCTTGGGTCCTCAGAACCGCGACCTGCCGTAACGCGCCACCATCGGGTCCGGTTCTGGTGCCGGCTCCAGGGGGACTCGGCGCTGCAGCAGCTCCAGCCGGATGAAGTAGCCCAGACCGAACAGGGCCATTGCGCCGAAGGTCAGCCACTGCCAGGCATAGGACAGGAACGGTCCGGCGTCGGTCTGCGGCAGCGGGACCTCGGTCAGTGCGCCGGGCTGTCCGTCGAGCAAAGACAGGTAGCCGCCGGCCACCGGTTGCCCGGTCACCGCCGCCAGCTGCCGGCTGTCGACCGCATACAGCTGATGGTGACCGTCAACGGTCAGCGGCGGGCGCTGGTGTTGGTCGGTCTCGTCCAGCCGGATCCGCCCCGTGAGCTGCACGTTGTCGTCCGGGGCCGGTGGGTAGCCGGGCAGCCGATTGTTCTCGTCGGGACGCAGGTAGCCTCGGTCCACCGCGATGGTGGGTCCGTCGTCGGTGTGGAACGCGGTGAGCACCTCGTAGGCCGGGTCGCTGAGCACCGAGCGCAGCCGCACCGTCGCCTCGTCCGCCGGTAGATAGTGCCCCCGCACGGTCACTCGCCGCCACTCCACCGCCGGCGAGGGTGCGCTGCCGGCCAGGACCAGCTCGGCCAGCGGTACGGGTGCGGTGGCCTGCGACGCCGCGATGGCGGCGTTGTCGTGCTCCCGCTCGGCGTTGCGCCGGAACTGCCACGGGGCCAACGAGGTGTAGCAGGCGACCGCGAAGCCGACCACCGCCACCATGAACGCCAGCCAGGCCGGTTTGAACAGGAACCGCACGTTCCCACCGTATCTCCGAGCACGCAGTGGCTGCCGCTACGGCCTGCGCTACGGCCTGCGCCGTGGTCACCCAAGTCGCTCGCGCGTCCAGGTGAGTAGGCCGGGGATGGTGGCCTCGATCATCGCCAGCACGTCGTCGAAGCCCTGGTCGCCGCCGTAGTAGGGGTCTGGCACCTCAGCACCCGGCTCGGCGGCCGGGTCGAACGAGCGCAGCAGCCGGACCCGTTCGGCGGCGTCTACGCGTCCCAGGACCCGGGTCAGCGCCGCTACGTGGTCGTTGCCGGCGGCCAGCAGCAGGTCTGCTTCCAGGTGTTCGGGGTTGACCTGGCGGGCCACATGCCGGTCCGGGTAGCCGTGCCGGCGCAGCACGTCAGCGGCACGCTCGTCGGCCGGCTCGCCGGCGTGCCACGGCCCGGTACCGGCGCTGGTCACCTGTACCTGGTCTGCCAGACCCTCGCGGGCCAGCGCGGTGGCGTACACCTTCTCGCCCATTGGCGAGCGGCAGATGTTGCCCGAGCAGACAAAGCACACCTTCAGTGTGTTCACCCGAACATTCTGGCCGACCGGTTCACCGGGGCGCGGTCGCGCACCGCTCGCGCGAGAAACCCCACTTCTCACACAGCTGAATCGCCTGCTCCCGCAACCGGTCGTGTGCTGCTTGCCGGCTGCGTTGCTCCGGGGCATCCTGTCGCGCTGGTGGATCGGGTGACGCCGGAGCTTGCCGCAGCGCCGGGGCAGGACTCGGCGCCGGTGCGACGGTTGCCGGCGCGGGCGTGGGAACGGGAGCCTCGACCGGGCTCGGTGCCAGCGGCGGTTGCGACCCCGGGGCCGGTGGAGTGAGCCTGGACGCAGGCGCCAGGGTGATCGGCGCCGGCGCCGCGACCGGGGCCTGGGCGAGATGGATACCAGCGACCAGCCCGGTGCCCAGCACCAAGACCACCGCGAGACCGGCGAACGGGCGAGGAGAAGCCATCCCCCATTCAACGCCTCAGTCACCGGTGAGGTTCGCGGCCCTTGACACCGCAACAAACCTCGGAACCTGGGCGATACCGGTTCGGCGGGCGCGACATACCGTTGGCGCCATGGACCTGCGCCACCACGGAGACGTCGACGCCGAGCCCGGCCTGCTGGACTTCGCGGTGAACGTGCGGGCCGCGGGTCCGCCGCCGTGGTTGCGGGAGCGCCTGGTGGCAGCGCTGGACCGACTCGGGCGCTACCCGTCGGCCGCCGACGACCTCGC
>JALYVZ010000368.1 GCA_030852965.1 Actinomycetota bacterium | reverse complement strand
CCCCGAGCGCGTCGGCCAGGGCCGCGGCGCTGGCGATGCCCACCCGCAGCCCGGTGAACGGGCCAGGGCCGACGCCACACACCACCGCGTCGAGCTCGGCTGTGCGCACCCCAGCCGACGCACACACCTCCAGCACCGCGGGCATCAACTGCTCGCCATGCTGACGGGCACCAGGGCGCGCCTGCTCGGCCAACACCTGGACGGCCCCGTCCCCGGGCACCTCGACCAGCCCGACCGCAACGGCGTCCGTCGAGGTGTCCAACGCCAGCACCAGCACGCCATCAGCGTACGACCGCGAAGCCGCTCGCCAGCGGCCGAGTCCGGCATACTGGACCCTGAGCTGAGGAGATGGGCAATGACCGAGGCGAACGTCATGGCGCCGCCGCCGGACGGCTGGACCGTGGATGATCTCGACGCAATGCCGGTGAGCAATCACCGATACGAGCTGACCGACGGAGCGTTGACCGTGTCTCCTTCCCCATCCAGCCTGCACCAGACTTTCTCCATGCGCTTCGGAACGGAGCTGGAGAAGCTGGCGCCGGAGCCACTGGTGGTGACCCAGGCGGTGGAGATCCGGTTCGCCCGCCAGCTCACCCGCATCCCGGACCTGCTGGTGATCCGCAGCGACCAGCCGGGCCGGCATTGGTTCGCTCCGTCCGAGGTGCTCGTCGCAGTCGAGATCGAGTCGCCCGGCAGCCACATCGAGGATCGGGCCACCAAACCGGCGCTGTACGCCCGATACGGCATCCCGCACTACTGGCGCTTCGAGCTCGACGCGGTCAAGGTCAGCGTCTACGGAATCGGCAACGGCGACCGCTACCAGCTCAGCGCCGAAGGCAGCCGGCTAACCGTCGGCGAACCCTTCACAGTGGATCTGGAGCTCCGGGACCTGCTGCCCCGGTGGGCCCGCGACTAAGGCTCCACCCGCAGCAACGTGGCCACCCGGCTGTCGTCTCCGTCATCAGCGGACCGGTGGCGCAGCCGCACCAACAGGTACCCGCCGGCCGATGTGGCCAGTCCCTCGGCCAACCCCTCGCCCCACTCCACCACGACCACCGCCGTGTCCAGGTCGGTGTCCAGGTCCAGATCGTCCAACTCCGCCCGACCACCGAGGCGGTAGGCATCGACGTGCACCAGCGCAACCCCCCGGCCACCCGGAGCCGGCGGGTGCTCCCGGGCGATGACGAAGGTCGGTGAGGTGACCGCGCCGGCCACCCCCAGCCCCCGGCCGATGCCCCTGGCCAGCACGGTCTTGCCGGCACCCAACGGGCCGCAGAGCAGCACCACGTCACCGGCGGACAGCCCGGCGCCGATCCGCTCGCCGAGCAGCTCGGTGTCGGCCGGGGTGGGAAGCTCCATCTCGGTGCCGGTCACGACGGCTCCTCCCGCGGGCCGACTCATGCTCGCTTCCGCAACCGGCGGATCAACCCACCGCGTCTGCGCAGCGCCTTCTCCAGCAGCTCGGCGAGTGCCTCGTCGACAATCTCCGGCTGCTCCAACATCGCCACGTGACCGACTCCGGGCAACCGCATGAGGGTGGCCTCGGGGAGCTCGGCGGCGATCCGCTCGCTGTGCTCGAAAGGGATCAGCCGGTCGGCGTCCCCGGCGGCGACGAGCACCTCACAGCTGGCCAGCGCCGGCAGCGCGGCGAGCCGGTCGTGGGTGCCAAGGGCGTCGACGAAGTCGACCAGTGCGTCCACCCCGTTGGCGCTGACCATACTGTGCACCAGGTCGACCAGCCATGGGTCGACCTGGCGATCGCCGTAGGAGTAGGCCCGGGTGATCCCCCAGATCAGGTCATTGCCCAGCCTGCGCACCAGTTCCACGAGCTTCGGCTGCGCGCGAGCCAACGCACCAACCGCCCGGGTCAGCGGGTTGCACCGGGACAGGAACGTGCCGGGCAGGCCGGCGCTGGCCACCTCGCCGGCCGAGGTGGACATCAGCGCGACGCCGAGCACCCGGTCACCGAACAGCTCCGGATGCGCCTCGGCCAGCGCCATGATCGTCATACCGCCCATCGAGTGCCCCACCAACACCACCGGGCCGGTCGGGGCGAGCGAGCGCAACACCGCGTACAGGTCCTCACCGAGCTGCTCGAGGGTGCAGCTGGCCCGGGTGGTCCGCTCGGAGCGACCGTGGCTGCGGTGGTCGTAGAGCACCACCCGAGTGCGCGGGCCGGCCAGCTCGCGGCGTTGGAAGTGCCAACAGCGGCGATCCAGCCCGAACCCATGCACCAGTACCACCGTTACCTCGGCGGCCCGGTTCCCGGCTGGCTCGATGACCTCGCAGGACAGCCGGGCGCCGTCGTCCGCGGTCACCGAGCTTGCGGTGCCCGGTGGCAACAGACCCAGCTCGGCGGCCGGGCTGCCCGGCCCGGTGCGGCGGTTCGGGTCGGTACCGCCCAGCCGGGCCCGACGGTTGCGATGCCACGCGACGCCGAACGCGGTACCCGTCGCGGCCGCGCCGACCACGCCGCCGGTCACCCAACCTGCGACGCTCCATGCCCTGGTCTTGGTCACGGCGCCCCTCCCGAGCCCGGGTCCGGTTCCCGTGCTGTGTCCACCAGGGTGCGGCACACCCGGCCGACCCGCATCCCGGTGACGATCTCGTAGTGGATGGTGCCCAACGCGCCGGCCCAGTCCTGCGCGGTCGGCTCACCGTGCGCACCGGAGCCGAACAGCACCGCCGACTCACCCTCGACAACGGTGTGGTCGCCGCAGTCAACGACGATCTGGTCCATGCACACCCGCCCGACAACCGGTAGGCAGCGACCGGACAGCAGCACCCGCATCCCGCCGACGCCGCTGGGCGGGCCGCTCAGCCGGCGCGGCACCCCGTCGGCGTAACCCACCGGTAGCAGCGCCAGGGTGGTCTCGGTCGGCGTGGTCCACTCGTGGCCATAGGACACCCCCTCCCCGGCGGGCACCCGCTTGACCAGCGCCACCCGGGTGCGGAAGGCCATCGCCGGGCGCAGTGGGGTCTCCTTCGGCGGGCGGCCGAGCGGGTCCAGCCCATAGACCGCGATGCCTGGGCGCACCAGGTCGTAGTGCAGGTCGGGCCGGGTCAGGGTGGCCGCGGAGTTGGCCAGGTGCCGGATCGGACGCAGCCCGGCGTCAACGGCCACCTGCCATGCCTCGTCCAGCCGGACGGCCTGGCGATCCAGCGTCGGATGGTGCGGGGCGTCGGCGTGCGCCAGGTGCGACCACACCGCCACTACCTCCAGCAGCCCCTCGGCGGCGGTCTTCGCGGCGGCTGTGACCAGGTCCGGCCAGTCAGTGGCGAGCGCCCCGTTGCGACTGAGCCCAGTGTCGATCTTCAGATGGACCCGGGCCGGTCGGTCGGTGGCGATCGCGGCGGCCCGGACGGCGGCCAGCCGCTCGACGCCATGCACGCTCAGATCGATGTCGCTGGCCACGGCGGCCGCATAGTCGTCACCCGGCAGGTCCAGCCAGCTCAGGATGCGGGCGGTGACACCGCCGTCGCGCAGCTGCTGGGCCTCGGCGATGGTGCACACACCGAGCCAGCTCGCGCCAGCCTCAAGGGCCGCGACGGCCACCGGCAGCGCCCCGTGGCCGTAACCGTCGGCCTTGACCACCGCCATGGTGGCCGCCCCGGAGTCGGCCGCCAGGTCGGCGAGCAACCGGACGTTGTGCCGGATCGCAGCCAGGTCGACGGCGGCCTCCGCTCGTGGCGCGCTGGGGTGGAGCGGAGCGGACATGCCGCCATTTTCGCATCCGGTCCCGGACGCCGTCCGCGGCGCCGTAGTCTTCGGCCGCGCCGGTGCCGCCGGCGATCGATGACCACCGGCGGCGCGAGGCTCCGAGCGGGTCATGCCGAACCGTTTCTCCCGCCGGGCGCCCGTCCCGCCGCTCTCCGCGCCGCATCGATCGCCGGCCACACCCGGAACCCCGCGTTGCGC
>JALYVZ010000017.1 GCA_030852965.1 Actinomycetota bacterium | reverse complement strand
GGCGCGGACCGGCCCGCCGACGCCGACCGGCCCGCCGACCCAGACCCCGCCGGATGAGCGCTGCGGTGGACATCGGGTCGGCACCTCCCGCGGCCGCTCGTCGGCTGCGGGTGCTGTTCGGCGCGGCAGTGGGCAGCGTTCTGACCAGCTACCTCTCCATGGAGGTGGTGGCCGCGCTGGCCGGGGCCACCGCATCCGTCCGGCCGGCGCCGGTGGAGGTGCTCACCGCCGGTATTCCGCTGTGGCTGGCCGCTCATCAAGTGCCCCTGACTCTGACCGGTGCGCCGTTCGGTGTGCTGCCGCTGCTCCCCACCGCCGGGGTCGTGGTATTGGCGGCCAACTTCGCGGCCGCCGCCATCGGCAAGCTCGGGGGGCGTTGGGGCGGTGAGGCCGCATGGGTGGTGGCCACCTTGGCTGCCGCGCACGCCTCGCTCGCGGTGTTGGGAACAGCATTGCCGACCGAGCCGGCGCACGCTGAACCTTGGCCCGCGTTGCTCGGCGCGGGCCTGGTCGGGGCCGGCGGCGCGGGCCTTGGGGTGCTCCGTGAGGTGGGCAGCCCGGCATGGTGGCCGGCCGCGCCGAGCTGGCTGCGTGCCGGGTTGACCTCGGCTTCCACGGGGGCCGTAGCGCTGTTTGCCGCCGGCGCGCTGATGCTGTTCGCCCGGCTGATGGCCGCGGCGGGCACGGTGCGCGATGGTTTCGCGGTGTGGCCCGGGCTCGGCGCCGGTATCGGGGTCATCGTGCTTTCGGTGTGTTACTTGCCGAACGCCCTGGTCGCGGTGGTGAGCTGGTTGGCTGGGCCGGGGGTGGTCATCGGTGCCGCGGTGGCGTCCCCGTTGACTGTCTCGGTGGGTCCGCTGCCGCCGATCCCGTTGCTGGCGGCGATGCCGACCAGCCAACCGCCGGGATGGGTGGCGGCGGTGTTCGTGTTGCCGGTGACGGCTGGGGTTTTGGTCGGACTTGGTTGTCGCCGTTCGGAGGATGATCCGATGGTTCGGCTGCGCGCGGTCGCGGTCGCGGTTGCTGCTGTGGCAGTGGGTTTTGCCATCGCGGCGTCGGTGGTGAGTGGGCGGCTGGCTTCCGGGCCATCCGATCCCGTTGAGCTGCCGGCGCTCAGCGGCGCGCTCGCGCTGCTCGGGTGGTTAGGGGTGCCCGCGATGGTGGCCGCGTTGGTACCCGTCGGTGTCGGTTGGTCGCGGCGGCGGACCGCGGTGCCCGGGTTGCCAGAGCTGAACGACGGTAAGCCAGAGGCCAAAAGGTCGGCCGTCGACGTCGGCGGGCCGGAGACCCTGGGTGGGCTGGGTACCGACGCCAGCGGGCCGGCTGGCGCGGGCGGGTCCGGTACGGATGCCGGCGATCAGACCGATGCCGGCTGAGCAGCTGAGTAGCTGAGCCGGGCTGAGCTCAGCCGGTGCTGGCCGCCAACGAGGATGTGGTCGGTGACACCGCGCGACCGCCGCCGAGCGCCTAGGCTGGGCGTTTCGCCGACTGGGAACGCTGAGGAGCCAACGCTGAGCACGCCGAACGCCGCGTTGCGGCGCGAGCTGTCGACGCCCATCCGGGTGGTCGTGCTGGTCTCCGGCTCGGGGACGTTGCTGCAGGCACTGTTGGATGCCCAGCAGGAGGTGAGCTATCCGGCGCGGGTGGTTGCGGTCGGTGCGGACCGACCTGGTATCGAGGGCCTGGCCAGAGCTGAGCGTGCTGGTCTGCCCGCGTTCTCCCTGGCGCTGCGCGACTTCCCGGATCGGCACAGCTGGAGTGTTGCGCTGGCGGCCGAGGTGCGCGCACATCGGCCGCACCTGGTGGTCAGCGCGGGCTTCATGAGGGTGCTCTCCCTTGCCTTCCTGTCCGAGGTCGGCTGCCCGGTGATCAATACTCACCCGGCGTTGCTGCCGTCGTTCCCTGGGGTACACGCGGTGCGTGATGCGCTGGAGTACGGGGTCAAGTTGACCGGGTGCACGGTGCACCTGATCGATGCCGGGGTCGACACCGGTCCAGTCCTGGCCCAGCGGGCGGTGCCGGTGCTCGATGGTGACACCGAGCAGATCCTGCACGAACGAATCAAGATCGAAGAACGGCGGCTACTGGTGTCGACGGTAGCCGACCTGTTGAGTGGGGTCGCCACGGTGACCGGACGAGAGGTGGACATCGCGGTGAGCAGTTCGACGGATACCGAGCGACGCGCCGTGCGGCGTGCCCTGATCAGCGTGTACGACAAGACCGGCCTGCTCGACCTGGCCACCGGGCTACACTCGGCCGGCGTGGAGATCGTTTCCACTGGTTCGACCGCGCACCGGATTGCCGACGCCGGTGTCCCGGTGACCCGGGTGGAGGCGGTCACCTCGTTCCCGGAGTGTCTCGACGGGCGGGTCAAGACGCTGCATCCGAAGATTCACGCCGGGTTGCTGGCCGACACCCGCAAGTCCGAGCACCGTGATCAGCTCTCCGAGCTGGGGGTGGCTCCGTTCGACCTGTTGGTCAGCAACCTCTACCCGTTCACCGCGACGGTCGCGTCCGGGGCCGACGCCGAGCAGTGCGTGGAGCAGATCGACATCGGTGGCCCGGCCATGGTGCGGGCGGGCGCGAAAAACCATGCGAGTGTCGCCGTGCTGGTGGATCCTTCCCGGTACACCTGGGCGCTGGAGCAGATCGGGCTCGGAGGTTTCTCGGTGCTCGACCGTCAGCGGTTGGCCGCCGAGGCCTACCGGCACACCGCCGGCTACGACGTGGCGGTGGCATCCTGGATGGGCAACGTGCTGGCCCCCGAAATCGACGCCGTCGGCACGGATGAAGCGGCCGCTCCGGCGGGGTTCCCGTCCTGGATCGGCGCGACCTGGCAACGCCGGGCGGGCCTGCGCTACGGGGAGAATCCGCACCAAGCCGCCGCGCTCTACATCGGTACCGACGACACCGGGGGCTTGGCTGGTGCCGAGCAGTTGCACGGCAAGGAGATGTCCTACAACAACTACGTCGATGCCGACGCGGCGTGGCGGGCGGCGCACGATCATGAGGCTCCCTGCGTGGCGATCATCAAGCACGCCAACCCGTGCGGCATCGCGGTGGCGACCGTGTCAGACGCCGACGCCACCGGCGCGGCGATCGCCGAGGCGCACCGGAAGGCCCACGAGTGTGATCCGGTGAGTGCGTTCGGCGGCGTGATCGCCACGAACCGTGAGGTCAGCGTGCCGATGGCCGAACAGGTGTCGGAGGTGTTCACCGAGGTGGTGGTGGCTCCGTCCTATGCCGACGGTGCGTTGGAGGTGCTGGCCCGCAAGAAGAACGTACGGGTGTTGCGCGTCTCCGGGCGTCCCGGTCTCGGTGCCGAGATGCGCCAGATCAGTGGCGGTCTGCTGATCCAACGCCGAGACCTGGTGGATGCGCCGGGTGATGACCCCGCGAAATGGACGTTGGCCACCGGTGAGCCGGTGGATCCCGCGACCCTGGCGGACCTGGTGTTCGCCTGGCGGGCCTGTCGCGCGGTGAAGTCCAACGCGATCCTGCTGGCTCGCGATGGAGCCACGGTCGGGGTCGGTATGGGGCAGGTGAACCGGGTGGACGCAGCACGACTCGCGGTCGCGCGGGCGGGGGAGCGGGCGGCGGGCTCGGTGGCGGCGTCGGACGCGTACTTCCCGTTTCCGGACGGGCTGGAGACGCTGCTTGAAGCGGGTGTGCGGGCGGTCGTGCAGCCGGGCGGCTCGGTGCGCGACGAGCTGGCGACCGCCGCCGCGACCGCCGCCGGTGTATCGCTGTACCTGACCGGCACCCGACACTTCGCACACTGAGGTTTCGCACACTGAGGTCTGTCCCGACGCCCTTGACTACACGAGGTCCCATAGGGATATTCTGTTCGAACATTTGTTCGAAGTTAATGGTGTTTCGGCCGGCTCTCCACACTCGCCCGGCCCCTTGAGATGGCTGTGAGGTGTCTGTGGCCGGGTCGCTGCTGGAGGAACGGTCCGCGCGGCTGGACCGGGCGAAGGCGTCGCTCGGTGACCCCCGAGCTCTGAGTCGGGGGTCGGGATTGTCTGTTCCTGCAGTCGGCGAGCGGACGTTTCCGCTGGCCGCGCCGCTGCGATCGGTGCTGCCCGATGGTGGTTTGCGGCGGGGCAGCACCGTCGAGGTAGGGCGGTCGACTTCGCTCGTACTGGCGCTGCTCGCTGAAGCGTCCGCCGAGGGTGCCTGGTGTGCGTTGGTCGGGCTGCCCGAGGTCGGGCTGGTGGCTGCGGCGGAGGCAGGGCTGGCGCTGTCCAGGGTGGCATTGGTGCCACATCCTGGACCCGACCTGGTGGCGGTCACCGCCGCGCTGCTGGACGGGTTGGACCTAGTCGTGGTCGCGGGTGGGCAACGTCTGCCAGCGGGCACCCGGCAGCGGTTGGCTGCCAGGGCACGCCATGCGGGTTCCGTGCTGCTCCCGATCGAGCCATGGCCCGGTGCTGATGTGCGGCTCGGCGTCCAGGGCGGCCAGTGGCATGGGCTGGGCGGTGCCGGGGCGGGTCGGCTGCGATGTCGCCAGGTGCGGGTGCGAGGGAGTGGGCGTGGGTCGGCGCACCGGGAGCGGTCGGCCACCCTGCTGCTGCCAGGGCCGGACGGCGCGGTAGCCGGAGTCGAGCGGGTTCCCCCGGTGGCTGTACCCGGCGTGCCAACTGTACCCGGTGTACCAGCTGTGTCCGGTGTGCCAGCTGTGTCCAATCCGGTTCCCGCGCAAGCGGCTTCCTGATGGGTGCCCCTCGGGTGCTCGCGCTATGGTGCCCGGACTGGCCGATGGTGGCGGCCACCGCGGCCGAGGGACTGCCCGCGCATCGACCGGCGGCGGTGTTCTCCGCTAATCGGGTGCTCGCCTGTTCGGCTCCGGCCCGGGCGTTCGGGGTGCGTCGGGGGCTGCGTCGTCGGGAGGCGCAGACGCGTTGCCCGGAGCTGGCGGTGCTGGCCGTCGACCCGGAGCGCGATGCCCGGGCGTTCGAGGGGGTCGCGCTGGCGGTAGAGGAGCTCGCTCCCGGGGTGGAGGTGGTTCGTCCCGGGCTGGTCGCGCTATCCGCTCGGGGTCCGGTTGGTTACTTCGGTGGCGACCGCCCGGCCGCCGAACGACTGATCGACCAGGTTGCCGGACAGGTCGGCGTGGAGTGCCAGGTCGGTATCGCGGACGGGTTGTTCGGGGCTACCCTGGCAGCCCGGCGAGGGGTGGTGGTGGCGCCGGAAAGCACCGCGCGGTTCCTCGCCCCGCTACCTATTGAGGAGCTCGGCCTGGAGCCGGACGTGGACCGGGCCGAGCTGATCAGCCTGCTCCGTCGGCTCGGCCTGCTCAACATGGGGTCGTTCGCGGCGCTGCCGGCGGTCGACGTGGCCTCCCGGTTCGGCGCCGATGCGGTGCTGGCACACCGGCTGGCGCGTGGCCTGGACCCCCGTCCGCCGGCGCGTCGGCGGGTGGGCGAGGAGTTGGCCGTCTCCGTCGAGCTCGACCCACCGGTCACCCGGGTCGACGCGGCCGCCTTTGCCTCCCGGGCGCTCGCCGACCAACTGCACGTGTTGTTGGCCGGTCAGGGTCTGGCTTGCACCCGACTGGGCATCCAGGCCCGCACGCTCGACGGATCGGAGCTGGCCAGGGTCTGGCGCTGCGCGAACCCGTTGACGCCGGCCGGCACGGTCGACCGGGTGCGTTGGCAGCTCGATGCCTGGCTCACCAGGGCCGGGGTCGCGGCGTCCCGGTCCGGGGGTATCGGGCTGCTGCGGTTGTCCGGGGAAGAAGTGGTCGAGGCCGGCACCCTGCAGCTGGGTCTCTGGGGCGAGGTCGGGGCCGCCGACGAACGAGCCGGTCGGGCACTGGTCCGGGTGCAGGCGTTGCTCGGCCCGGAAGCGGTGTGCACCGCCGTGCTCGGTGGCGGCCGGGATCCGGGGGAGCGGGTCCGGCTGGTGCCATGGGGGGATGAATGCCCGGGGTCTCGTGATGCGGCCGTCGGCCTGTCGGAGCCGCCGTGGCCAGGTCGGTTGCCGGCACCCTCGCCGACCACGGTGTTGTCCTGCCCGACGCCGGTCGAGGTGTTGGACGCCATTCGGCGTCCGGTCCGGGTGGACGAGCGGCACCAGATCAGCGCGGCTCCCGCGTGGGTGGCGGTCGACGGTCGCCGAGCCCTCCCGGTGGCTGGCTGGGCCGGGCCCTGGCCGATCGACCAGCGCTGGTGGGACGCAGCGGCATGGCGGGGTAGTCGGCTGCAGGTGGTGCTGGTCGAGCCGGGCGAGGTGAAGGCGGTGGGTGAGATGGCGCTGTTGCTGGTCTGTCGGGAAGGGGGGTGGTCGGTCACCGGGCGTTACGACTGACGACCATTGACAACAGATAGCTTGCTATGGTCTATTACATAGCAAGCTATACGCGACGAAGGCAGGCTCATGACAGGCGGCAAGCCCGTGAACGACGGTGCGTCGCGGCTGGCCCGGTTCAGCCGGCACGCCTCGTTGGGTTACCAGGTCAACCTGCTGGCCAGGCTGCTCGAGCAGGCCTTGCGGCGTCGGATCGCGGCGCACGGCGTGGTGCCTGGCCAGTTTCCGGCGTTGCTGGCGCTGTACGAGCGGGAGGGGCGTACTCAGACGGAGCTCTGCCATCTCGTCCGGATCGAGCAGCCGACCATGGCCAACACACTCAACCGGATGCAGCGGGACGGCTTGATCAGCCGCAGCCCCGACCCGGCCGACGGGCGGCGGTCGCTGGTCGAGCTGACCGCACGGGGTCGGGCGTTGCGGCCTGCGCTGGTGGCGGCCGCCGACTCGGTCAACGCCGATGCTACCGGCGGGCTCAGTGACGTCGAGGTCCAGAACTTGATGGATCTGCTGTCCAGGGTGGTCGAGAACCTTGACTCGGGTGGTCCCGACCAGCACCCGGCCGTCGCCACCTGAGCCGTGAAGCAAAGGAGAAGTGGATGTTCACCAGTACCGAGATCAGGGTCGACGCGCCAGGCGTGACTTTGATCAACATCTTCACTGTCGAGCAGGACCGCGGCCGGGGTTGTACGAGGTGGTCTCAGTGCACCGGCGCTGAGGACCTCGTTCCCGTGCCCCGGCTCAGGGAGTGCAGCCAAGAACGTGCTCCACGAACCGTCGTTTCCCACCGTGTAGGCCTCGCGGTCGTTGCGATGGCGGACGGCGAGATCAGTCTTGAGCCGAGCGTAGGCGCGGATCAGGTCGGGATCGGCGCGCAGAGCGTCGCGGAAGGCGAGTTGCTGGTGCCAGCGGGCGCTGGCGGTCGACATCAGGTGCAGGTGCGCGGCGCGTCGGTTGTCGACGACCTTGACGTAGAACCGGCGGTAGGGCCGCTGGTCCAGCTCCGGGGGGACGTAGTGCCAGCTGTGTGGAGCGAGGACGGCTGCGACCGCGTCGGAGGCGCTGAGATCTGAGACGGGTGCCTGCAAGTCGATGATCGGCTTCGCGGCCAGGCCGGGGACCGCAGTCGAACCGATGTGCTCGACCTCACCGGTCAGCCATGGTTTGAGCAGGTCTTGCACGCGGACACGCTCGCGAACTCCGTTGTCAACCCAGGCTGGGTCGTAATCGACGATCTGAATGCGCTCACCGGCCCACTTCGGCTGTTTGGAATCCGGGGTGATCATCGGGTGGTCTCCGTGGGCAAGTCGGATTCGTGTCTCGCGGGCTACCTGACCTTAGGTGTGTGCCGCGGTTCTGTCTCGGCGCGGCGCTTGCTCGGCTGACGACCGCCGCTGTTCTTCCGCTGGGCGATCCCTGGCGCTGACCACCCGGTCACGACTCACCGGTTTGAGTCTCGCTGAGGGCGCTGCGGAACGACGCCACGGGAAAGACGTGATATTATCGAACATATGTTCGATAATAGTCGCCTCGTCGAGCCAGGTACTCATGTCCCCGCAGTGGCGGAGGCATGGTCGACCTATCTGCCGGACGGGTTGTTGGCTGACATGCCAGCGTGGCCGGCGGTGGCTCGTGCTGAAAGCTGGGCGGAGCTGGAGCGAGTGCTGTCCGGCAAGTCGGGCACCCGCCTGACTGGCGCCGCAGCGGGTCCCGCACCCGGCGATCGCGGGTCTGGTGCCGGCGGGACCGATGACGTCGTGCCTGGCGACGGCGGCGACAGCCCGGCCTGGTCCCGTAAGCGCGAGCTGTACCAGCCGTCCGCCTCGATAAGGCCGCTGGTCGGCCCAGCGTTGGTAGGCCCAGTGCCGTACACCGAGCTGCACTGCCACTCCAACTTCAGCTTTCTGGACGGGGCCAGCCATCCGGAGGAGCTGGTCGAGCAGGCCGTTCGGCTGGGCTTGGAGGCGATCGCGCTCACCGACCACGATGGTATGTACGGGGTGGTGCGGTTTGCCGAGGCGGCCGCTGAGCTGGGTATCGGCTCGATCTTCGGTGCTGAGCTGAGCCTGGGCCTGCCCGGCCCGCAGAACGGGGTGCCGGATCCGGTGGGCCGCCATCTGCTGGCCCTGGCCCGGGGTCCGGAGGGCTACCGCGCGCTGTGCCACACCATCAGCACCGCCCAGCTGCGGGGCAAACAGAAGGGCAGGCCGATCTACCATCTGCCCGAGGTCGCCGCCGACCTCGCCGGGCACGTCATGGTGCTGACCGGTTGCCGCAAGGGTGCGGTCCGGCGGGCGCTGGCCGAGCACGGTGCCGAGGCCGCCGCGCGCGAGCTGAGCCGTCTCGTCGAGTTGTTCGGCGCCGACAACGTGGCGGTGGAGCTCACCGACCACGGGTTGCCCACCGACACCGAGCGCAACGACACACTGGCCGAGTTGGCAGCCAACGCCGGGCTCCCCACGGTGGCCACCAACGCGGTGCACTACGCCACCCCGAAAGGGTATCCGTTGGCCACCGCGCTGGCTGCGGTCCGAGCCCGCCGAAGGCTCGACGACGTCGACGGGTGGCTGCCAGCCACCAGTTCGGCCCATCTGCGCAGTGGCGCGGAGATGGCCGCCCGTTTCGAGGCGCGCTATCCCGGAGCGGTCGCGCGGGCCGCCGCATTGGGCCGTGAGCTGGCCTTCGAACTGCGTCTGGTGGCGCCGAACCTACCGCCATTCAGCGACTCGCAAGGCCGTTCCGAGACGGAGCTGCTGCGTGAGCTGACCTGGCGTGGCGTGGCCGATCGGTACGGCAGCCACGCGGAATACCCCGAGGCCGTCGAGATGGTCAAGCACGAGCTGGCGATCATCGAGAAGAAGAACTTCCCCGGCTACTTCCTGATCCTGCACGACATCGTCCGATTCTGCCGGGAGCAGGACATCCTCTGCCAGGGCCGGGGGTCGGCAGCCAACTCGGCGGTCTGCTACGCGTTGGGCATCACGGCGGTGGACGCCGTGCGGCACGGGCTGCTGTTCGAACGGTTCCTGTCCCCGGCCCGGGACGGCTACCCCGACATCGACCTGGACATCGAGTCCGGCCGGCGGGAGGAGGTCATCCAGTACGTTTACGAGCGCTACGAGCGCACGCACACCGCGCAGGTGGCCAACGTGATCACTTACCGACCCCGCTCGGCGGTCCGCGACATGGCCAAGGCGCTCGGGTTCTCACAGGGGCAACAGGACGCCTGGAGCAAACAGATCGACCGCTGGGGACCAGCCGTTCCACGCCACGGCACCGCTGCACCACGTCACGGTACGGGGCAGAGTTTGGGGACGGACGGCTCGCCGGCCGACCGGGATGGTTCTCCGGCCGACCGGGGCTCCTGGGCCGACCCGGATGGCATTCCGGAAAACGTTCGCGCGCTGGCCGACCAGTTACTGGGGTTCCCCCGGCACCTGGGCATCCATTCCGGGGGGATGGTGATCTGCGATCGGCCGGTGTCCGAAGTGGTGCCGGTGGAGTGGGCCCGGATGGCCGACCGCAGCGTCGTGCAGTGGGACAAGGACGACTGCGCCGCCGCGGGCCTGGTCAAGTTCGACCTGCTCGGGCTGGGCATGCTGACCGCGCTGCACAAGATGATCGACCTGGTCGCCGGGTTCCACGGGCGGCGGGTGCGATTGCACGAGCTCCAGCCGAATGACGCGTGCGTCTTCGACATGCTGTGTGCGGCCGACTCGGTCGGGGTGTTCCAGGTGGAGTCCCGGGCCCAGATCGCCACGCTGCCCCGGCTACGGCCCCGCACCTTCTACGACCTGGCGATAGAGGTTGCGCTGATCCGTCCCGGGCCGATCCAGGGCGGGTCGGTGCACCCCTACATCCGACGGCGCAACGGGCAGGAGAAAGAGACCTACGACCACCCGCAGCTGGAGAAGGCGCTGCGCAAGACGCTGGGGGTACCGCTGTTCCAGGAGCAGCTGATGCAGATCGCGGTCGACGTGGCCGGGTTCTCTGCCGCCGACGCCGACGAGCTGCGCCGGGCAATGGGATCCAAGCGCTCGACGGAGAAGATGGAGCGGCTGCGGCTGCGGTTCTACGCCGGCATGGCCGCCAACGGCATCACCGGCGAGGTGGCCACCAAGATCTTCGAGAAGATGCTGGCGTTCGCCAACTTCGGCTTCCCGGAGAGCCACTCGATCAGCTTTGCCTCGCTGGTCTACTACAGCTCCTGGTTCAAGTATTACTATCCGGCCGCGTTCTGTGCGGCGCTGTTGAACTCCCAACCGATGGGTTTCTACTCGCCCAGCTCGTTGGTTGCCGACGCCCGCCGGCATGGGGTGCGGGTCTACGGTCCGGACGTCAACCGCTCCGGTGCGGACGCGGGCCTGGAGCCGGTAAACGAGGTCGGCGCCGGTCAGGACACCGACTCGGTCGATGCCGGTCGCGGTGAGGCCCATATCGGCGAGGTCCGTGTCGGTGGGAACGGTGGCGGTAGGGACGGTGCCGGCCGGGAGTCGACATTGGGTGCTGCGGGTCCCGCGATCCGGCTCGGGCTGTCCGGGGTGCGCTCGGTCGGGGACGAACTGGCGGGTGCCATCGAGGCTGAGCGCCGAGAGCACGGCCGCTACACCGACCTGGCAGACCTGGCGCGGCGGGTGCGGTTGACCGTGCCGCAGGCCGAGGCACTGGCCACCGCGGGGGCGTTCGGCTGCTTCGGGGTGGACCGGCGGGCGGCGTTGTGGGCGGCCGGCGTGGTGGCCGCGCAGCGACCGACCCAGCTGCCCGGTACCGAGGTGGGGCTGCGGGCGCCGCCGCTGCCCGGGATGACCGAGGCGGAGGTGACCATCGCCGATGTGTGGGCAACCGGGATCAGCCCGGACAGCCACCCCATCGAGCATCTCCGAGAGCGGTTGACGGCCGAAGGCGCGATACCGATCACCGGGTTGCCGGGGGTGGACGCCGGCACCCGGATTCGGGTCGGCGGGTTGGTGACGCACCGCCAGCGGCCGGCCACTGCGGGCGGAGTCACCTTCCTGAACCTGGAGGACGAGACCGGCATGCTCAACGTGGTGTGCTCACCGGGCCTGTGGACCCGATACCGGAGGGTGGCGATGGGTGCCGCGGCACTGGTCGTGCGTGGGCAGTTGGAGCGCAGCCCGGAAGGGGTGCTGAACCTGCTCGCCGACCGGCTGGAGCGACTGTCGCTGCGGGTTCCGGTCCGCTCCCGGGACTTTCGGTGAGCGTCGCTGAACGGAGCCAACTGGCACGATGGACACAGATGATCGCCACCGACCGGACCCGACCTCATATGGACAGGCCGCCTGATGCCGTGCTGCGCCGAGGGCTGGGTCTGCTCGCCGCCTTCGTCACTGGCACCGGCATTTTGTCCAGGGTCGGATGCGGTGATGGCATTTCACCGGCGGTTCTTCGGCGCGCTGCTGGTGGCCTCGCAGGGGCTGACCGAGCGGGGGATGGGCTTCATCGGGTCGATGGTCGTGCTGGTCCGCCGCATCGGAGTTCTGCTGCTCGGGCTCGGCCTGGTGGCCGGTCAACTGGTGGCCTCGGTGCTGCTGGACCTGCTTGCGCCCTCCGGCCGGTACCCGCTGACCGCGGTCACCCTCATCGGCACGGCGTTGACGCTGGTGGCTGCCGCCATCGCGGCCTTGACCCGTCCGCCGCGGCCGAGTCCCACGGTCCCGACGGGACGCGTCGGCCGCCGGTGATGCGAGGATGGGGTGGTGACCGCGACGCTGCTGGACGGCAAAGCAACCCTGGACACGATCCTCGAGGAGCTGCGGGGACGCATCGAGACACTCCGTGAGTGCGGCGTCGTGCCCGGCCTCGGCACCGTGCTGGTCGGCGACGACCCTGGGTCGCACTCCTATGTCCGGGGCAAGCACCGCGACTGCGCCAAGGTCGGCATCACGTCCATCCAGCGTGCGCTGCCCGCCGATGCCACCCAGGCCCAGGTGGAGGCGGTGGTCGACGAGCTGAACGCCGACCCGAGCTGCACCGGCTACATCATCCAGCTCCCGCTGCCCGATCAGCTGAACGCCGGGGCGCTGCTGGAGCGGGTGGACCCGGAGAAGGACGCGGACGGGCTGCACCCGGTCAACCTGGGTCGGCTGGTGCTGATGGAGAACGGTCCGCTCCCGTGCACCCCGCGCGGGATCGTCGAACTGCTGCGCCGCTACGACGTGCCGCTGGCGGGCGTCCGGGTGACCGTGGTGGGGCGAGGTGTGACGGTGGGTCGCCCGCTGGGGCTGCTGCTGTCGCGCCGCTCGGAGAACGCGACCGTGACGCTGTGCCACACCGGCACCAAGGACCTCGCCGAAGAGGTGCGCCGGGCCGACATCGTGGTGGCGGCCACCGGGCGGACCGGTCTGGTCACCCCCGAAATGGTCAAGCCGGGCGCGGCGGTGCTCGACGTGGGCGTCACCCGCACCGAGTCTGGGCTGGTCGGTGATGTGGCTCCAGAGGTGGCCGAGGTGGCCGGTTACCTGGCGCCGATGCCCGGCGGAGTAGGCCCGATGACCCGAGCCATGCTGCTGGCCAACGTTGTCGAGGCCGCCGAACGGAGCTTGACGCCGTGACGACCGCTCACGCAGCTCTTCTGGTGCTCACGCAGCCGCCCGGGCCCCTGCGTCGAGCCCACGGGTGCTGCGTGAGCGCGTGCATCACCACTCGGCGAGGGGGGTTTGGGTGGGTCTGGTGAGGCCGGGCGGGCGGGCGCACGGGCGGCGGAATCGGCCGACCGACCGGTTGCCGCCGCAGCTTCCGATGGCCGTTGTGCTGCTGATCGCGGGGGTGGGCTTTGCCCGGGTGTTGGCCGAGCACTGGCGGCAGGGCACCACCCTGATCGGTGGCGCACTGCTGGTCGCCGGGGTTGCCCGGGTGCTGCTGCCGCCGGACCGGTCCGGGCTGCTGGCGGTGCGCAGCCAGGCCATGGATGTGCTGTGCTACCTCGGGCTCGGGGTGCTGGTGGTGGTGCTCGCGTCCACGGTCCCGCGCACCCCGTTCATCGTGCAGTGACGCCGGCCGGGAGGTGCCGAACGCGCCGGTGTCAGCACGTTCGACCCCACCCGTGAGAACAGCCCGGTACCCCGGTCCAGGAAGCCGTGCACGTCACGCAGCGTCCCGTTCGGCGGCCAGCACCGCCACGTCCGATCCGGCGATCGGTGCTTCGGTGGTCCCCTCGGGGCCCAGCTCCCAGCTGAAGCGGACCAGGAGGTGGTGCGCCTCCACCGCCCCGGTCAACCGAACGAAAACTCCGGGAACCGCCGCTGCACGTCGTCGGTGGCGTCGATCGCCTCCCGGCCTGCCGCCGAGACGAGCGGGTCGACGTAGCTGCCGTCGGCCGCCCAGATCTCGGTCAGGCTGGCCGCCCGTCGATCCGCCACGCGTGTCCACCCGGCACCTCAGCTACATCGAGACGGACGGTCGAGGCCCACGCCGGAGATGATCCTGCGGCCGGCCGAGCAGCTCGACGTGCCGCTGCGGGAGCGCAACCGGTTGTTGCTGGCGGGCGGGTACGCGCCGTTGTATCCGGAGCACGACCTCGACGATCCGGCGATGGCCCCGGTGCGCCGGGCGCTCCGGCGGTTGATCACCGCGCACCAGCCGTTCCCCGTGCTGTTGGTGGACCGGCACTGGAACCTGGTGGAGGCCAACCCGGCGGTGACACTGTTCCTGGCCGGTGCCGACGCCGATCTGCTGGCTCCACCGCTGAACGTCCTGCGCCTGTCGCTGCACCCACGCGGTATGGCTCCCCGAATCGTCGACCATGGCGAGTGGCGAGCGCACGTGCTGGGCCGGTTGCGCCACCAGGCCGAGGCCACCGGCGACCAGGAGCTGCACCGGCTGGGCACCGAGCTGGCCGGATACCCATGCCGTGAACCCGGTCCCGACATCGAACTCCCAGGGGCGGCGGATGTGCTGGTGGTCCCGCTGCGCTACCGAACGGCCCAGGGCAAGCTGTCGCTGTTCAGCACGACATCGGTGCTGGGCACTCCGCTGGACGTGACATTGGCCGAGTTGGCGATCGAGTCGTTCTTCCCGGCTGACGAGTCGAGCGCGGAGAGTCTCCGGTCGCTGGCCTGAGGTGCTAGAGGGTCGGGGAACCGTCGCCTGCGTACAGCGTGCGGACCAGATCCTCGATGGACGGCTCGGCGACCGCGACGTCGCGCAGCGGCACCCGGGCGGCCACACAAGCGATCAGCTCGGCGGCCGAGGTACTCGAGTCGAACTCCAGACGTTGCCGCAGCCCCTGCGCCTCGACGCGCACGCTCACCACACCGGGGAGCCCGACCAGCGTGGCCGCCGGCTCGACCAGCTCCACCACCAGGCAGCGGTGCCCACCGAAACGAGCCCGCAGCGCGGTCAGCTCGTCGTCGATCAGCACCCGGCCCTGATCGATGACCACGATCCGCCGACAGAGCCGTTCGACGTCGAGCAGGTCGTGGGTGGTGAGCAGCAGCGTGACCTCGCCACGGGCGTTCACCGAGGACAGGAACGTGCGCAGCCGTTCCTTGCTGGCCAGGTCGAGCCCGATCGTCGGTTCGTCGAGCACCAGCAGCTCGGGGGAGTGCAGCAACGCGGCGGTCACCTCGCCACGCATGCGCTGCCCCAACGACAGCTGCCGCACCGGGGTGGCAAGGAAGCTGGCCATGTCGAGCAGCTGCACGCACTCGTCGAGCCGCTCCCGGTAGGCCGCCGTCGGCACCCGGTGGATGGCGCCGTGCAGCTCGAAGCTCTCCGCCAGCGGCAGGTCCCACCACAGCTGGCTGCGCTGGCCGAACACCACCCCGATCCGCCGCGCCAGCTCCCGGCGTTGCCGGACCGGATCGAGTCCGCAGACCGTGGCGGACCCGGCGGTCGGCACCAGCACCCCGGTCAGCATCTTGATCGTGGTCGACTTGCCGGCACCGTTCGGGCCGAGGAAGCCGACGGCCTCACCCGCCGCGATGGACAGCGTCACATCGGCTACCGCCCGCACCCGGCGCCGCCGAGGGCGGGCACCGACGATGAAGTCGCGGCGCAGCCCCTCGGCCCGGATGATCGTCATGACCCCGTCCCCTGGTAGTGTCGAACCCCCGCCCGCCAGACCAGTGCCGCTACCCCCACCGCCAGCACCGCGACCAGCGGCGGGCTGTATCGCAGCGCCTCGGGCAGCCCGAGCGGGTCCGGCCGCCCAAGCAGCGCCAACGCCGGGAAGTAGGCCACGAACGCTCCCGGTACCGCGAAGCACATCACCCGCCGCAGCCACGGTCGGTAGATCGTGATCGGGTACGAGGTGGCGAAGTTCGACCCGTAGGTGACCGAGTTGGCCAGCTCGCGGGCGTCGACCAGCCAGAACGACACCGCGGTGGCCACCACCCACATCGAGCCCAGGATCACCGCCCCGACCAGTGGTGCGCTGAGCGCCACCAGGGCCCGGAGCGGCGTCCAGTCCACCTCAAAGGTGGTCAACGACCAGCCGAGCACGCCCAACCCGACCGCGACCCGGCCCAGTCGCTTCAGCCCAACGTCGGAGGTCAGCACCTGAGTCAGGGTGCCGAGCGGGCGAAGGAGCATGACGTCGAACTCCCCGGTGCGGATGAGCTCGGGCAGTTCCTCGATCTGGCTGACGCACAGGTCGGCCAGCCCGAACGCGGTGGCGGCCAGCCCGTAGATCAGCAACACCTCGGCCGAAGAGAACCCGCCGAGCGTTCTGACCTGCGTGAAGATCACCAGGATCACCACCAGCTCGGTGGCCTGAGCCAGTAGCTGAGCGATCAGGTTGAGGGCGAACGAGGTCCGGTAGGCGAGCTGGCTACGGAAGCGGGACGCGACGATGCGCGGGTAGATCAGGGCGGACGCCGTCGGTTCAGCCACCCTGTACCACCAGCCGCCGGGCGCCGCCGGTCAGCGCGACCCGGCCGGCAAGCACCAGCGCGGCGGCCCAGCCGAGCTGCTGACCGAGCAGCCCGAGAGCGTCGCCGCGTTCGGTGAACACGTCGATCGGGGTCTGGAACAGCGCCGGGAACGGCGTCCAGCTCAGGATCGCCCGCGCCCACCCGGGGAACCAGCCCAGCGGCAGTATCAACCCGCTCAGCACCCCGGCGACGACGCCCCAGACGGCGATCACCCCTCGGGCATCGAGCAGCCAGAACGCGCTCACGTTGAGCAGCAGTCGGATGCCGAAGCTGACCACCACCGCGAGCAGCACCGAGCAGCCGAAGAACACCCAGGTCACCGGCCGCTGCGGCCAGCGGAACGGGAAGAACACCGCACCGAACGCCACCGGCGGCAGCAGCCTGATCCCGATCGCGTACCCGGCGCGGCCGAGATCGCCGGCCAGCAGGGCGCCCTGCAGATCCCAGGGCCGGCCCAGGTCGATCACCACGTCACCGGTCCGGATCCGCTGTGACAGCTCGCTGTCACCCCACAGCAGCACAACACTGATCAGGCCTTGACCGAGCCAGACGTAGGCGAGAGCGGTCGCGGTGTCGTACCCGGCGACCGTGCCACGCTCGGCCAGCACCGCAGTGAGCACGGCGGCCCGCAGCAGGCCGAACACCACGTTGGTGGCCAAGCCTGCCAGCGCGGCCTGCCGGTAGGTCGCATAGCGCCGAAACCCGGCTCGGACCAACTGGGGGTAGGGCGCAAGCACAACGATCGAGTCTAGACCTCGTACAGCTCCAGGGACCGCTCGATCGCGTGCAGGTCGTCGGGGTCCGAGGTGAGGACCGGCCAGTCACGGGTGCGGGCGATCAGGGCCACGTGGGCGTCGACGGGATCGCTGGTGCCCGACATGCCGAGGAGCTTGCCGACGGAACGGGCTTCGAGATCGGTCAGGTCGACGATGTCGGTCCGGCGCAGCAGGAAGGCGATCGGGACCTGCTTGTGCGCTCCGCCCCGCCAGACCTGGGCAACGACGCCGGCGGAGGTGGCGAGGGGAATGTCGTACTCACGGATCGACTCGGAGAGATCGGACATCTTGCGGTCGCCCCGCTCGACAGCGATGAACGCGCCGGCGTCGAGCACCAAGCCTCGACGAGTCACGCGGCTCCCCGCTCACGGCGGATCCCGAGTGCCTTCTCCAGCACCGCATCCACTTCGCGCTTGATCTCCTCGTCCACCGGGTGTGCGTCGAGCCACTCGTCGAACTGGCGCTCCAGTTCCTCGTCCTCGGCGAAGTACTCCTCGATGACCTTGACGACCCAGCCCGACACGGTGCCCTCGCCGGACGCTTTCTTGATCCGGTCGGCGAGCCCTTCGGGAACACTCAGGGTGATGCGAACCGCTGACATAACATCACCATAACATACGACTGCCGCGGGGCGGGCCCAGGACTCAGTGCGGGTCGCGCGAAGACCGAGCCAGGACTACGCGACGTCCTCGCCGCGTTGCAGCAGCGGTCGCTCGTGCTCGGGACGCACCGCTGCCCAGGCCCGCGCGACGATCGGTTTCCCGTCCAGCGCGGCGAACACCAGGCCTCGATTCGGGTCGTTCGTCAGTGCGGCGGCGGCGTCGCGGCGAGGCAGCCCACCCAGCTCCAATGCACGGGCCAACGCCGCGTCCCGCACCGTGACAGCCTGTGTCCGTAGCTCAGCGGCCGTCTCTTCGAGCCAGTCGTGGAACTCCTCGGGCAGCTTCCGGCGCACCTCCTCCCACCACGCCGCGCCCGTCTCCAGGATCGCGGCGGCGTCGGCAGGGGCCAGCCGCAGCATCCGGGCGATCTCTTTCACCGGTGCGTCCGGGTTGTCGCTGTGCGCGGCGGCCACCGCCAGCCGCTCCCACACCCGCCGCGCGGTCAGCCCGAAGATCAGCCGGTGCAGCGCGACGTAGTCGGTCTGCTTGAGCTTGACCCGCTCGTCGGTCCGCGGCACGTGCAGCACCATGCCTTCCGCGCCGGCCCTCGGTGGTGCGGCGAACGCGTCGGCGAGCGTGCGGTACTCGAAGCGGGCCGCGACACTACCCGGCCAGCCGGACACCTCGACGCTGCGGCCGGTGGCGATCTCCACACCGCCGAGCAGGACCAGCTCGTCCCGGTCGCCGTAGTCGAGCACGATCCGGTTGCCCGGATAGACGATCTCCACCAGCACCGTGACGCCGGGCGTCGGGGTGAACTTCGCCGCGTACTCCCGATGCCAGATCGCGGTGGCGTGCCGAGCCTGGTCGGAGACGAACGAGCCTCGCGTCGCGACCGCCCAGCCCCCTGGTACCGGGAACAGCACACCAAGTGAACCGTCGAGTTTGTCGGTGGCGACCACCGGCTCGGACCCGTCCAGTGCCGACGCGTCCGGCTCGCCGAGGTTGAACATCTTCGGCCACGGCCGGGCGCGCACCACCCCGTCGGCGTCCACCACCAGGCCGCGACACCGCCGGGTCGCGACGTTCCACACCCGTTCGTACACCGCGCGCTCGGTGTAGTTGAAGATCCGCAGCGGCAGCTCGGGGTGTCGCTGCTGGCGGACGTAACCGCCGACGAGCATCTCCTCGAGCAGGCCGCCGGTCACTGTGTCCACGGAGATATCGGCTGGGATGTCGGCTGGGATGTCGGCGGGGGTCATGGCGTCAGTGCACCGCACTCGGCCGGATCACCGCGAGCGGATAACGGGTCAGAACTCGTCGATCGCGGCGTTGAGGGTCGGGCTCGGCCGCATGATGGTGTCCGTCTTGGCCTTGTCCACGTGGTAGTAGCCGCCGAGATCGACCGGCTCGCCCTGCACGGCGTTCAGCTCGGTGACGATCTGCTGCTCGTCCGAGGCCAGCCGCTGCGCCAGCGGGGCAAACAGCGCGGCCGCGTCCGCGTCGTCGGTCTGCTCGGCCAGGGCCTGCGCCCAGTACAGCGCCAGGTAGAAGTGGCTGCCCCGGTTGTCGAGCTCATGGACCTTGCGGGACGGGGAGCGGCCCTCCTCCAGCACCCTCCCGGTGGCCGCATCGAGGGTCTTGCCGAGCAACGTCGCGCGGGCGTTGTCGGTCTTGTCCCCCAGGAACTCGAAGGCCTTCGCAAGCGCGAGAAACTCGCCAAGCGAGTCCCAGCGCAGGTGGTTCTCTTTCACCAGCTGCCGTACGTGCTTGGGCGCCGAGCCGCCGGCCCCGGTCTCGAAGAGCCCGCCGCCGTTCATCAGTGGCACGATCGAGAGCATCTTGGCGCTGGTGCCAAGCTCCAGGATCGGGAACAGGTCGGTGAGGTAGTCGCGCAGTATGTTGCCGGTCACCGAGATGGTGTCGTCGCCCTTGCGGGCCCGTTCCAGGGTGTAGCGGGTGGCCTCGCCGACGGGGAGGATCTCGATGGTCAGCCCGGCGGTGTCGTGCTCGGGCAGGTACGCCCGCACCTTGCACAGCACCTGGGCGTCATGGCCGCGAGTCTCATCCAGCCAGAACACCGCCGGGGCGCCGGTGGCCCTTGCCCGCTCCACGGCCAGCCGCACCCAGTCCCGGATCGGGGCGTCCTTGGCCTGGCAGGCCCGCCAGATGTCGCCCTCCGCGACGTCGTGCGAGAGCAGCACCTCCCCGGACGCGGAGACCACCCGGACCGTGCCGGCCGCGCTGATCTCGAAGGTCTTGTCGTGGCTGCCGTACTCCTCGGCCTTCTGCGCCATCAGCCCGACGTTCGGGGTGGTGCCCATCGTGGTCGGGTCAAACGCGCCGTGCTCACGGCAGTGATCGACCGTCTCGGCGTACACCGGTGCGTAGCACGAGTCCGGGATGACGAACTTGGTGTCCTGCAGCTTGTCGCACGCGTTCCACATCTGGCCAGAGGTGCGGATCGCCGCCGGCATCGAGGCGTCGATGATGATGTCGCTTGGCGCGTGCAGGTTGGTGATGCCCCGGCTCGAGTCGACCATGGCCAGCGCCGGCCCGGTCTGATAGGCGGCGGCGATGGCCTGCTCGATGACTGCGCTCTTCTCCGAAGGCAGCTTGACGAGTGCGGTGAGGACGCTTGCCAGGCCGTCGTTGGCATCCGCGCCGACCGAGTCGAGGTCCGCGCCATAGGTGGCGAACACGTCGGCGAAGTACTCCTGCACGGCGTGGCCGAAGATGATCGGGTCGGAGACCTTCATCATCGTCGCCTTCAGGTGCACAGAGAACAGCACGCCCTTGGCCTTGGCGTCGGCGATCTGGTCGGCCAGGAACGCCTGTAGCGGCGCCCGCCGCATCACTGCGGCGTCCACGATCTCGCCGGCAAGCACGGGCAGCGATTGCTTGAGCACGGTCACCGCGCCGTCGGTGGCCAGGTGCTCGATGCACAGCGTGGTCGCCTCATCGATGGTGACCGAGGTCTCAGAATGCCGGAAGTCACCGTCGCTCATGGTCGAGACGTGCGAGGACGACTCCGGTGACCAGGCGCCCATCGAATGCGGGTGCTTGCGGGCGAAGCTCTTCACCGACGCCGGGGCGCGGCGGTCGGAGTTGCCCTCGCGCAGCACCGGGTTGACCGCGCTGCCTTTCACCGCGTCATATGCGGCGCGGGCCGCCCGCTCAGCATCGGTGGTGGGATTGTCCGGGTAGGCCGGCACGTCGTAGCCGGCGCTCTGCAGCTCGGTGATCGCGGCCTTGAGCTGCGGGAGCGACGCGCTGACGTTCGGCAGTTTGATGATGTTCGCGGCGGGCGTCTTGGCCAGCTCACCGAGCTCGGCGAGGGAGTCCGGCACCCGCTGGGTGCCGGTGAGTCGGTCCGCGAACTGGGCCAGGATGCGCGCGGCCAGCGAGATGTCACGAACCTCGACGTCCACCCCGGCCTTCCCGGCGAATGCCTCGACGACCGGCAGGAACGAGTGGGTCGCCAGCGCCGGCGCCTCGTCGGTGTAGGTGTAGATGACCTTCATTGCCGCTTCTGACCTGTCTGCTGTCGATTGTGGGACGGTGTGGGGGAGCGCGGACACCAGCTCGACACGCTATCGGTGCCCGCGCGCTTCGGCGCGTCCAGACAGGGTCGACGCGGTAGCGTCACACCCGGTGGCCAGGTTCGCGGCACCCGTGCGAGGCCCAGCGGGTCGGAGGTCGAGACCCGGCGGTCGAGGCCGAGACACGAGAAGGGCATGAGCGGCACGAGTAAGGCATGCGCGGGGAGCCGAGATGGTCAAGGCAGTCGACGACTGGAGAAGCAAGCGCAAGGCCGAGCGGGACAAGATCACCTTCACCCGCAAGTGGCCGTTCGCGCTCGGGCTCGGGCTGGTGTTGGGCTTGCTGGCGCTGATCGACAAGGGCACGCTCGCGGCCGACCAGGGGCTCACCTCGACGTGTCAGGTCACGGTCGTCGATACGGAGCTGCTCCCGGTGCGCGGCGAACCCGATGCGGCCGCCCAGCCCAACGCGAAGTACGACCTGAAGCGCGGCGACCAGCGCGGAGCGACCACGACCCTGCAGAACGGCTACCGCAAGCTCTCCGACGGCAACTGGGCGCTTGACAGGTACCTGCGCCCGCTGCCGCCGCCGCTGGACAAGTGCGCCCCCAGCTGACCGGGCATCGGCGAGCTAGTGTGCGAGGGTGGCTGATCTGTCGTCCGCACTCGAAACGGTCCCGGTCCTGCCATCGGAACCGGGACTCTCGGAGCTGGGATCCCCGGGGTCGGAACCCTCGGCGTCGGCGCTGCGGCGAGCGCTGCGGCGGGCGGGCGACGGCGTGACGCTGGATGTCGACGAAGCCGCCGTACTGCTTGCAGCCCGAGGCGCCCAGCTCGACGAGCTGCTCACGGTGGCCGGGCGGGTCCGGGACGCCGGGCTGGTCGATGCCGGCCGGCCGGGGGTGGTGACCTACAGCCGCAAGGTGTTCATCCCGTTGACCCGACTGTGTCGGGATCGCTGTCACTACTGCACGTTCGCAAGAGTGCCGTATCGGTTGCCGGCGGCGTTCCTGGAGCGCGACGAGGTGCTGGCGATCGCCCGGGAGGGTGCGGCGGCGGGGTGCAAGGAGGTGCTGTTCACCCTGGGCGATCGCCCGGAGGAGCGTTGGCCGGCGGCCCGCGAGTGGCTGGACGCTCGCGGCTACGACTCCACGCTGGACTACGTGCGGGCCAGCGCGATCGCGGTGATCGAGGAGACCGGTCTGCTACCGCACCTGAATCCGGGGGTGATGTCCTGGGCCGAGCTGACCAGGTTGAAGCCGGTGGCGCCGAGCATGGGCATGATGCTGGAGACCACCGCGACTCGGTTGTGGTCCGAGCCGGGCGGGCCGCATTACGGCAGCCCGGACAAGGAGCCGGCGGTGCGGCTGCGGTGCCTCACCGATGCTGGCCGGGTCGGGGTGCCGTTCACCACCGGGATCCTGATCGGTATCGGGGAGACCAGGGTCGAGCGGGCGGAGTCGCTGTTCGCGATCCGGTCGGCTGCCAGGGCGCACGGGCATGTACAGGAAGTGATCGTGCAGAACTTCCGGGCCAAGCCGGACACCGCGATGGCCGGCACACCGGATGCGAAGCTGGACGATCTGGCCGCCACGATCGCCGTGGCCCGCATCGTGCTCGGGCCGAAGATGCGGCTGCAGGCGCCGCCGAACCTGGTCGGCACCGAGTTCGCCCTGATGCTGCGGGCCGGGATCGACGACTGGGGCGGGGTGTCCCCGGTGACTGCCGACCACGTGAACCCGGAGCGCCCGTGGCCGGCGATCGACGAGCTGGCCGCACGGTCGGCGGCCGCCGGGTTCGTGCTGCGCGAGCGGCTGACCGCGTACCCGAGGTACGTGCTGGCGGGCTCGCCGTGGATCGACACCCGGCTGCACGCGCACGTGGCCGCGCTGGCCGATCCGGCGACCGGGCTGGCGAACACCGACGCTGAGGTCACCGGCCGTCCATGGCAGGAGCCCGACGGCGGGTTCGAGTCGAGCGGCCGCACCGACCTGCAGGCCAGCATCGACACCACCGGGCGGACCGGTGACCGGCGCGGGGACTTCGCCTCGGTGTACGGGGACTGGGACGAGCTACGCGACGAGCTGGCCGGGCTCCAGGCGCCGACGGCTGGGTTGGCGGCAGGGCCACGGCTCGAATCCGAGGTGCTGGCCGGGTTCCGGCTCGCCTCGTCCGACCCGGCGGCGCTGCTCGACCCGGCCAACGAGGCCGCCGCGCTGGCCCTGCTGACCTGCGACGGCGCTGCGCTAGATGAGCTGTGCCGGCTGGCCGACGAGCTGCGCGCCGAGGTGGTCGGTGACGAGGTGACCTACGTGGTAAACCGCAACATCAACTTCTCCAACGTCTGTTACGTGGGATGCCGGTTCTGCGCGTTCGCGCAGCGCGAGCGCGACGCCGACAGTTTCCGGTTGTCCCTCGACGAGGTCGCCGCCCGCGCGGTCGAGGCGGCGTGGGCGGGCGCGACCGAGGTCTGCATGCAGGGCGGGATCGACCCGGCGCTCCCGGTGACGTTCTACGCCGACCTGGTGCGGGCGGTGCACGCGGCGGTGCCCGGGATGCACGTGCACGCGTTCTCCCCAATGGAGATCGTGTCTGCGGCGGCGAAGGCCGGGGTGTCGATCCGGGAGTGGCTCGCCGAGCTGAAGGCGGCCGGGTTGGGCTCGATCCCTGGTACGGCGGCCGAGATCCTGGACGACGAGATCCGCTGGGTGCTGACCAAGGGCAAGCTGCCGGCCGCGCAGTGGATCGAGGTGGTCTCGACGGCGCATGAGCTGCGCATCCCGTCGTCGTCCACGATGATGTACGGCCACGTTGACGAGCCCCGACACTGGTTGGGGCACCTGCGCACGCTGGCCGACGTGCAGGACAGGTCCCTCGAGGGCGGCTCGGCGTCGTTTACTGAGTTCGTGCCGCTGCCGTTCGTGCATCACAACGCGCCGATCTACCTCGCCGGGCTGGCCCGCCCCGGCCCCACCGAGCGGGACAACCTCGCGGTGCACGCCTTCGCCCGGCTGGCGCTGCACGGCCGGATCGACCACATCCAGTGCTCCTGGGTGAAGCTCGGCGACACCCTTTCGGCGCGGATCCTGGCCGGCGGGGCGGACGACATGGGCGGCACCCTGATGGAGGAGACGATCAGTCGGATGGCTGGCTCGGAGAACGGCTCGGCCCGCAGTGTGGCCGAGCTGACCGGCATCGCCGCCGCCGCCGGCCGACCGGTTCGCCAGCGCACCACCACCTATGTCGGCTCGCCGGCCCCGCTGGCTCCGGGTTCGGCCACCCGTCGGCCGCTGCCGTTGTCCACCGTCTGACCGGCGCGTCTGACCGGCTGGCCACGTTCCGGCTGCGATTCGCTGATCAAGTCGTTATGGTCGCGTGAACACTGCCGGCTGCGGACGAGGGTGGACGGAACATTGAGCCAGGCCACGAAGAGCACGAAGGAATACGGTGACAAGGGCTTCCTGCGGCGCTTGACGCTGGCCACCGCGTGGGGCGAGGGGCTGGACGGCTTCGACCTCGGTCTGCTGAGCGTGGTACTGGTGCCGCTGTCGAAGGAGCTGGGGATCTCACCGGTGTGGGCAGGCCTGATCGGGGCGTCCTCGCTGATCGGCATCTTCTTCGGCGCGCCGATCGGCGGCTTCCTCACCGACCGGTTCGGCCGCAAGCAGCTTTTCCTGGTCGACATCTGCCTGTTCGTCGTCCTCGGCGTGCTGCAGTCGTTCGTGAACGAGGGATGGCAGCTGTTCGTCGTGCGGCTGCTGCTGGGCATCGCGATCGGTGCTGAGTACTCCATCGGCTCGTCGATGCTCTCGGAGTTCGTCCCGGCGCGCGGGCGCGGTCGCCGGGTGTCCTACATGCTCGTGTTCTGGTACGGCGGCTACCTCGTCTCGGTTGCGGCGGCCTACGGCCTGCTCGACGGCCTCGGCTGGAGCTGGCGAGCGACCCTGGCCACCAGCGCGATCCCTGCGCTGGTCGTGTTGGCGCTGCGCATCGGGCTGCCCGAGTCGCCGCGGTGGTTGATGCTGCACGGGCGCACCGAGGAGGCCCGGGTGATCATCGACCGCTACCTCGGCGGCGAGGAGCACATGGCGGAGGCCGACTACGGCTCGGACAGCAAGAGCGAGGCCGGCTGGCGGCAGCTGTTCGCCCCGGGGATGCGCTCGCGCACCTTCTTCGTCAGCACCTTCTACATCTGCGTGGTGACGCCGTACTTCGCCATCTTCACGTTCGCCCCGAAGGTGTTCGAGTCGCTGAAGCTGAACGAGATGGCCGGCACGATCTTCGCCAACGGCGTTGCGTTCATCGGGGCGATCGCCGGCATGCTGACCATCGAGCTGATCGGGCGCCGCAAGCAGCTGATCGGCCCGTTCTGGATCATGGCAGTGGCGCTGCTGGTGATCGGACTGTGGGCAGGTGCACCGCCGATGGCGCTGGTCGGCGCCTTCGCGGTCTTCGCGTTCTTCAACGCCATGGCGGGCAACCTCACCGCCGTCTACCCGATCGAGGTGTTCCCGACCGACGTGCGGGCCACCGGGGTGGGCATCACCAGCGCGTTCAGTCGGGTCGGGGCCGCCGTGGGCACCTTCCTGCTCCCGATCGGGATCGAGTCGATCGGACTGTCGTGGTGCATGGTGGCCGGGGCGGCGATGTGTGTGGTCGGCGCGGTCGTGTCGCAGCTGCTTGCGCCGGAGACCACCGGGAAGTCGTTGAGCCATACCGGCGTGATCCCCTCGCTCGCGCCCCGGATCGCCCCGGCTTAGCGCGACACGCCCGCAACAGTTGCCTCACATCGGGAGAGACCGGTGGCCAGGCTTGCCGTCCGGCGCTACGGTGCAGACATGGGTATGCTGGGTGAGCTGTTCCCAGGGCGGAAGCTGCGCGACGAGAGCGGCGTGGACGGCGACGGTCAGCCGGTCGGCGAACAGTGGGACATCGACCTCGACGGTGGCGTGGTACGGCTGCGCGGGCCTGGGCCGCTGGCGGTCGAGGAGGCGCCAGGGCCGCAAGCCGAGTAGCGACGCGGATCTCGGGAGCTGGCCCGACGCGGTCGACGATGCGTCTCGGGACGGCTACCGGTCAGCGGGGTCAGGCGAGGGACAACGCCGCCACGGCTGTGAGATCAGCTCCCGGTTTGGTAGGCCCTGGCTTGTAGCTGGTAGAGGTCGCGGTAGTCGCCGGGTGTGTCGATGAGCTGGTCATGGGTGCCGGTGGCGGTGACGCGGCCGGCGTTGAGGACGACGATGTGGTGGGCGTTGCGGACGTTGGCCAGCCGATGGGTGATCAGGACACTGATCCGCCCTGCCTGATCCGCGTGGTTCGTTGGACCCTGGTTGTCAGGCGTGGGTGGTGGGGCGGGGTGTCGGGTGGTGGTAGGTAGGGCGCGCAGGGTGGTGAACACGGCGTGTTCGGCGCGGGCGTCGAGGGCGGCGGTGGGTTCGTCGGCGATGACGAGGGGTGCGTCGCGGTAGAGGGCGCGGGCCACGGAGATCCGTTGCCATTGGCCACCGGAGAGGTCGCGTCCTCCTTGGAAGCGGGGGGAGAGCATGGTGTCCCATCGTTGGGGCAGGTCATCGGCGACGGTGTGGGCGTCGGCGCGGGTGGCGGCGTCGGCCAGGCGGGCGCCGTCGGGGTCGGGTCGTTGCAGTCGGCCGATGCGGATGTTGTTCGCCGCGGTCATCGGCCACTGGGTGGGGTTCTGCCCCACGATGGCGACCTGGTTGAGCAGGTGGTTGGGGTCGATGGTGGCGATGTCGATGCTGTCCCAGGTGATGGTGCCGGTGTCGGGCAGGTAGAGCCCAGCGATGAGCCGGGCCACGGTGGATTTGCCCGAGCCGTTCTCCCCGACCAGGGCGGTGACCTGGCCCGCGCGCAGGCTCAGGTCGACCTCGCGCACCGCGGGTTGGTCTTGGCCGGGGTAGGTGAACGACACCCCACGCAGCTCCACCACTCGCGGACCATGAGCGGTCAGTCCGGAGCCGGGCCACCTCGGACTGGCCGCCACCGACGTGGTCCCGCGACGCGCGCCAGCCTCGGTCTCTGCGACGTTCCGGATGTCGCTCTCGGCGCTGCTTCGGCGTGGCCCTGGGTTCGGCTGCGTGGCCGGTTCGGCGTTGGGTTGGTCCGGGCTGGTGGCAGTGTCTCGGTCTGGTGTGGGTGGTGGGTGGCGGGCGCGGGTGGTGGCGTCGGTGAGGCATCGCTTGTAGAGGGCGAGATGGAAGGACAGTTCGTAGAGACGGTTGCTGGTGTAGACGCTGTTGGCCACCGCGGCGGCGGCGGTGCGCATGGCCAGCGCGGCGGCGCCGGCCACAGCGAGCGGGAGCGACCCGGTGTAGATCAACGCCCCGAGTTGGAGGTAGGCCAGTCCGGTGCCGATGCCGGCCACGGTGCGCCCGAGTAGCCGGATGGTGGCGTTGCGCCGTTCCACCGCAATGGCATCGGCGGTGAGTGAGGCGTTGAGGTGGCGGTGCTCGGCTAGTAACAGCGGCCCGGCGGTGAACGCTCGGATCTCGGCGGCGTCCACGCGACTGGTCAGCATCCCGCCGACCACGCCGAGGCGGCGGGCACGGGAGGTCATGGCCAGGAACCAGAGATAGGACTGCCTGGCTGTGCGGATGGACGACCAGGCACGCGGGATCGCCGGGAGGAACACGACCGGGGCCAGCAGGGGATGCAGCAACCCGGCGGTCACCACCGCCGCGGCCAGGGCCACCAGCGCTGCCAGCAGGTCGCCGATGCTGGAGGCCGCCGAACGTAGGTGGCTCAACGCCTGGGTGCCCTTGTTGACTAGTTCGGTGAAGTCAGGGTCGTCGAAGGCGATCAGCTCCACCTCGGCCAGCGCGGCATGCAGGTGGTCCTGGGCGGCTTGTTCGACCAGCGGCGCGAGTTGGCCCTCGACCGCGCCGGTCGCGGTCTCCAGCAACCCCCGCGCGGCGTAGGAGGCCACCACCCAGGCGAGCGCGGGCAGCGCCCGCACCACCTGCTCCGGGTGGGCGCCGGCCTCCAGCAGCTGCGTCAGCACACCGGCGGTGGCCAGCAACCCGAACGCCGAGGCCACTCCGGAGGCCAACTGCAGCAGCCCCGCCAGCGCGGTCAACCTGGGCGCGATCCGCCACGCCTGCGCTACCACCGCCGCGACTACCCGGGGCACCGATCGAACGAGCATCCAGGTGCTGGACTCGGCCACCGACTGGTCGACCTCGGCCCAGTAGGGCAGCGCGAGGTCATCGACCCCGATCAACCCCAGCTCACCGGACGGCTCCCACACCGGGACCCGATCACCCGCTGGGGCCCGCTCGGGTTCGGGTGCGGCGGGAGTGTCGGAGTTTTGGTTGGTATTCACGATGGGACAGCTTGCCCGGCTGCGGCGACGGTCTCGACCAACTTTCCGGCGCGTTCGTTGCTCCGCTCGGGTGGTTCGTTTGTCACTGCGGGCGGGCCGTGCCACCCGACGGAGCCCGTCGGGTACACACGAAGGCCCTCGACTGCGCCCTCGGGCTCTACGTCGCCGACCCGAGCGCCGGGATCAAACCCCCGACGGACTAACGCGGCGCTGCACTAGACTCTCCTGGACGCCCGTGCGACCAGGAGATACGAACAAGAGATGGCTGTTCAGCCGATCCGGCTCTTCGGCGACCCGGTGCTGCGCAGCCGCGCAACCGAGGTGACCGACTTCGATGCGGAGCTGCGCAAGCTCGTCGCCGACCTGAACGACACCCTGCTCGACGAGGGCGGGGCCGGGTTGGCCGCCCCACAGCTGGGCGTCGGACTGAGGGTGTTCGTCTACCACTGCGACGACTTCGAGGGGCACCTGGTCAACCCGTCCTTCGACCTCGTCGGCGACGACGAGCAGGATGGCCCGGAGGGCTGTCTGTCCATCCCCGGCCTCGCCTGGCCGTGCAAACGCCACCTGCACGTGGTCGCCCGCGGCCGGGACATGCACGGCGAGCCGGTGACCGTGGAGGGCAGCGAACTGCTGGCCCGGTGCATCCAGCACGAGACCGACCACCTGGACGGGGTGCTGTTCATCGACCGACTCGATCCTGAGACCCGCAAGCGGGCGATGGCCGAGATTCGGGCCGCCGAGTGGTTCGGCGAGCCGGCACCGACCGTCAAGTCCAGCCCGCACCCGCTGTTCGGCAAGTCCAGGTGAGGCTGGTCTTCGCGGGCACGCCGGCCGCGGCGGTGCCCTCCTTGGCCGCGCTGTTGGCCGCGCCGCGACACGAGGTCGTCGCCATACTCACCCGCCCGGACGCCCCGACCGGACGGGGCCGCCGGATGGCCGCGTCCCCGGTGGCGGAGCTGGCTGCCGAGCACGACCTGCCGGTGCTGCGCCCGGCCAGCCCCAACACGCCTGAGTTCGTCCGCGAACTGGCCGACTACCGGCCGGACTGCTGCCCGGTGGTGGCCTACGGCGCGCTGTTGCGGCCGCCGGCGCTGGCGATCCCTCGACTGGGTTGGGTGAACCTGCACTTCTCGTTGCTGCCGGCCTGGCGGGGCGCGGCCCCGGTGCAGGCCAGCGTCCGGCACGGCGACGAGGTGGGCGGCGCCAGCACGTTCCGACTGGAGGAAGGGATGGACACCGGCCCGGTGTATGGCGTGGTCACCGAGACCATCGGTCCCCGAGACACCGCCGGAGCGCTCCTAGAGCTGCTGTCGCATTCCGGCGCCGGGCTGCTGGTGGCCACCCTGGACGGGATCGAGGACGGCACACTGCGGCCGGTGCCGCAACCCGCCGAGGGTGCGTCGCTGGCGCCCAAGGTGACGGTGGCCGACGCCGAGGTCGACTGGAGGAGCTCGTCGACGGCGGTGGACCGGCTGGTGCGTTCGGTTACCCCGGAGCCCGGTGCCTGGAGCACCCTCGGCGAGGAACGGATCGGCCTCGGCCCGGTACGGCCGGTTGACGGCCCTCATGGGCTGGCTTCCGAGAAGCTCGGCTCCGACCAGCTGACGCCTGGCGAGCTGCGGGTGCAGAAGCGCCGGGTACTGGTCGGCACCGGCACCACCGCGGTAGAGCTGGGGGTGGTACGGGCGGCCGGCAAACGGCCGATGCCGGCCCCGGACTGGGCGCGCGGCGTCCGGCTGGACCCTGGTGCCCGCCTCGGGACCAGCACGGTGGTCCGGTGAACGCGCCGCGCCGCGGCGAGGGCCGGTCGAGTGACCG
>JALYVZ010000104.1 GCA_030852965.1 Actinomycetota bacterium | reverse complement strand
CAACCCCGCCACGCCACGCCGAGCACACCCGAACACAGCGGCCACCCACCAGCCCGACCTCACTCAACGTGACCGCCGGCGAGCAGCCCCAGACAAACGCCGAAACCACTCATCTCCCTGGCATTGGGAGGGCGGTCGGTCGAGGGGTGCGGTTCGACATCCCGAACCGCCGGTCGAAGGTCGGCTCGGGAGCCGCGTTCCGGGCCTGACCACCCGGACTGGCCAGCACAGGCCGCACCCGGCACGATTGACGGTGCCCATGACGCTCACCGAACAACTTCCCGACACCGTCGACGCAGACGCTCTGTACGACGCCTTCACGCTGTGGACCACGGACCAGGGGCTCACCCTGTACCCGGCGCAGGAGGAGGCGCTGATCGAGCTGCTGTCGGGCTCGAACGTCATCCTGAGTACCCCGACCGGGTCGGGCAAGAGCCTGGTCGCCATCGGTGCGCACTTCGCGGCGCTGGCCCAAGGCACCCGCAGCTTCTACACCGCGCCGATCAAGGCGCTGGTCTCGGAGAAGTTCTTCGCGCTGTGCGACATCTTCGGCGCGCAGCAGGTCGGGATGATGACCGGCGACTCGGCCGTCAACCCGAGCGCGCCGATCATCTGCTGCACAGCGGAGGTACTGGCCAACCTGGCGTTGCGCTGCGGTGGCCCGGAAGCGGGCGAGGACGTGCCCGGTCAGGTCGTGATGGACGAGTTCCACTTCTACGCCGACCCGGCCCGGGGCTGGGCCTGGCAGGTGCCGTTGTTGGAGCTGCCGTACACGCAGTTCCTGTTGATGTCGGCGACCCTCGGTGATGTCACGCGTTTCCAGGAGGACCTCACCCGGCGCACCGGGCAGCGCACCGCGACGGTGGCCAGCGGCGAGCGACCGGTTCCGCTGGTGTTCGAGTGGTCCACCACGCCGCTGCACGCGTTGACCGAGGAGCTGGTGGGCACCAAACAGACCCCAACGTACATCGTGCACTTTACCCAGGTCGCCGCGATCGAGCAGGCACAGGCGCTGACCAGCATCAACGTCTGCACCCGGGAGGAGAAGGACCAGATCGCCGAGTTGATCGGCGGCTTCCGGTTCACCGCCGGGTTCGGTCGCACACTCTCCCGGCTGGTCCGCCACGGCATCGGCGTACACCACGCCGGCATGCTTCCGAAGTACCGCCGGCTGATCGAGCGGCTGACCCAGGCCGGCCTGCTCAAGGTCATCTGTGGTACGGACACCCTCGGGGTCGGCATCAACGTCCCGATCCGCACGGTGGTATTCACCGGGCTTTCCAAGTACGACGGCGAGCGCAACCGGCTGCTCAAGGCCCGGGAGTTCCACCAGATCGCCGGCCGGGCCGGACGGGCCGGTTACGACACCGTCGGGACCGTGATCGTGCAGGCGCCTGAGCACATGATCGAGAACGAGAAGGCGCTGGCGAAGGCCGGTGAGGACCGCAAGAAACGCCGCCGGGTCGTTCGCAGGAACGCCCCAGAGGGCTTCGTGTCCTGGGGTGAACCGACGTTCCAGCGGCTGGTTGAGTCCCAACCCGAGCCGCTGACCTCGAGTTTTGTCGTCACTCACGCCATGATGCTGAACGTGATCAACCGCCAGGGCGACACCATGGCCGCGATGCGGCACCTGCTGGAGGACAACCACGAGGATCGTCCGGCCCAGCGGCGGCACATCCGCCGGGCCATCGCGATCTACCGGGCGCTACGGGCTGGTGGTGTCGTTGAGCAGCTGCCCGAGCCGGACGCCGACGGCCGCCGCGCCAAGGTCACGGTGGACCTGCAGCGGGACTTCGCCCTCAACCAGCCGCTCTCGCCGTTCGCGTTGGCCGCGATCGAGCTGCTGGACCGGGACTCCCCCGACTACCCACTCGACGTGCTCTCGGTCATCGAGTCGACCCTGGACGACCCCCGCCAGGTGCTCGCCGCCCAACGGAACCTCGCGCGGAAGGACGCACTCGCCGCGATGAAGGCCGACGGGATCGAGTACGACGAGCGGATGGTGCTGCTGGAGGACATCACCTACCCGAAGCCGCTGAGTGAACTGCTCGGCGCCGCCTTCGACACCTACCGGCGTGGCCACCCGTGGGTTGGCGACTTTCAGCTCTCCCCCAAGTCGGTGGCCCGCGATCTCTACGAGCGCTCGATGACGTTCGTCGAGTTCGTCGGGCACTACGGGCTGGCCCGCTCCGAGGGGCTGCTGTTGCGCTGCCTCACCGACGCCTACAAGGCGATGCGCCAGACCGTGCCCGAGGAGGCCCGCACCGAGGAGCTGGCGGATCTGATCGAGCTGATGGGCGAGCTGATCCGCGAGGTCGACTCCAGCCTGCTCGACGAGTGGGAGCGGCTGGTCAACCCCGACGCCCAGCAGCCGACCCCACAGCACCAGCCCAAGGTCACCCCCAACCCCCGGGCACTGCGGGTGCTCGTGCGCAACGCGATGTTCCGTCGGGTCCAGCTGGCCGCGCGCCGGAGGTGGGACGAGCTTGGCGAGCTGGACCCCAGCCGGCTGTGGGACGCCGACCGCTGGCACCTGTCACTGGCGCCGTACTGGCAGCTCCACGACGAGATCCGCACGGACGCGGGGGCCCGGAGCCCGGAGCTGTTCATCGTCGAGGAAGGCCCCGGGCGCTGGGACGTCCGCCAGATCCTGGACGACCCCGCGAACTACCACGACTGGGCGATCTGCGCCGAGGTCGACCTGGAAGTCTCGCACCGGGCCGGCACCGCGGTGCTGAAGGTGACCACGGTCGAGCCGTTGTACCGCTGAGCAGCTGTTCGGATGAAAAGCGGAGACCGGCGGCGGTCGCTCGGTGTCCGGTTCGGTCGGTCAGATCGGCTGCAGGTTCGAGACCAGCCACTGGCCGTCCGAGGACTTGGTCACGGTGACCTTGATCTGGATGGTGCCCTCCTGCGGGGGCTGGCTGGTGCTGCTGACCACCTGATGCATGAACAGCAGCACATCGGCATGGTCGGCAGGGTCGGGCAGGGGTTCGATCAGCGCCGCGTGCGTCACTTGGACCTTCGATGACAAACCCTGCTGCTTGGTCGCCGGCAGGACGACCTGGTTGACCAGCTGGTCGAACTGAGCGGCGAAGGTGCCTGATAGCTGCGCCCGGGCCTTCTCAACGTCAGCGTCCACCGTCTGCGGGGCATAGCTCAGTACGAGCACGGACCGGGTGCGTGCGGCGTCCAATGCGGCCGCCGCGTCCTTGTGCGCGCGGGCGGCCGAGGTGGCCTGCCAGCTCAGCAACCCGACCACCACCGCCAGCACCACGCAGAGAGCGCCGAGGGCGATCGGTAGTACACGGGCAGTCCTCGACGCGCGATCGGCATCGGAGGGAGCAGCGATCACGGTATTCTCCGGGTCGGTGTCGGTGGTGCTCACGAGACGAAGTCCACGTTCGAGACGAGCCAGTCGTTGCCGTTGCGCTGCAGTGAGATCAACAGGCGGTAGCTGCGCGGCAGACCCTGTGGAACCTGTCCGCTGGTGAGCAGGGCGGAGACAGTGACCAGCGCGGACGCGCTGTCGCCCGCCAGCTTCTCGATGCCGGCCGCCGTGATGGTTCCCCGCGACGCCACGTTGCCCTGCTTGACCACGGCCTGAAAAATCGCCGAGTAATCGACGATCTGATCCTTGAACGAACCGGTGGACGCCTTGCTGAGCGCGTCGATCTGGCCCGCCGCGCTGTCCGAGGTGATCGTGGTGAGGTTGGTGGCCACCTGCCGCGCGGTGTCGACCGCTACGGCTCTCTCCGCGTCGGCCGACGTGACTTGGTGGTCGTACACGAACAGCCCCACACCGGCCACCAGCAGGACGACCAGCAGGCCGGCGAGCGCCAGGACCAGGGCCGGCGGCCGTGGGCGCGCCTTCTTGGGCGCCTTGACCGCGTAGGTTGCCGCCGCCGCACTCATGGCGGCGGCGCTGACGCCCTCGGCACTGCCAGCCACGTCGGCTGTGCCCTCGGGCTCGCTCGGCGACAAGGTCTCGGCGTCGGATTCGGTCTGGTCCGGCTCGGCCTTGTCGGTGGGCTCGGCCTTGTCGGGACCCGGCGTCGGCGAGTCGGCCGACGCCGGGACGCTGTCGATCACCGGCGCTTCCTTCGGGGACGTCTCGGTCGGACTCGCGTCATCCACCAGGTCCTTCCGGGTGCTGAGATCAGCCATCGGCCGACTCCCTCATTCAAGCGGCTGCTCGGCCCCACCGGTGCTGGCGCACCGTTCCGGAAGGCGTCGTCGCCGCGGTCCTGGCCGGGAGGCGGACGTACCGGGAGCGCGCCGCCGGTTGTCCGCCAGGCGCTATCCGCCTCCGAGCACTGACTGTTCGTGCGGCGATGGTAGGACGCGCTCATCTGCCCACCCGAGTGGGGGGTATCCGTAGGGGTGAGTGTGGTGGCCAGCACGGGAGTGTGATCGGGCGCCACAACACCGCGACGGACAGTTCTGCCAGGTGTACCGGGCGGCACAAAGACCACGCGTTGAGCCTATGAATAGGGTACGGTGCGTGCACTAAGAAGTTTCGCGTCGAGCCAACCCGCGGCGTTGTTGCCAGGGTGGTCAGGAGGCCGTGATGGAAGGCCCGTTGCCAGCAGCACCGAGTGTCATAGAGGACCGCCCGGTCGAGAACGGCTCGGGCCCGTCTGCGCCCAAGGAGCAGCTCAAACGATCCACCCGGGTCGGCCTCACTGTGATCGGGGTGTTGGCGCTGCTCGCGGTGATCGGCTTCGCCGCCGCGTATCTCCTGAACTCGCGCAACTACGTCACCACGGACAACGCGCAGGTCGACGGCGACAAGATCACCATCAACGCCCCGGCGAGCGGCACGCTCATCAACTGGGACGGTACCCAGGGCACCGTGGTGCGCCGCGACCAGCCCCTCGGCCGGATCAAGATGGATGTCGGGTTCGTCTCCACGCAGAAGCCCATCAAGGCGCCGGGCGCCGGAACCATCGCGGTCGACAACGGGGTGGAGGGCGCATGGGTTGCCGCCGGCACCCAGCTGGCCACCGCCTACAACCTGGACAAGATCTTCGTGACGGCTCGCGTCGATGAGACCGACGTCAACGACGTGCATGTCGGGCAGCTTGTGGACATCAACGTGGACGCCTACTCCGGCGCCCCGGTCACCGGCCGGGTCATCGAGGTGCAGAACGCGGCCGCCGCGGTGTTCTCGCTGTTCCCGGAGTCGAACAGCTCTGGCAATTTCCAAAAGGTCACCCAAGTGATCCCGGTGAAGATCACCCTGACCAGGACCGGCGACCGTCCGCTGGTGCCCGGTATGAACGTCACCGTCAAGATCCACAAACATTAGGGTCCTCTTCGGAGACACTAACGCCGAGTGACCACGTCGCGGATGGTACGGACCAGCGGCTCCAGCTCGTGCTTGGCCACGAGCGCGGCCGCACCGGCTGATCGGGCACGGGCCTTGGTCTCGATGTCGTCACGCAAGCAGAGCAACACCACCGGAAGCTCGGGGCGCGCCGAGTGCACGGCCGCGGTGGCCGCCACGCAACACCTGCGGGCCAGCTCCAGGTCCATCAGCACCACGTCTGGCCGTAGCTCGCCGATCAGGCTGCGCAGGTCGACACCTTCGTCGGCCTCTCCCACCACGAGCAGGTCCGGCTGCTGGGCCAGCCACATGCGCAGTCCACGTAGCGTCGAGGGACGGTCGTCAACCAGCAGAAGTCGAATCCTCGGACCGCCAGCCACACCATAGACTGAAGCAGTCCGGCGGGGGCCACGCACCGGACGTGCGGCCGACCGGGGACCTACCTTCGATCGAGCCGGCCTCGGTCGGGAGACGGAGGTGGCCGTGCCGGTCCGGGTGCTCATTGTCGACGACCACAGTGTCGTACGCCAGGGGCTGCGGATGTTCCTTGCCCTGGATCCGGACCTGGAGGTGGTCGGCGAGGCGGCCGACGGGGCCGAGGCGATCAGCTTCGCCAGGGCGCTCACCCCGGATGTGGTGCTGATGGACCTGTTGATGCCCGGCACCGACGGCATCACCGCCACCGCGATCATCCGAGCCGAGGTGCCCACGACCCAGGTACTCGCCCTGACCAGCGTGCTGGAGGACGGCTCAGTGGTCGACGCCGTGCAGGCCGGCGCCATCGGTTACCTGCTCAAGGACACCCAGGCCGAGCAGTTGTGCTCCGCCATCAAGGCGGCCGCAAGCGGCCAGGTGCAGCTCGCCCCGGAGGCCGCCGCCCGGCTGATGCGGGAGGTGCGCGCCCCGGACAGCCCGCAGACGCTGACGTCCCGGGAGACCGAGGTGCTGTGTGCGCTGGCCACCGGGCTCACCAATCGGGAGATCGGCCGCACGCTGCACATCGGCGAGCGGACGGTCAAGACGCACGTGAGTCACCTGCTGGCAAAGCTCGGACTGCAGAGCCGGACGCAGGCGGCGCTGCACGCGGTGCGCGTCGGGTTGGTCGCCCAGACTGAGGTCGGCGAGCGTTGATGACGACGCCCGATCCAAGGGTCGCGCCGGTTCCGGGAGCCGCGCCCGACCTGGGAGCCGCGCCGGTTGCCGGAGCCCCGTCCAACCCGTGCACTGCGCCGGACCCGGGGGTCGCGGTCGACGAGCTGCTCGCCGATGGCTCGGTGCTGCTCGACGTGCTGTTCGGCCGGACGTTGATGGGCGTGGCTGTGTTCGACCGCAACCTGGTGTTGCGCACCTGCAATGAGACCTGGGCCCGGTTCGTGGAGCGGCACGGCGTGGTGTCCGCCGCCGATGTGGTGCCCGGGCGCGGCATCTTCGACTACTTCCCCGGCACCGAGACGAAGATCCTGCCGGCGGCCGCCGCCGTACTGGCCGGTGAGACCCGCTGGTACGACGCCGTGCCGCACGACCGGCGGGACGGCAGCACCTCGTACTGGGACCTGATGTTCGTGCCGCTGTGGAAGGACGGCGAGGTGATCGGCGTGGTCGACGTGTCGATCGATGCCACCGACCGGTACCAGGCCGAGCGGGAGCTGCGGCACAGCGAGCGCCGGTTCCAGTTCATCCGCACCGAGGCTGAGGCGGAGCTGGCCCGCCGTGACGCCATCCTGGAGGCGGTCCGGTTTGCCGCACACCGGTTCCTGGAGTCGCACACCACGTCATGGCGCACGCACATCGGCGAGGTGATGGCCAGGCTCGGGCAGGCAGCCGCCGTCAGCCGGGTGTACATCTTCGAGAACTTCGAGGACGCGGCCGGCACCCAGCGGTGCAGTCAGTCGCACGAGTGGGTGGCCACCGGGATCGAAGCGCAGATCGACAATCCCGAGCTGCAGGCATTCACCTATGCCGAGATCGACTTCACTGAACCCGCCGGTGCGATGGCAGCCGGAGCGGTTGTGGCCAGCCGGGTGGCGGAGATGGGGCCTGCGCGCGCCGTGCTCGAGGCGCAGGGCATCGTGTCGATCGTGCTGGTCCCGATCTTCGTGCAGGATCGGTGGTGGGGGTTCATGGGATTCGACGAGTGTGTGCGGGAGCGGAACTGGCCGACCGCCGAGATCGATGCCCTGCGAGCCGCGACCAGCACCCTCAGCGCGGCCATCCATCGCCAATACGCCGACGACCTGCTACGCGAGCAGCAGGAGCTGCTTGCGAAACGGGTCTCCGCGCTGTCCGCCATCGCGGCCAGCTTGAGCGTCAACCAGACCCTGGCCGACACCATGGACGTCATCGCCGAGTGCGTGGTCGCGGCCACCTCGGCGGTGGCCAGCACGGCATACGTGCTGGAGCCGGACACCGGCGATCCGAGGGTCGCCGCCGCCGGGTTGCCTGAGGGCTACCGGGCCGGCCTGGAGCAGTGCTGGCGCGACGATCCGAGCATCACGTCCAGCGTGGCCTTCCTCAGCGACGAGCTGCGCATCTCGCGCCACGCGGTACGACACGGACTGGCCAACCCGCGACTGGGGCCGCTGCACGAGCACCTGCGACGGGTAGACTGGGACACCGTGGTGTTCGTCCCGCTGGGTTCGGACGGACGTCGGGTCGGCTCGGTGAACGCCTACTACCCCCGTGATCTCGAGCCGACGCCCGACGAGCTCGCGTTCTTGCGGGCGGTGGCCGACCAGGCCGCGGTGGCCGTTGAGAACGCCCGGCTCCTGGCCGAGGCGCAGAGCAAAGCCGGCCTCGAAGAGCGCCAGCGGCTGGCCCGGGAACTACACGACTCGGTGTCCCAGGCGCTCTACGGCATTGCACTCGGTGCCCGCACCGCGCGCAGTCTGGCTGAGCACAGCCCCGAGAAGCTGGCCGAACCGTTGGACTACGTGCTCTCCCTGGCCGATGCCGGGATGACCGAGATGCGCTCGCTGATCTTCGCGCTGCGGCCGGAGTCGCTGGCCACCGAAGGACTCGTCGCGGCGTTGGAGAAACAGGTCGCGGTGCTGCGAACCAGGCACGGGATAACCGTCCGAGCTGGCCTGGGCACCGAACCCGCGGTCCCGTTGGCGGTCAAGGAGGCGCTCTACCGCATAGGTCAGGAGGCGCTGCACAACACAGTGCGGCACGCCCACGCGCGGCACGTCGAGGTCCGGCTCAGCGCGGGGGTCGACGAGGTGGTGCTGGAGGTCGGCGACGACGGAATCGGCTTCGACCCGAGGCCTGCCCGACCCGGCCACCTCGGGTTGCAGTCGATGAGAGAGCGTGCCACCGCGCACCGGGGCAGCGTGCAGATCGACAGCCGGATCGGCGCCGGGACCACCGTTCGCGTGCGGCTCCCGCTGGCCCGGCAAGCGGCTCGGTGACCGGGAGGTGCAGTGACTCGAGATGCGGTGACCGGTGTGAGTCACCCGCCGATCTGGTCCGGTCAGGGCGCTTTCGCGCGCAGCGCGGCCAGTGGCTCGGCGTACAACCGCTCCTTGATGGTGCGCACGGTCGCGCCGTCCTTACCGGCCAGCGCACCGGCCCGCCGCAGCGCGGCCGCCAACACCTCGGACTCGGCGACCGCGTCGTTGACCAGGCCCGCGGTCACGGCCTCGGCACCGCCGTAGCGCGCGCCGAACACCATCGCGGCGGTGGCCGTGGTCGGGCTCATCCGCGCCCGCAGCATCATGGTCATGCCGTGGGTGAACGGCAGACCGAGGTCCGCCTCCGGCAGACAGAGGTAGCCGCGGTCGGCACGCATCACCCGGAAGTCGCACGCCAGTGCCAGCATCGCGCCGCCGGCATAAGCGTGCCCGTTGATGGCCGCGACGGTGACTGTCGGGAAGGCCAACACCCGGGCCAGTAACGCGTGCACCCCGGCCAGTACCCCCTCGGAGCCACCCGGTGGAGCCGAACCCATCCAGTCCAGGTCGAGCCCGTTGGAGAAGAACTTGCCCGCGCCGGTCAACACCACCGCACCGGGTGCTTCGCGCCCCTCGACCTCGTCCAGCGCGGCGGCGATGGCTGCCAGGCTGTCCGGGCGGAAGCGGTTCTCCCCCTGGCACAGGCGCACCACCGTCACAGCGTTGTCGTGTTCGGTGCGGCGCTCCACCCTGACCAGTTTTGATTCCTTCATTGCTCCACGTCCCGGTCGGCTCAGAAGAGTTTGGACAACCAGTCGGTGAGTTTCTGCCAGGCCTTCTTGATCTCGTCGGTCACCGAGCCCGACAGGCCCGATGTGTCTGGCAGGTTGATGTCCGGTACCGAGGGCAGAGCGATTCCCGAGGTGGGCAGCTTCGGCGTGGTCTTGGTCGAGGTGGATCCGGTGGTTGCCGCGGTCGTGGGTTCGGTGGTCGGTGTCCGGCGGGTGGTGCTCGGCGACTTGGTGGCCGAGGACGAGGAACCGCTGGACTGCGCCCCGCTGGTCGGTTTGGTCGAGGTTGCGTCGTCTCCGGTGGCCAAGGCGACGAGGCCGATGAGCCCGGCCAGCAGCAGCGCCCCCAGCGCAATCACCAGGATCCGCGTGGTGGTGTTGCGGGCCGGCGGCTCGGACGCGGCGAGCATCACCGGTGCGGGCTCGGCCGTAAGCATCGAAGCGGCCTGCGACGCGGTCGGGCGCCCTCGTGGATCCGGCTCCGTCATGGCCAGCAGCGCGCGCCGGAAGTTGTCGGGCAACTCGGCGGGTACCTCCGGCGACCGGTTGAGCCGGGCCTCGGCGGCCTGCCGCCCGGCACCCGGATACTCCACCCGGCCGGTCACCACCTCCAGCAGCACCAGGCCAAGCCCGTATACGTCAGCCGGCGGGCCGACCCACTCCCCCCGCACCTGCTCCGGGGACAGATGGGCCGGCGCGCTGAACGCGGGACGGTCGCGGGCCGCTGGCGGCCCGATGCCGCAGTCCGCCAGCCGAACCCGGTTGTCCCGTCCGATCAGCACGTTCGACGGCTTGACGTCGCGGTGCACAAGGCCCTGCTGGTGCACGTAGCCGAGCGCGTCGGCAAGCTCGGTGCCGATCCGGGTGACCTCCTCCAGCGGGAGCTGCTCCTGAGCGATCACCTCGCGCAGCGTCGAGCCGCTGATCAGCTCCATCACCAGGTACGGCCGGTCGCCCTCGAGGCCGGAGTCGTACACCGACACCAGCCCTGGATGGCTGAGGTTGGCCAGGGTCTGCGCCTCGTCGGTGAACCGGCGCGCGCTGTTCGGGTCGGCGCCCGCCGGGAAGAGCTTGACCGCCACCGGCCGGTTGAGCCGGACGTCGGTGGCCCGGTGCACCTCGGACGATCTGCCCGCGCCCAGCAACCCCTCCAGCCGGTAGCGACCGCCCAGCATCCGACCTCCGCCAAGGACCTGGGTGGCCTCCGGGTCATCAAGGCGCCGCGTCGGTTCCGGGCCACCGGCGCGCGGCATGCCGTCGGGGCCATGTTGATCTCCGTCGCGGCCGGCGTCCGCCCAACCGTTGCCGTCTTGCACTTCGGGCCTCCCGACGTCGGGCGCAGCCGCAGCGAAGTCACCTCCGCCGAGGTTCGGAGCCGACCGTACTCAGCGGGTCTACGCTGTTGCGCATGGGTATCTTGGATCTCGCGGACCGGGCCTGGCCGATCACTTCGAGGATTGTCGGGCTGCACACGAAGATCTACCAGCTGACCGGCGGCAAGATTGGCCACCGGATGCCCGGGATGACGCAGATGTTGCTGCTGGAGCACACCGGCGCCCGCACCGGCACACACCGCACCACTCCTCTGGTGTACGCCGAAGACGCCCGGAACCTGGTGATCATCGCCTCGAAGGGCGGGCACCCGAACCACCCGGCGTGGTTCCACAACCTGGTCGCCAACCCGGACACCGCCGTGCAGATGGGTGCTGAGCATCACACTGTGCACGCGCGGGTGGCGGCAGGCCGCGAGCGGGAACGGCTGTGGGCGCTCGCTGTGTCGGTGTACTCCGGGTACGAGGGTTACCAACGACGGACCGACCGACAGATCCCGGTCGTGGTACTGGAGCCTCGTTCGGCCTGACCGGGACGAGGGCCGCCATACCCCGGGGAGACGCCCGGCCCTCGCGACCGGGGCCGGGCGGTGTACCGGATGCCCGACGAGTCCGGCAGCTAGCTCAGATCCTGGTCGTCAAGTGAGCAACCCTCGCCCTGGGACACCCCGCGGATGGCGGTGCCGACGACCGTGTACCCGCCAGTGCCGGCGTCGGGTAGGTGACACCACCGGATGTCGTCGGGGTGGGCCCACCGGCACAGCGCGTCGGCGATGACTGCGACGGCGGTGTCGTGGTCGGCCTGGCTGGCCAGCCGGTTGAGGTGGATCGCCCGTTCCACGATCGACCGCCCGATCTCGTCGGGCTCCGCACCGCGCCAGCTGCTCAGCAGCCAGTACGGTGGGTAGGGCGGGGCGTGATCCGCCGACTCATCCGACCCGCCGGCCGGGCGCGTTCGGCACCCGGGCGGCCGGGCCTCCGGCGGCCGGGTCACGCACCAATGTCAGTCACGGTCATGGCTTCTTAGCGGTCCGTGCCGAGACGGCGAACCGGAGGTCGGCGAGGGTGGACCCCTTCTTATAGTGCGCACCGGGCGTCCCAGATAGAGGCTGAACGGCCCAATGCGCCGAACGCTCGCGAACTCACCGCCGACCCGGCCGAGCCAACCCGATGCCCCCGGCACCATCATCCGAGCCGACGGCGGCCTGCTACGCACCTTGCACGCCATGCCCACCGCATCGATTACATACGCCGAGCGAACGGCACCTTCGCACGTATCCAGCG
>JALYVZ010000367.1 GCA_030852965.1 Actinomycetota bacterium | reverse complement strand
CTGTGGCACCGGCCCAGGAACCGCTCGCACCGGCACCCGCACCGGTTGGGGTGGCGCCGGGTGCGGCGCTGCCGGTGGTGGAGGCGCCGGCGGTGGTGGTGCTGGTGGTGCGGGTGCCGAGACAGGTGGGGGTGCTGGTGGTGCGGGTGCCGAGACCGGTGGGGCGGCAACCGAGGCGGGCGCCGGCGCCGCGACCGGTCGGGGAGGCTCCGCCAGCGGCACCTGGCCGCGCACGGTGGTACCGGCGCCCGGGGCGGAGTCGATGCTCAGGGTGCCGCCGACGCCGGTGATGCGGGCGGTCAGGTTGCGCAGCCCCCGACCCGCCGAGCCGGACAGCGAGGGCGTGAACCCGGGCCCGGAGTCGCGCACGACGAACCGCAGCGCGCCGCCCTCGACGCTCACCTGCACCTCGACCGGGGCGCCACCCGCGTGCTTGCGCGCGTTGTTCACCGATTCCAGGCAGCAGAAGTAGACCGCCGCCTCGACCTCCGGCGGGAACCGCAACTGCTCAGCGTCACCGGCCTGTACGGACACCGGCGGCTGGGCACCGGCCAGGTCGGTCCGCAGCGCCGTCACCAACCCCTGCTCGGCGAGCACGATCGAGGAAACCCCGCTGGCCGTCTTGGCCAGCACGGTCTCGGCGGTGCGCAGCTTCTCGGTCAGCTCGCCGATCCGGTTGCGGGCCGAGCCTAGCTGACCGGTGCCGACCTCGTGCTCCACCAGACCCAGGGCCAGCCGGAGGGTCACCAGATGGTGCTGGGCGCCGTCGTGCAAATCCCGCTCGATGGCGCGCCGCTCACTGTCCATCTCGGCCACCGCTGTCCGACGGGACACCGCGATCTCCTCGGCGTGCGCCAGCGCCGCCCGGAGCTGGCGTTCCAGCTCGATGCCCAGCCGGCTGGCCTGTAGGACGGCGCCCAGGCTGTCCGCCACGTCCTCCAGCAGATGGCGCCGTTCGTTCTGCAGGCCGACCAAGGCGCCTCGGTCCACCGCGATCGTGCCGATCTGTTCGCTGCCCTGCCGGATCGGCAGCACCAGGTGATCCGCAGGGGGGCCGGCGGTGTCGGCCCACTCCCGGGCCCCGGACTCGGCGTCCCAACCGTAGGTCCGGTCCCGAAGCCCCGGGCGCAGCACGGTGAGCCGGCAGGAGCCGGCGCCGAGCGCGCGCCCGATGGCCTGGGCCACGGCGGCCAGGTTGGGCCCACCGGCCTGCGACCCGGACAGCGCGGCAACGTCGGCCAACACCCGGTAGGGCGTTGGGCGGCTGCCATAGAGCAGCCGCTCCACCAGCCGTTCCACTCGCAGGTACAGCGGAAGGAAGGCCACCGCGCACACCACCGTGGCCAGGATGGCAGCCCAGGCGGTGAGCCCGTAGAGCCGATCGACGGCCGCCCGGACGATCACCCACCCGCCGCCGACCAACACGACCACCAGAACGGATGCCAGACCTCGGCTGAACACCCGTTCGGCGGACCACAGCTCGCGCCGACGAGTGGCCACCAACGCGGCAGCGGCCACCGCGACGGCGCTCAGCCGGGAGAACCAGAACAGCAGCGCGGTCGGTTGTCCGGCGGCACCACCCGAGGTCGGGTCGACCAGGGTCAGTCCGGGCTCGTCCAGGAAGTCCAGCACGAACGTGATCAGCCCCAACACCACCATGGTGCCGAACGCCCCGATCAGCGCGCTGAACAGCAACCGGGCCTGCGTGCGGGAGTCGGTGGTCCGGCTTTGTGACCTGCGCCGCTGCAGCGCCGCCACCCCCACCAGCGGCACCGCGAAGCCGAAGAACAGGATGCAGCTGACGGTGTGCGGCAGCAGCGCGGTACCGACCCCGACCACCAGCAGCGTGGCCACCGCCGGCAGCACCACCAGCGAGGGGGCCGAGCTCGGTCCCAAGCTCCACCGGCCGGTCGGGAACAGCAGCAACGCCATGATGTAGGCGGCGCACGCGATGCCGTGCAGCTGCACCTGGTGAGCCTGGCCGATGGCCACCCCGAAGGCCCGTTCCACCACCACCGTCGCCCCGTGTGCCTGCAGGTTGAACGCCCCAGCCGAGCCGACCATCGCCAGCGCCAGCAGCCGGATCACCCAGTTGCCCCGGGCCCGCACCAGCAACACCACCGCCAGGACCAGGCTCAGGATGGAGAACGAGTAGTCCAGCACCGCCTGCCCGAGCGGCTCGCTGCGGGCCACCGCGGCCAGCAGGCCGAGGGCCCAGTCACTGCCGGCGGCCGCGGCCGCTTCGAGTTGGCCGTGCAGCGCCGGGGAGTAGGTGGCTGTCGCGACGACCGCGCCGATGGCCAGCCATACTCCTGAGAACACTGTGCTCAGGACCAGCACCAGCCCGTAACCGACGCCAGCCAGCCGGCCGACCGGCTGGTCCGTCCCGGCCTCGGTGGTGCCGGCCCCGGTCATCGCAACCCCGAATCGAGGCTGCCCCGTCCGAGGAAGGCCCCGCCCCCGGCCACGGTCGGCTCCAGCTCGGCGGGCAGCCAGGCCCGCAGCTCGACCCCACCGGTCGCGTCCTGGGTGATCGCCAGATCACCGCCGAACGCGGTCAGCCGCTCGATGTGGTCGACCAACCCGGTACGGATCTCCTCGGCGGTGCTCGGCGGTGCCGGATCGTCGATGCGCACGATCAACTGTCCGTCGGCATGCTCCAGGAACACCCGCAGCGGTTGGCCGGTCGGGCGGTCCGCGAGATGTGACATCGCCGAGGCGGCCAGGTAGTAGATGCCCGACTCGACCTCCCAGGCCAGCCGCTCGGTGAGGCTGCCGGACAGCCGGATCGCTCTCGGCAGGTCGGTGGCGACCTCGTCCAGGGCGCCGAGCGGGCCCTGGTCGCGCAGTACCTGCGGATACACCCCGCGAGCGATCACCCGGAACCGCTCCAGCAGCTCGTCCAGCGCCAGCCGGGCCTGCCGCAGGGTGTGCTGGGCGGCCTCGGTGGCGAACTCCGGGTCGTCGGCCAGCTCCTCCTCGGAGAGAGCGTCGGCCGCTTCGTTGAACTGGTCGTGCAGTGCGGCCATCCGGTCGGTGGTGACGTTGGACAGCTCGCTGATCAGCCGCCGGCGTTCCACCTCGCGAGCATGGGTGAGCCGCTCCCGGGAAGCGGCCAGCTCGTCGGCCAGCTCGTCGGCTCGGTGCACCCGTTCGGCCAGCTCCGCATTCAGCGCGACTCCGTGCAGCAGCATCGCCGCGCCGTTGGCCACGTCCTGCATCAGCGTTCGGTCACTGTTGGTGAACGGGTGGCCGGGCTTGCTGACCGCCAGCACCGCGCGCAGCTCGGGCCCGTCGAGGACCGGCACCACATGGTCGGTGTCCGGGCGGGCCAGCAGGATCGCCAGGCCGTCCACGCTCTGGCCGGGTGGCTCGCCGACCGGCGGGTAGCAGGCCGCGCTGACCAATCGGTCACCCACGGCCAGCCACACCACGGCGCGTTCCGCTCCGGTGCCCTCGGCGAGCACCCGGGCCAGCCCCGGCATGGCCTGGTCGAGAGATCCGGCGCGCACCCTGGCGGCGGTCTCGGCCAGCGCGGAGTAGCGGGTCTTCCCCGCGTCGTGGGAGACCAGCTGCAGCGTCCGGTCGATGGCACGCAGTAGCGTTGGCAGGCCGGCCACGGCGATCGCGGCCGCCGCGACGGGCAGCAGGATGGACAGCTCGCCCGCCGGTAGGGAGGCCCCCAACGCGCCGACGACCAGCGAGAACACCGCCGCCACCGCACACGCCACCATAAGCAGGCGCAACGCTTGCACCGCGATCGTCCGCTGCATGGACGCAGTATGGTCTGCTGCTGTGTCTCTGGACGAGATGTCTCCGGACGAGATGTCGAGCGGTTCGGACGCCGAGTCCGCCAGCGTGCTGGGGCGCCGGGCGTTGGTGACCGGGGCGGCCGGCGCGCTCGGCTCGGCCGCGCTGGCCGGCTGTACCGACCCGGCGATCGATGGAGCGGGCGCCGCGCGCCCTGGTTCCGGC
>JALYVZ010000366.1 GCA_030852965.1 Actinomycetota bacterium | reverse complement strand
GCCGGCGCCTCTGGTGGGCGCCGGCCGCTCAGCTGTTCGGGGGGACCGGATGTGACCTACGCCGGCGGCATTCGGATGGCCCCGTCGAGTCGGATCGTCTCGCCGTTCATGTAGTCGTTGGTGAGCACCTCAAGGGCCATCGAGGCGAACTCGTCGGCCGTACCCAGCCGGTTCGGGTAGACCACGCTCTCGCCCAGCTTGGCCTTGAACGCGTCGCGATCCGGCCCGGTGCCGTAGATCGGGGTGTCGATCAGACCAGGTGCGATGGTGTTGACCCGAATGCCGTGTCGGGCCAGGTCGCGGGCCATCGGCAGGGTCATCCCCACTACCCCGCCCTTCGACGCCGAGTACGGGGTCTGCCCGATCTGGCCGTCGAAGGCGGCGGCCGAGGCCGTGTTCAGGATGGCGCCCCGTGAGGTGCCGTCGGCCAGCGGCTCGGTGGCCGCCATCGCCGAGGCCGCCAGCCGTGCGCAGTTGTAGGTACCGACCAGGTTCACCCGGATCACGAGCTCGAACCTGTCCAGCGGGATCGGGGTGAGGTCCCGGCCGATGATCCGCGCCGCCCGACCCAGCCCGGCGCTGTTGACCAGCACCCGCAGTGGACCCAACTCGGAGGCCGCCTCGACCGCAGCCTGCACCTGCGCCTCGTCGGCCACGTCCGCCTTGGCGAACACGCCGCCGATCTCCTTGGCGACCAGTACGCCCTTGTCCTCCTGCAGGTCCAGCACCACAACCTTGGCGCCGCGCTGCGCAAGCAGCCGGGCGGTGGCCGCACCGAGGCCGGAGGCGCCGCCGGTGACGATCGCTGACGCACCCGCGATGTCCATGCTCGTCCTTCCTCACCTCCGCTGAGCGGCGCATCCAGCACCGCGCTGAGCGGGCTGGATTGCACCGCTACCGGCGGGCCGACGCGAGCCCAGGCCCGTCCTGCGCCAACTCGACGTCGAAGATCAGCTGGGCGGCGTCGGTGGGGTCGAACCGGATCTCGCTGATGTTGCCCGCGTAGGTCAGGTCGCGGCTGATCGAGTCGAGCAACTGTTGGTACCTGGCCGGCCCGTGCACGTGTAGCAGCTCGACCGGGTGCTTCATCGACCGTTTCGAGTCCGACTTGGCCTTGCGCACTGCGCCGATGACCTCACTGGCCACTGCCAGGGCCACGTCGGCGGCGGGCTGCGCGGTGCTGGTGGTGGTCGGCCAGGGACTGGTGTGCACCGACTCGTTGTGCCACCAGGACCAGGCTTCCTCGGTGGCGAACGGCAGAAACGGCGCCAGCAGCCGCTGCAGCACCGACAGCGCGGAGCGCAGGGCCAGCCGGGCCGACTGGGTCGCCGGGTCGGCTGCGCTGTCGGAGCCCGACCCGTAGGCACGGTCCTTGACCAGCTCCAGGTAGTCGTCGCAGAACTGCCAGAAGAACCGCTCGGTGCGCTCCAGCGCGGCGGTGTACTCGAAGCGCTCGAGCTGGGTGGTGGCCTGCGCCACCACCTCGTCGAGCATGGTGAGCATCGACCAGTCCAGCGCCTCGGTGACGCTCGCCGTCGCGGCCGGCTCCGGGAAGCCCAGGACGAACTTGCTGGCGTTGAGCAGCTTGGTGGCCAGCCGGCGGCCGATCTTCATCTTGCCCTGGTCGAACGCGGTGTCGGTGCCCGGCCGGCCGCAGGCCGCCCAGTAGCGGACGGCGTCGGAGCTGAACTGCTCCAGCAGAGCAAGAGGGGTGACCACGTTGCCCTTGGACTTGCTCATCTTCTTGCGGTCCGGGTCGAGGATCCAGCCGGACAGCGCGACCTCGCGCCAGGGCAGCGTGCCGGACTCCAACTCGGCGCGCAGCACCGTGGAGAACAGCCAGGTGCGGATGATGTCGTGGCCCTGCGGCCGCAGGTCCATCGGGAAGGTCTGGGCGTAGCGCTCCGCGTCCTCCTCCCAGCCGCAGACGATCTGTGGACTGAGCGAGGAGGTGGCCCAGGTGTCCATCACGTCGGGGTCGCCGAGGAAACCGCCGGGCACGCCGCGTTGGTCCTCGGTGTAACCGGGCGGGCAGGCTGAGGAAGGGTCGACCGGCAGGGTGTCCTCGGCGGGGACGATCGGTTCGTCGTGCGCCGGGTCACCGGCGGCGTCCAGCGGGTACCACACCGGCACCGGCACGCCGAAGTAGCGCTGCCGGCTGATCAGCCAGTCGCCGTTGAGCCCGCGCACCCAGTCTTCGTAGCGGGCCCGCATGTAGCTGGGGTGCCAGGTCAGCTCCTGGCCGCGGCCGAGCAGCCGGTCCTGGTGAGCGATCGAGCGGATGAACCACTGCCGGCTGGAGACGATCTCCAGCGGCTTGTCGCCCTTCTCGTAGAACTTCACCGGGCGGACGGTCTTGGTCGGCTCGCCGCCCAGGTCGCCGGTCTCGCGCAGCATCGCCACCACGCGTTCCTTGGCGGTGTGCACGGTCGCCCCGACCAGCTGCTGGTAGGCGGCCAGCCCGGGCTCGGAGTCGAGGCCGTCGGGTGCTTGGGCCACGATCCGGCCGTCGCGCCCGATGATAGCGCGGGCCGGCAGCTTCAGCTCGCGCCACCACTGGACATCGGTGAGGTCGCCGAAGGTGCAGCACATCGCGATGCCCGCGCCCCGGTCCGGCTCGGCGGCCGGGTGCGCCAGCACCGGCACCGGCACCCCGAAGACCGGGGTGGTCATGGTCGTGCCGAACAGGTGCGCGTAGCGCTCATCGTCGGGGTGCGCGATCAATGCGACGCAGGCCGGCAGCAGCTCCGGGCGGGTGGTCTCGACGTAGACGAGCTGGCCACCGGCATGGAAGGCGATGCGGTGCCAGGCGCCGGCGTGCTCCCGGTCCTCCAGCTCGGCCTGGGCGACCGCGGTGCGGAAACCGACGTCCCACAGCGTCGGCGCCTCGGCCTGGTAGGCCTCGCCGGCGTGCAGCAGCCGCACGAACGCGCGCTGCGACACCCGCTGGGCTCGCTCACCGATCGTGGTGTAGGTCAGCGACCAGTCCACCGAGAGACCGAGGCGACGCCACACCTGCTCGAACGCCTGCTCGTCCTCGGCGGTCAGCCGTTCGCACAGCTCGACGAAGTTGCGCCGCGACACGTCGACCGGCTTGGCGCCCTTCGCGGGGGGCACGTCGGGGACGGGCATGTCCGGCACGTAGGGCAGCGACGGCTCGCACCGGACGCCGTAGTAGTTCTGCACGCGGCGTTCGGTGGGCAGCCCGTTGTCGTCCCAGCCCATCGGGTAGAAGACGTGCTTGCCGCACATCCGCTGGAACCGGGCCACGATGTCGGTGTGAGTGTAGGAGAACACGTGGCCCACGTGCAGCGACCCGCTGACCGTCGGCGGTGGGGTGTCGATGGAGAATACCTCGTCGCGGCCCGCCGGTACGTAGCGGTACGTACCCATCCGCTCCCAGCGGTCGGCCCACACCTGGTCCAGCCCGTCCAGAGACGGCCGCTCCGGGACCGTCCGCGTCTCACCCGACATGTGACTTGCTCACCCCGTCTACCCAGCTGGTCAAATCCGGGACCCGAACGGGTCAACCGTGATCGCACGTTGTATCTCCCGACCAGCCGATGAATCCTATTCCACGGATTGAGGTCCCCCGACGCCCCGGTCACCGTCCCGAGTCCACGTCCCCTCCTCGCACAGTCGCTGTCGTCTTCGCACAAGCCACGGCATGGGTGAAGAGCGGAGGATGTGCGAGGACGAACCCCGTCGGTGACGCGCGAGCGCTCGACTTCTGGGCCGCGGCACCGCTCGAAAGCCGAGCAGACCGTCCGCGGCAACCAATCCGCGCACATCGGAACTCAGGCGATCTCCTGGGGGTCCAGCCGGACCCGGACCGGGTCGGACGCCTTACGGGCCGTCCGGGTCGCCTGTGCAGTGGCCAGCGCGTCGGCCAGCTCCCGAGCGTCCGCCGTCGGTGCCCGGACCAGCGCGCGTTCCCTCGGCTCGCCGGTGGCGCTCGGCACCAGCTCGACCGGGCCGAGCACCTCGGCGG
>JALYVZ010000365.1 GCA_030852965.1 Actinomycetota bacterium | reverse complement strand
GGGTGCTCCCGGAGCCGGACGGGCGCGCCGTGCGTGACGTGGTGCGGTCGTTGGCGCTGCCGGGGCTGGGCACCGGCGTCGGCGGGCTGGCGCCGACAACCTGCGCTACCCGGGTCGCCGAGGCGTTGGACGCATTGCTCGGTGGTGGCTAGTGCCCAGTCGCCGACAGGACACCAGCCACTAGAAAGCGCCGAGGGACACCAGCTCAAACGCGGCCTGCACCGTCGAACCGCAACCACAACGCGCGAGCAGCCCCCGGACCGAGCGGCCGGCGGTGTCGGAGAGCTTGCCGACCTCGCCGACCAGTGCCGCGCCGTCGGTCTCGGTCAGCGCACCCCGCACGTCACCGGCCACCCGCGCCCTGGCCACCGCGACCAGCATGTTGAGCAGCCCGTGCTCCACCCCGCCGGTGGCCTCGTCATGCTGGCGCACGGCGTGGCGCAGCCCGAGGCTGGCGGTGAAACCGGCCGGTGCGGTGTCGGCTGCCACCAGGAAGGCGGTCACCTGGTCCACCGAAGGGACGTCGGACGCTCTGGTGCCTCCGCAGCGCAGCTTGGGGCTGCAGCCGTGGTCGGCGACCCGACGTACCGCGTCCAGCCACTGGCCGGTGTCGCCGTTGAGCGGACGCCGGGGCTCGACCACCGCGAGCACATCCTCCGGCACGAACTCCGCCACCCGCTCCAGCCAGACGTGGTCCACGTCGTTCGGGGCGGCGGCCTCCACCGTGCACGGGGTGAGCAGGTTCTCCCGGGACAGCACCAGCGACAACGCCTTGGGCACCGCGCCGAGCCCGGTGTCGACCACCAGCGAGATGTCCACCGGCGCGATCGGGGTCAGCCGGGCCAGCTCGGTGACCAGCTCGGGCAACCGGGACACCGGGCAGACCAGTTGGCCGATCATGCCGCCGTACTCGCCGTCGCGGGCGCTGAGGTACTCCCGGGCCACCTGCGCCATCGGTGGGGCCAGCGCCCGGGGGGTGAGCAACCTGGTGTCGTCGACGAGATGGGCGAACAGCGCGGGGACGGGAATGGGGCCCGTCCCCGCGCGCAGTGTCGACACGGCTGCGAACCTAACGGCTCGGTGGTCCGTCGACCACAGCGGCTGCCCCTGGTTGGTCCGCGCTCGTCCAGATGACGTATCGCGGCCGTGCATGTGGCCCAACTTGGCCATCTGAATCGACAAAGTGAGTTCGGGACCCACGCCTGCGCAGACCGGCCGCGGAGCGTCGACGGCAACTCGCAAGCGGCCCGGCGGAACATGGCGGCGTCAGCGTCGTGGCGTCAGCGTCTCAGCCCGCACCAGCTTGGTGACCCTGCGTTCGGCCACGAACGAGGCCAACGGAATGGTGCCGGCCAACGCGACCAGCAGCGCGCGCACCGGACGCCAGCGGCACCGTTCGGCCAGCACCAGGGTGCACACCACGTACCCCATGTACAGGAACCCATGCATCATCCCGACGACAGCGACCGGCTTGCCGTTGCCCCCGAAGTACTTGATCGGCACTGCGATGAAGACCAGGATGATCAACCCGGTACCGGTAATGTAGGCCATCGCCCGGAAGGCCAGGAGCGCGATCTGACGACTGGTCACCATCGTGACAGTACCGGAACCCGGAGGCGGTCCCGCGGCCCAGTGGGACGCTTACGAGGGCTTGACGATGTAATGGCACTGCCTGGCCCGCTCATCCCCGTTCACATAAAAGATGGCGCACGCCTTCCCATATGCGGGCAGCGTACGGTTACCTGCACCTTCGCGAACCACATCGTATTTACTGCATGAATTATTCAACGGGCCCCGATCAGTGTCGTAGACCTTCCCGTTCTCGTCCTCGTACTGGAAATCGATCCGCCAGTTGCAGAAGTCACTCTGAGCGATGGCTGTTCCAAAGGCAGTGATACTCGCATAATCACTGACGATCATCCGGTCGCTGCCCTTGATTGAGTGCCCGAAGAGAAACCCGGTCGGGATACTGATCTTAAATCCCTTAAAGGTGTACTCGAATGCCCTGACCGGCTGAGCCCAAGCGGAACAGCTCCCCAGGCGTCCGCATAAGCAGCCTGCGGTGTCACCCACACCAAGCCTACGGCGACCAATATCGCGCTGAGTACAGCCCGATTGCGACTTTGCACGGCCAACCTCCAGGATGGATGACTCGGGAGTCCCTCAGTTTCGGCAACTGGAGGCAATCCTCCGTGTGCCGGCTTCCTTTCATGGCCGAATGAGCGAGATGCACCCAAATGCGATCTGCGATGGCCGGACCTACCGTCGACCATCCTCGGCCGTATCCTGAGCAGCCAGCGCGGCGAGCATGCGGTTGTAAGCCGCATGTCGCTCGTCCTCGGGCGTGCCCGGTGACTGGGTCGAGGTGTCCGCCGGAAGCGTGGTCGCGATGTTCGCCGTCGGCGGGTCGGGAACCGGTGTCAGCACCGGGATGTCGATGTGCACCTCGGCAGCGTCGCCCGCTTCGTCGAGCCGCAGCGACTCCAGGCGCAGCATCCGCCACCAGCCGATCAGGAAGCAGGCCGCGAACAGTGGCCACTGAAACGCGTAGCCCCAGTTCTGCGCCGCGCCGGTGACGTGCGCCCGACCCCACTGCCAGTCGCCGAGCCACCCGCAGGCCACGGCGGCGGCCAGCACCAGCAGATGCCCGAGGATCCACCTCGGTTGGAACACGAACCGGCGCACCCCGCCAGGGTAGCCCGCAACGGTGGGTAGCCTGGGGGCGTGACGCGGACGTGACGCGGACGTGACGGGCGGGCTGCGTGGCTGGCTGGCACCCGAGCCGCCCGGCGGTTCGACCAGCCCAGCCGAGCCGACCCCACCGGAACGTCGGCTGGTCCGCGTCGAGCTGCTGATCGTGCTGGGCATCACCATGGCCCTCAGCGCCACCCGAAGTGCGTTGTCGCTGGTGGACTCCCTGCTGCGGCCCGAGCGACTGCCCGACCAGAAGGTCGCGTTGAACGCGCCGGCGGCGGCCAACCAGTTCGTCGACCTGGCGTTTCAGCTGACCCACATAGCCCAACTGACCGGCTGGGGTGCCCTGGGTGGCTACCTGATCGTCCGCGCCGGGTTGACGCTGCGCGACATCGGCCTGGACCGCACCCGCGTCAAGCGCGACGCCGCGCTCGCCGCCGGGCTGGCCGCGTTGATCGGCATCCCGGGACTCGGGCTGTACCTGGTGGCGCACGCCGTCGGGGCGAACCTCACCGTGCTGCCCAGTACCCTGACCGACACCTGGTGGCGGCTGCCGGTGCTGATCGCGTCCGCCGCCGGCAACGCGTTCGCCGAGGAGGTGCTGCTCACCGGCTACCTGCTCACCCGGCTACGCCAGCTCGGCCGCTCGGAGAACTTCTCGGTCGCCGCGTCGGCGGTGCTGCGCGGGTGTTACCACCTCTACCAGGGATTCGGCGGGTTCGTCGGGAACGTGGTGATGGGCCTGGTGTTCGGGCGGGTGTGGCAGCGGACGGGGCGGTTGTGGGCGCTGTTCGGGGCGCACCTGCTGCTGGACGTGGTGTCGTTCGTGGGGTTCACGCTGCTGGCCGGGAAGGTGTCCTGGCTGCCGGTCAGGTAACCCAGCGGCTCTCGCAGGACGGTCCGGCCACGGTGGCGATCATGCATGCTGTCGCCCGCCCTCGCCGGATGGCGGCCGCCGAGCTGGGCAGCCACCACGAGCTGCTGGCGCAGGTGGTGGTGAGTACGCCCGACTCTGGTGGACCTGTCACGGTGGGTCCGACGGGTGACCCGTCCGATGACCTGGTCGTGTGACGTGGCGCGTGACCTGGTCGTGTGGCCTGTCAGGTCACCTGGTCGTGTGGGTGGGCTGAGACCAGGCCATGTCTACGCGCAACGGTATGACACAAAAATCACATGACAGCGTTACGTAAGACAAGTTTGTCACAGACTCAAAAAAGCTCCTGGCCCGCGACCCGCCGGACTGCCCCGCGACCCGCCGGACTGCCCCGCGACCCGCCGGACTGCCCCGCACCAGCGCCCTCAGCGCAGGGT
>JALYVZ010000016.1:2688-30639 GCA_030852965.1 Actinomycetota bacterium | reverse complement strand
GCGCACGGCCCTCGGCGTGGTGGGCGATGCGCCGGCGCAGCTGCCCCGGCTGGCCCGCCTCGGCCAGCTGCAACCGAGCACCCGGATCTCGCTGGGGCTGATGCTCGACGAGCAGGCCGCCAAGCACCCGGGCGAGGTGTGCTTCCTGTTCGGCGACCGCGCCTACCGCCAGGGCGAGGTCAAGTACCGGGTGGACGCCGTGGCCAAGGGGTTGATCGGCGCCGGTGTTCGGCACGGTGAGCGGGTCGGGGTCCTGATGGGCACCCGGCCGAGCGCGTTCACCGTGGTCGCGGCGTTGAGCCGGATCGGCGCCACGGCGGTGCTGCTGCGCCCAGAGGGCGAGCTGGTCGTCGAGGCCGAGCTGGGTCAGGTGGTCTGGGTGATCTCCGATCCCGAGCACGCCGCCGGGGCCGACCGGCTCTCTCGGGTGCGCTGGGGTGTCCTGGGCAGCGGTTCGGACCGCTCCGAACTGTCGAGACGGGTGATCGACCTCGAACTGATCGATCCGGACGCCGTCGAGCTGCCGGCCTGGTACCGACCGAACCCGCAGCGCGCGACCGACATCGCGTTCGTGGTGTTCACCGGTGAGCGGGACACCACGAGGGCGGTCCAGATCAGCAACGGTCGGTGGGCGCGCTCGGCGCTCGGGACCGCCACGGCGGCGGCGCTGCGGCCAGGGGACACCGTCTACAGCGTGACCCCGCACCAGCACTCCTCCGCACTGCTGATGAGCGTCGGTGGCGCGGTCGCCGCCGGCGCCCGGTTCGCGATGGCCAGCGCAGGCGACCCTGGCACGTTCTGGGCCGAGGTGCGTCGATACGGGGCCACCCACGTCTCCTACACCTGGACGTCCCTGCGCGAGATCACCCTCGCCCCGCCCGACCCGAACGAGCAGCACCACCCGATCCGGATGTTCATGGGCTCCGGGATGCCGGCCAACCTGTGGCGGCGGGTGGTCGAGCGGTTCCCGACCACCCAGGTGCTCGAGTTCTACGCATCCGCCGAGGGACACGCGATCCTGGCCAACCTCACCGGTACCCCGATCGGCTCGCTGGGCCACCCGCTGCCCGGGACCGCCGAGGTCCGGATTGCGGCGTTCGACCAGGACACCCAGAGCCTGGAGCTCGGCCCGGACGGGTTGGCCCGCGAGTGCCCGGCCGGTGAGGTGGGGCTGCTGGTGGCACGGGTCGATCCGACGGACCCGGCTACTGGCGCGTCGCTGCGCGGCCTGTTCGAACCCGACGATGCCTGGCAGGCAGGCGACGACCTGTTCCGGCGCGACGAGAACGGCCAGTTCTGGCTGGTCGACGCGGTCTCCGCGTTGATCCGCACGTCGGACGGGGTGGTCGCTCCGGGCGTCGCGCGGCGGGCCGTCGACGCCGTCCCGTCGGTCGACCTGAGTGTCGCCTACGGAGTACCGGACGGCAGCGGAAACGGCACTGCCGAGGTGCTGGTCGTGGCGGTCACGTTGCGACCCGGAGCCGAGCTGACCGGGGCCGAGCTGGCGCGGGTGTGTGACCGGCTGCCGGCGTCGCAGCGGCCGGCGTTTGTCCAGGTGGTGCCATCGATCCCGCTCACCACGTGGTCCCGGCCGATCTGGCGGGGGCTGCGGCCGGCCGGCCTGCCCACGCCCGGCAAGTCCGGCACGGTGTGGCAGCTCGACGTGGACCAAGCGGGTTACCGGAAGCTGCCGTGTACCCCAGTGGTCAAACCATGCCCAGGGTGAGTCCGCCGTCGACCGCGAGGAGCTGGCTCAACGGAGGGATGGTCTGCCCGAGCTCGCCCAGCCAATCCCAGAAAAGTGTGATTTCCTTGGAAACACGCCCTGGACCCCGGTGATGTGCCCCGATGAGGTCCGATGGAGGGTGGGCAATGTCTGAGCAGACCTCGTATTCGCGATATCCGTCCCGCAGCGAGTACAGCCAGAGTGAGGCGCCGGATGCGCCAAGCCGGGCGGTCTCGTACTGGTGCGCCCACGGCCATCACACTTGGCTGGTGCTGGCCGCAACGGTCAAGGACAACCCGCGGCGTTGGGATTGCCGATGCGGGCTCCCGGCCGGCCAGGAAACCACAGCCACTGCCAACCGTACCGGGGTGTTGTGGAGCGCCGCGACCGCCCGAGAGATTGTGACCGAGATCGCGCAGGGACGTTGAAGCCGGGCTGCTGCCAGCGGCTGAGGCGATGGAGCTGATTGACCGGGTACGAGCGAGGGCGGCATCCGCCGGACCGCAGTTGATCCCGGAAGCTACGTCGTCCCCGCGAGTCCCACTGCTGGAGCGTCCCGCCGCGACAGCCGGAGACCGATGCGGAACCTACATCTCGTCGGCGGCGCACCGATGAGTTGGCGTCACCGCGCGGCATGTCGTCATGAGGATCCCGAGCTGTTCTTTCCCGTGGGAAACAGCGGACCAGCCCTGCGACAGACCAGCCAGGCCCAAGCGGTCTGCCGCCGGTGCTGTTCACATCGTCCGCAACACCACGGCGCGGTGCTTGGGTGCCGGTGGGCAATGACGTGACTGCTGAAGTGGTCATGGTGAGATCCCGCTCCTCCCCATGCGCCGTGGAGCAGGGTGGATCAGGGCAGACCCCACCGGAAGGCGGGGTTGTCGGCTGTCGTGCACCGACGGGGTCTGGGCCGGATCGAGCCCTCTGCGATCGGGGCCGAACTGCGGCGCCAGTCCAGCGTGAGCATAGACCTCCGACGTCTCGAATGCGTACGGTTGAGATGAAGCGGCAGGACGCCGTCCTGGCCGCACTGGGCGAGCGAGCCGTCGCGGCGCGAGCGTGACGAGTTGTAGCACACAGTCGTTTCAGGCTTCGTCGACCTGTATTGAGGGCACCCGAGGTCATGGATGGGCGGGTCTGCACACCGTTGACCAACGTGGCCTCCGTAGCGGCCGCTCCACCCCCGCCGGTTCCACCATGGCGGACGCACGCACCGCCGCTCGGCGGGGGAGCTGAGCACCGCTGGACAAGCAACAGGGAGGGGTGCCCGATCACCAAGAACCGTCACCGCCCGACAGCGATTGCCATCACCGACGCCGCGCCGTCGTTGGACGAGCAGCGATGTCTGGTACTGGGCGCCAGCGGCTACGTGGGTGCTCGGCTGGTGCCGGCATTGCTTGCCGCCGGCGCCCAGGTGCGGGTCATGGTCCGTGACCCCGATCGCCTGCGCGAGGCCACGTGGTTGGGTGCTGTCGAGGTCCAGGTGGGCAACGTGGGCGAGCCGGAGCAAGTGTGGGCCACGATGGCCGACGTCGATGTCATCTACTACCTGATCCATTCCATGGACGGACCGGACTTCGTGCGTCTCGATCGGCTCGCGGCGCAACTCGTCGCGCGGGCAGCGAAAGAGTCCGGTGTCGGCCGCATCGTGTACCTCGGCGGCCTACCACCCACCGACGATCGCAACTGTTCTCGACACCTTGCTTCCCGCGCCGAAGTCGGCGAGATCTTTCTGCGCAGCGGGGTCCCCTCGGCGATCCTGCAAGCCGGGGTGATCGTCGGAGCCGGATCGACCAGTTTCGAACTGCTGCGCCATCTCACCGAACGCCTCGCCGTGCTGCCCGCGCCTCCCTGGGTGCACAACCAGATACAACCCATCGCCATCGGCGACGTCCTGCACTACCTGCTTGCCGCCGCCACGCTGCCGGCACAGGTCAACCGCGGCGTCGACATCGGCGGCCCGGACGTGATGACCTACTGGGACCTGATGTGTCGATACGCCCGCATCGCCGGGCTACCCGCCCCATTGGCCATCCCGTTGCCTGACCTGCCACAAACGTTGTCGACGCCCCTGTTCGCGTATGCCGCCGCGCTGTTGACCCCCGTCCGCCGCGCCGTCGCCGAACCACTGATCGAGTCCCTGGCACACGACATGGTGTGCGGCGACGGTGGCCTGGGGGAGTTCCTGAAGGCTCCGCCCGGCGGCCCGTGCAGCTACGAGCACGCCGTTCGTCGTGTGCTGGGCAGCGAGCTCGGCCGGCTGGAAAACAGACCTGCGGCCGGCACAGCGGCCGAGGTGGACGGCGACCCGGCTCACCCCGCCCCGACCGACCCCGCCGGATCCGGTGGCCCGGTATTCGTCGAACGCCACGCCCGCGATGTGCGTGCCACACCGAGTGAGCTGTGGCAGGTCATCCACGGCATCGGCGGCGACAACGGCTGGTACACCGTGCCCGGAGCATGGCGGCTGCGCGGCCTGCTCGACCGGCTGGTCGGCGGCATTGGCGCCTACCGAGGTCGCCCCGACATTGGCAACCTGCATGCCGGGGACATCCTGGACTTCTGGCGGGTCCAACACATCGAACCCGGCCGACGACTGACGCTGCGCGCGGAGATGAAGATGCCCGGTACGGCCACCCTGGAGATGACCGTCGAGCCCGCCGCCGACGGGGGCAGCCGCTACTCACAGAAAGTCACCTTCGCACCCGCAGGCCCCATCGGGCACCTGTACTGGTGGACGCAGCGTCCCGCCCACACCGTCATCTTCGCCACCATGGCCCGCACGATCACCCGCGCCGCGGAGCGTCAGCGGCACACCACCATCGATCCCGACACAGCTGACCGGTAAGTGTCGGGCGCTGATGCGGTGGGCGCCGGGGCCCGACGTGAGCGTCAAGATGCTGGTCACCGGGGTCCGGGCGGGCGCCGGTGAATCGTTGGGGTCACCCAGGAGCCGCCACGACCAGGCTGACCGCGGCCGAACTCAACCGTGCTGCCGAACGGCGGGTCTGTGCCCACCACGGCGCCCGTCTGGGTGCCGGATGCATGCCCGGGCACCGTCACGACCCTCAGTCCGGCCTGGTTGAGGATCCTCGCCGCGCCGCGTTCCGGGGTCACGAATATCGGCTCCTCTCAGCGGCAGATCTGTGGCTGGGCATCCCGGTTCGGCGAGCCGGATTGTTCAACCATCCGTTCAACGGCATCGTCGGCGCGAACGTGCTGTTCGACATGGACGTCCAGTTTGGACTTCCTGAACCTCGAACGGCGCTGAACCCGGCCAGCCACGAGGTGGTGTACCAGGCTGGGGTCCGGCTTGCCTGCGCTTGACGGTCGCGGCCCTGCTCAGTGGCCGTCGGGCCAGTACTCGATGGCGGCCATGCCTTCGAGCATCAGCCCGTAGCCGAGGTTGTCCTGCATCGCTTTCTTGATCTGATGCACCATCGCGGTGCGGGTGGCCCGCACGGTCGCCGCCGGTCGCGCCTTCAGCAGCTGGGCGAGTTCCCATGCCCTGGCAAGCACCCGGTCGGCCGGGAGCACCTCGTTGACGACCCCGAGCGCCAGCGCCTGCCGCGCGTCGAGTTCCTGGCCGGTCAGCAGGAAGTACCGGGCCCGGTTCATCCCGAGCAGCATCGGCCACACCACCTGCACACCGTCACCGGGCACCAGGCCGGACGGGTAGTGCGGGGCGTCGGCGAACACGGTGTGATCGGCGGCCAGCACGATGTCGCACAGCAGAGCCAGCTCGGCGTGCACCGTCGCGGGCCCGTTGACAGCCGCGATCATCGGCACCTCCACCTCGAGGTGGCTCATGATCAGCCGTTTGCCGTCGGCGTGGACGCGCTGCCACTCGCGCGGCGTCATGGTGCCGCCGATGTCCTCGCGGGCGATGAACGCCTCCCCCTCGCCGGTCAGGATGACGATCTCGTTGTACGGGTCGCGGCCGACGTCCTCGAACAGGTAGCCGAGCTCGGCGTGCGGCCGGGCGCCCCACACCAGGTCGCCGCCGTCGGTGTGCAGCGTGACCTCCAAGATCCCGTCGGTCCGCTGCATCCGCGCGTTCCGGTACTTCTCGCGGTAGTCCTCGAATCGCGGGGTGACGCGCATGCTTGCTCCTCGGTCCCATGGGCACCTGTCATCCTCCACAATGTCGACGTTCGAGGTCGGGTGGAGTGGAGGGAAGCCGGCCGCATCCCTGGCTGGTCTGTGATCGTCTCGTTGCATGGCGGTTGGGATCGCGCGGTTTCTGCGGTTGGTGGACGCGCTGCCGGAGGCAGAGCACAAGGTGTCGGCTCAGTACACGGGTTTCAGCGTGCACGGCACGAAGTTCGGTTACCTGTGGCCGCGCACCAGCACCGTGGGGCTGAAACAGACCGTATCCGAGCAGCTGGCCCGTCCCGGCCGACCTCCTCGAGGCATGAGGACGCCTCTTCATGCCTGCCACTGCGTTGGCTGGTACTCAGCGTTGGCTGGTACTCAGCCCGGTGACGCGTGCGAGGTTCCGGCTGTACCCGACACCCGAGCAAGAGCCACTTCTCCTCGGGCACTGTGGGCACGCCGGACGCCGGTGGCTTGATCGCAATCGCCCGAGGTGAACGCCGCGTGCGAGTGCTCTTGGATGAGGCCGAGCGGGCCGGGATGTCGATCGCGGTGCGGTTGGCCCGCTGGCTCAGGTCTGGCGCGGGGGTCCGCGCCATCCCCAGGACCTGGCTGCCCTCGACCCGCGGCTGCCGCTGGTCGTGGTCGGACGGCCCTCGGTCGACTCCGGTGTTGGACGCAAACGCGGGACGTCCTGTCGGGGCGAAACGGCGGGAGCCCGCCCCCGCAATGCGGGGCCGGGCTCCGGAAAGACTTGAGATGGTTCAGATGACGCGAACCCCGGTGGCCTGCGGCCCCTTGGCGCCCTGGCCCACGGTGAACTCCACCCGCTGACCCTCGTCCAGGCTACGGAAGCCGCCGGCGTCGATCTCCGAGTAGTGCACGAAGACGTCAGAACCGCCGCCGTCCTGGGAGATGAAACCAAAGCCCTTTTCGCCGTTGAACCACTTCACAGTGCCCTGTGCCATGCGATCTGCTCCTAGCAGGTTGGTGGGCACCCACACTGTGTGAGCACCCTGGCCGAGCCTGATAGCGCTGACCAGCAACTTTGTGATGCCGCGCGAGACCCAGACTGCTCCCGCGTCTGTGCACCGCACAAACACTGAAACTGAACGACCTTGACCCAACTGTACCGCACTCCCGCGCAACCGCTGCATGACGGGCCGATCAGGTGCGAGTCTGACCCGGTGACGTCAGCTGGTGCGGCTGACCACGGTGCTGAACCATGAGCGCCGGCACGCCGGCGCGGCCGCAACGAACTCGAGGAGGAGTCGCCTGGGGGAGCGTTGAACGGGCGCCGAGCGCCCCCATTCACCTCGAAAAGGTGATCACTCGGCGCCCGTCCCAATCGCACCCCTTCAGAGACCCGATCTACGCTATTGTGAACATATGTTCGAACGGTGCGTCACGAGCGCAAAGGAGAGGTGATGGTCGCGTTCCTGCTGCCGGACCGCAGAAGCCCGCACGAGCAGGTGATCGAGCTGGCCTCGGACTACCCGGTGCCCCCGCTCGACCTCGCGGTACCCACCAGGCGCCGGCACCAGCTGCGGCGACACCGTGAGGACGCGGCTGCCGGCGTCGGTCCTGATCGTGGTCGCACCATCGACCGGCCCGGCGATGCCGGGTGAGCGGCGATGCTGCCGCCGTGGCCTGCGACGCCCAGCGAGATGGTTGATCAGAAACAGGACGGTGCCCACGATCAGCGCGGTCTGGCGCAGGTGCCCGCGATGAGCGACCACGGCCACCGCTTCGCGCCGGCTCGACCATGTCACGGTCGCTCGCGGCGGATCGTCGGTCGGGGGCACGAGTGTCATGGTGTCCTCCGGCTGGTCAGCTGTCGGTCCCTGCGTGGCCCGTGGTGCTCAGCGAGTGGGTGAAAGCACGGAGCCGGTGCAGGGCCAGCTCGTCGACGGTGCCCCCGCCGGCGGCCAGGACCTGCTTGATGGCCCGGTAGGTGGAGGCCTGCAGGCCGCATCGGCGGCAGTCCTCCAGGTGATGGGCGACCCGGCCGGCGGTGCGCGCGTCGGTTTCCCCGTCGAGGTAGGCCTGCAGGACCCGGGAGGTGCGCAGGCAGCGGGCCATCTCGGGCAACGACTGCATCGTCATGCTCGGCTCCAGGTCATGGTCAGGCCATGGGTCATGGTCTGCTCCGGGGCGGGATAAGACCAGCCTCAAGCAGGCTGTGGCGGATGCGGGCTCGGGCACGGTGCAGCCGGCTCATCACAGTGCCCCGGGGTACCCCCAGGGCCTGCGCGGCGTCGGCGTAGCTCAGGCCGTCGACGTCGACGAGCTGCACCACGACCCGGTGGATCGTGGGCAACGCGGCGAGCGCGCGCGCGACCACGGCTTCGAACATCCCGTCCACCACTAGGTCCTCCGCGCTGGGCTCGGCCCCGGCGGTGTCGAGCACGCTGGCGGCGTGTTGGTCCTGGCTCAGCAGCAGCGGTAGCCGGAGCCGGGCCCGGTTGCGGTGGGTGTTGCGCAGGATCGTCAGCAGCCATGCCCGCGGATGGGCACCGTCGAATCGGTCCACCGCCCGGTAGGCGCGCAGCAGGGTGTCCTGCACGAGGTCCTCGGCATCGGCGGGTTGCCCGGCGAGGGTGAGCGCGACCCGGTAGAGCACCGCCACCTCAGGTTGCACCCAGCGGGCGAACGCGACGTCGCGGGCGCGCCCGCCGCACCCGCTACCTGGGTCGCGGGGCGTGGGGTGATCCCGCGCCGCGTTGGGTTGCTCACTCACCTACCGGGAACCCGCGACCACGCATGGCGGATTCCATCCACACCCTGATCTCCGATTGACCTGTCTCGTGGCAGCGGCGCCGGTCCGGCCTTCGCACCTGAGACCGGGAGCGCGTCACCGTGGCATCCCGGCCAGGTCGGGAAGCCCGACCATGACCGCGACCGCGGCGCCCGCCCCGATCGTGGCGACGAGGATGACCAGCCGGATGGCCTTGGACAGCCCGGGCCCGGCAAATCTGGGGCCGGATCTGCGGATACCGTGTCCGTACACGTGGCGATCACCTCGGACGCAGCGTACCCGCCAGTCGGCGGCCGCCGGGGTGTCGACGGGAATCCGCGGCCCGACGGGCACTCTGGTGATCGTGCGACCCCTTGAACCCCGATCCGAAGGACATCAGATGTGTTCTGCCGATCCGGCCGTCTCGGCTGCGGGCCGCAACGGTTCCGGTCCCCGGTCGGCCGGCGGTACCGATGGGGCGGGCGAGCGCGACCTCGATGGGTTCGGGGGCGTGCTCCTGGATGTGCTGGTGATCGGCGCCGGTCAGGCCGGGCTCGGCGTGGCCTACCACCTGACCCACGATGCGGCGATCGCGGTGGCGGTGCTGGACGCGGCCCCGGTCGGGCAGTCCTGGCTCGACCGGTGGGACAGTCTGCGTCTGTTCACCCCGCGCAGGTTCAGCGCCCTGCCCGGACTGCGGTTCCCCCGCGGCCCGGGCCGGTACCCGTCGCGGGTGGAGATGGCCGCCTACCTGCGGGCTTACGCCGCGCATGCCGCGCTGCCGGTCCAGACCGGGGTGCGGGTGCACCGGCTGTTCACCCAGGTATCCCTGTTCGTGGCGCTGACCTCCGCAGGTCCGGTGCGGGCCCGGCAGGTCGTGGTGGCCACCGGTCCGTTCCACCGCCCACTGCTGCCGTCGGCCGCAGCGGAGCTCGAACCCACCGTCACACAGCTGCACTCCGCGAACTACCGGCGCCCGGCCGACGTCCCCGCCGGTCCGGTGCTGGTCGTCGGCGGGGGCAACTCGGCCGCCCAGCTCGCCGTCGAGCTCGCCCACGACGGCCGGGAGGTCACCGTCGCGTGCCCGCGCCCACCCTGGTTTCTGCCCGAGAATGTCCTCGGGGTCAGCATGTACTGGTGGATCTACCTCGCCGGGATTCTCAACGCCGACCGCCACGCCACCGTGTCGCGCTACATCCGCCGCCGGGGCGATGCGATCGTCGGGACCGAGCTGCGTGAGCTGGTCCGCCGGAGCCGCGTGCGGTTGATCCCGCAGCGGGTCATTGGTGCCCGCGGACGCGACGTCACGCTGGCCGACGGTGCCGCGGTGGCCGTGACCTCGGTGCTGTGGTGCACCGGGTTCCGGCCCGACACAGCGTGGATCGACATCCCCGGCGCCATTGGCAGCGACGGTGCGCCGCTGCATGACGAGGGCGCCTCACCGGTGCCCGGGCTGCACTGGATGGGGCTGCCCTGGCAGACCCGGCTCAACTCCTCGATCATCGACGGCGTCGACCGCGACGCCCGCCGCACCGCGCGGCGCATCACCGCGGCGCTGGCCCAGAACCCGGGCGTGCCGACGTAGCACTGCTCCGTCCCCAGGGGAGTGCTCTGCGTGGCCGGGGAACCGGGCCGGCCGTTGGCCGGCCGGGGAACCGGGCCGGCCGTTGGCCGGGGAATCGGTCCGGTCCGGGCCGGGTTCCCTGCCCAGCACAGAGGGCAGGCGCTGCCGGAGATGAGGACACGTAGTGGACGAGACGACCGACGAGTCGATCGACAAGACGACGACACCGGCCCGGATCGAGGTACTGTGGCGACCGGGTTGCCCGTACTGCGGGAGGCTGCGGGCGGGCCTGCGGCGGGCCGGTATCGAGACCATGGAGCGCGACATCTGGGCTGACCCGGCCGCGGCGGCGCGGGTGCGCGAGGCCACGGGGGGCGATGAGACCGTCCCGACCGTGGTGGTCGGTACCCAGTCGCTGGTCAATCCCTCGGTGGCACAGGTGATCTCGGCGGTGCGCACTCAGTTCCCAGACCAGGCCGAGGCCCTTGTCGGTGCGGGGCCAGCTCCCGGAGCGTCGCCGTGGATCGGTGCCGGATGGAGTGCAGTCGTGCTGGTGTTCTGGGTACTGCTGGCCGTGTGGCGGCCCACCACCAACTGGCATCTGGCTCCCATGCTGCTCGCCGCGGCGTGGCCGTGGGTGATCGGGCAGGATCTGCGCGGGGGTGACCGCGCTGCTCTCCCGCGACTGCTCGCGGCCAGCGTCGCCGGGTTCGGGACCGCGGCCGTGACCACAGTGGTGCTCGACCGGTTCGATCTGCTGCGGGGCCCGACCGTCCTCGGTTTCGCGCATCCCGCCCCCGAAGGGATCGTGCTGGCCGCCGGGGCCGTGCTACTCGTGGTGGGGTTCGGTGTGCGGCGGGCGATGCGGACCCCGGTCACCCGCTCGGCGTGGGTGGGCTCGACCCGGTTCGTGACCTCCGCCGACGTCGTCCTGGCGGAGGGCAACGCCTACTTCCCGGCCTCGTCGATACCCTCCGGGGCGCTGGTGCCGAGCTCGACGACAACGGTATGCCCGTGGAAGGGGATCGCCCGCTACTACACGGTGCGCGTCGACGGCCAGGACCTGACCGACTCCGCGTGGACCTACCCGCACCCGCTGCCCTTCGCCCGCCGGGTGAAAGGACGCATCGCGTTCTGGGGTGCGGTGGAGATCCACCCGGAATAACCGTCCTCCCGCGCCCGCGACCTCTCGGCCAGTTTCCCATCACGCAGTCACCGCCCGGTACGACGCGATCAGGTCGCGGCGGCGTTGTCGGCAGCCAGGTCCCGGGCCAGCGACACCAACTGTGCCACCCGCGGATCGGCCACCTGCGCGAGCAGCCACCCGGCGATCCCGGGATCCGTGGCCGGGTCAGCGCCGGCGAGCGCGCCGGTCAGCAGCGGCCCATCGGCGCAGTACACACACCTCACGTCACTGACCGGCCCCGACGGGGCGCACACCCGGCAGAACCGCCGCTGCGCCCGCGTTCCCGGCCGTGCCGAGGAACGCGAAGGGCCAGGAGCCGGTTCCTCACCGGCAACAGCCCCGCCGTCGTCGGGTTCGGCCGCCTGTGACCGCCCGCTTCTTCGGCGCCACCACGAGATCGCCGGCACGGTGTCCGGTACGGAGCTCAGCTGCGCGCTCGGCGTGCTGCAGGTACCACCGGGCGGCCCTGACGGGCCCGGGGGGCGGTCGAGCCGGGCGATCAGCTCACCGTCCGGTTCCCGGTCCCGGCCTGCCACGTCGTGGCGCCAGACCCTCGATTCGACCGCGACCACACCGCCCCGTCCCCGGTCAAGACCGCGCGATCCCGACGCTGACCGTACCGTCCACCCTCGTGCGTCGACGTCGCCGATGTCGCTGCGCAGTCGTGCGGAGGCGGGTTCGGGATCCATGGAAGATCCCGGTCTCGGACCGGGTTCCCCCCGCGACCACTGGCCATGGGGCGCCGCGGGACGGCGCCGAAAGGGGGCACCACGTGCGCGACCGGTTGCGGCATCGGATATCGGACTTGGCCCAGGCCTGGGAGCGCCGAACCCGGCCCACCGATCCAGGGTTCACCGCGGCGTTGGCGCGGCGGTGGGGCGAGCTGCCGGAGGTGGTGAAGACCCCCGGGCAGGTGCTGGGCCGGTTCGGCGTGGGCTGTGAGGGCACCCACGGCGTGTTCCCGGCGTGCAACCTGAAATGCACCCCCTGCTACCACTCGCGTGATGCGAACCAGGTCCGGGTCGACGGCGGGCACACCCGCGCCGGGGTGCAGGCGCAGATGACGGTGCTCGAGGAGCTGCGCGGGCCGCGGGCGCACGCCCAGCTCATCGGGGGCGAGGTCACCCTGCTGTCCCCGGACGACCACGCCGCGGCCCTGCAGATCATGCGGGATCACGGGCGGGAACCGATGAGCATGACCCACGGCGACTTCGACTACGACTACCTGCAGCAGCTGGTGCTGGGTCCAGCCGGGCGGCGGCGGCTGGATCGGGTCTCGTTCGCCGGGCACTTCGACAAGTTGATGTTCGGCCGGCGCGGTATCGCGCGCCCGCCCGACGAGGCGTCGCTGCACCCCTACCGGCGCCGGTTCGTCACGCTGTTCACCCGGTTACGCCGCGAACACGGGGTGCGCTCGTTCTTGGCGCACAACATGACCGTTACCCCGGCCAATGTCGGCGAGGTCGCCGAGGTGGTCGCCGAGGTGGGCACGATGGGGTTCGGGATGCTGTCGTTTCAGCCCGCAGCCTATGTCGGGGACGACCGGCGCTGGCGCGAGGACTACCGCAACACGGATGTGAGCCCGGACGCGGTGTGGGCGCAGATCGAACGCGGCGCCGGGACCGTGCTGGACTACCGGGTGTTCGAGAACGGTGACGTGCGCTGCAACCGCACCGCCTACGGCTTCTACCTGGGTGCGCGCTGGTATCCGGTGCTCGACGGCGCCGACCCGCGCGATCTGGCCACCCGGGATGATGTCTTCCGCTACTTGTCCGGGATCGGGTTCAGCGCCACTCCAGCCCCGTTGCTGGCGGCGAAACTGGTCCGGCTGGTCGCCCGGCACCCACGGATCCTCGCCGTGACCGCGTCGTGGGCGGTGCGCACGGTGCGCCGGGTCGGTGCCCGCGCGGTGCTGCGCGCAGTGGTGACCCGGTCGGGTCCGTGGCCGGTCACGTTCGTGATGCACCAGTTCATGGATGCCGCCGATGTCGCCCCGGCGTGGGAACTGATGCAACAGGGCGTCAGCAGCGACGATCCGCGGCTGCGGGAAACCCAGGAACGGCTGGCCGCGTGCCACTACGCGATGGGTCACCCGGAGAACGGGACCCTGGTCCCGGCTTGTGTGCAGCACAGCGTCCTGGACCCGGCCGAGAACGCTCAGCTGCGGACCCTGCTGCCGCTGGCCGAGGTGCGCCGCAGCGTCCGGCGCAACCCGGGGCAGCAGCGGTGAGGGTCCTCGGCTCGGTACGACGGGCTCGGCCGGGCACCGACGGCGGGGGCGGGGTGTGGGACCTGCTGGTGATCGGCGGGGGCACCGCCGGTCTGGTCGCGGCCCGTACCGCCGCCTCGTTCGGCGCGGCGGTGGCGCTGGTGGAGCGCGACCGCACCGGCGGGGACTGTCTGTGGACGGGCTGTGTGCCGAGCAAGGCGCTGCTCGCGGCGGCGGCGGCCGCGCAGGCGTGGGACGCCGGGCGGCTCGGGGTGCAGGTGGACGGGATACGGGTTGACTTCGCCGCGGTGATGGCGCACGTGCACGCCGCGATAGTCACGATCGAACCGGTCGACTCACCGCGGACCCTGCGCGGCGCCGGGATCACGGTGATGGCGGGCAGCGCCCGGTTCACCGGGCCCCATTCGGCCAGGATCGACGGCGCGGCGGTCCGGTTCCGCCGCGCGCTCGTTGCGACCGGCTCAGACCCCGCCCTCCCACCGATCCCTGGCCTGTCCGGCAACGACGCTCGGGTCGCGCATCGGGTGCTGACCAGCGACACGGTGTGGGACCTTACGGAGCTACCCGCCCGCCTGGTGGTGCTGGGTGGTGGGACGATCGGCTGCGAGCTGGGGCAGGCGTTCACCCGGCTGGGGTCGCGGGTGACGATCGTCGAGGCCGCGCCGCGGCTGCTGGTCAACGAAGACCTCGACGCGGCCCGGCTGGTCACCGACACGCTCACCGAAGAGGGTGCCACGGTGCTGACCGGTACCCCGGTCACCGCGGTCGAGCACTCGCCAGCGCACGCCGACGTCGTGCTCGCCGACGGCACCCGAATCCCGGCGGACGTCGTGCTGGTGGCGCTGGGGCGCCGCCCCGACACCCGCGAGCTCGACCTGGCCGCAGCCGGGGTGGCCACCGACGAGCGCGGGTTCGTCATGGTCGATGCGCACCTGCGCACCGGCAACCCGTCGATCTGGGCGGCCGGCGACGTCACCGGGCACCCGAAGTTCACCCACGTTGCCGGGGTGCACGGATCCACCGCCGCCACCAACGCCGTACTCGGCCTGCGGCGCAAGGCGGACCTGCTCATCCCGCGGGTGACGTTCACCAGCCCGGAGGTGGCCGCGGTCGGCGCCCGCACCGGGCACACCGTGCGCACCCACCCGCACACCGAGGTCGACCGCGCGGTCACTGACGCCACCACCGCGGGCTTCAGCCGCCTAGTGCTCGACCGCCGCGGTCGGCTGATCGGCGCGACCGTCGTGGGCCCGCGGGCCGGGGAGGCTCTCGCCGAGCTCACCCTCGCGATCCGCCGCGGCCTGCGCGCCCGCGACCTCGCCGCCACCATGCACCCCTACCCCACCTACGGCGACGGCCCCTGGAATGCCGCGATCACCGATGTGCGGGCGCGGCTGAATGCCGGTGCTGCCCACACCGCAGTCCGGGCGCTGGTCGCGGCGCGACGTCGACAGATCGGATGCGCGGGCACCGGAAGCAAACGGACCGTCCCGTGACGATCTGGACCAGCACCACAGATGCCCGAATTGCAGACGATGAGGTTCCCACCATGCCCGGTACCGATATCAACTACTACTTCGATCCGGTCTGCCCCTTCGCGTGGATGACCAGCAAGTGGGTCCGCAAGGTTCAGGCGCAGCGCGACTACACCGTGGACTGGCGGTTCATCTCGTTACGGCTGATCAACTCGCACGTCGACTACGACGCGCAGTTCCCGCCGGAGTACGAGGCGGGTCACACTGCCGGCCTGCGGCTGCTCCGGGTGGCCGCTCGGACCCGCGACGAGCACGGGCACGACGCGGTCGGACCGCTGTACGCCGCGCTGGGAACGCACATCTTTGACAGCGACCCGGTTCCCGACGACGCGGCCAGCCACGGCCACCGCGGCACCGCGGAGTTCGTGAAACCCATTCTGACCCAGGTCGGCCTGCCGACGGATCTATCCGATGCCCTGGACGACACCTCCTGGGATGCCACCATCCAGGCCGAGACCGACGAGGCGCTGGGCCTGACCGGCAAGGACGTCGGTACCCCCATCATCCACTTCGAACCCCCCAACGGCGTGGCGTTCTTCGGCCCGGTGATCAGCCGCCTGCCCACCGACGACGACGCTGTGGCGCTGTGGGACCACGTCGTCGGGCTGGCCCGTTTCCCCGGGTTCGCCGAGCTCAAGCGGAGCCTGCGTGAACTACCCCAACTCAGGGCCCTGGGAGTCAGCGAGGAGGAGGTCGGCGTTGCGCAGGACTGGCACGGTGGCAGCCGACGCCTCAAGAATTGACGGGGCCGTTGCGGACACCCGCGTGTTCGCGCTTGGGAACGGTCGGTGGCTGTGCGCGGCGCTGTACCGCGGCCGGCGGGTCTAAGCGCACTGTGTGGTCTGAGCAGTAGCGGGGGTTCGGGTGCGATCAGCGCTGCGCCTTACGGTGGTTCATCGGGCCTCCGACGGGCTCTTCGCGCTGGATGTCACGGCTGCAGGCGTTGGAGTGGGGTAGCCGGCGGTGATCTGGTCGACCTGCTCGTAGCCGACGCGGAGCAGGAAGGTGCTCAGCCGCCCATACGATTTCGCGCCGAGCACGAAGAAGTTCGGTTCCGGAGTGCGCAGGGCGTCGATGCCGACGGCGGGTTGGGCCAGGCAGTCCCCGCCCGCCGCGGCGAGCAGGGTGGCCGAGAGGTTCATCGGGGCGGCGGTGGCGTAGCACTCGTGGATCTGCAGCTGCCGGTAGAGCGAGGCGTCACCGACATAGCCGGTCAGGCTCAGCACGTGGTCCACGGTGAGCCGCCGCACGCCGCCAGGTGCTCGCAGCGACGCCAGGATCCGGTCTCCCTCGGGGACGAGCGCCTCGACCGTGCACCCGGCGTGCACGGTGACCCGTCGCTGGCCGTCACCGGCGAGGCGACGCGCGGCGTCGACCAGTGCTTGGCGGGACGGCAACGTGTCGTCGGGGATCTCGCCCCAGTCCGGGTCGGGGTTGCGCACCACCCAGTCCAGGCGGGTGTCCGGCAGCGCGGCGAGGTCGCGGGCGGCGGTCTGCGCGGACTTTCCCGCGCCCACCAGCAGGATGCTGCCGCGCCAGCGGCTGCGATCACGGTCGTTGTTCAGAGGTGGCAGAGCGCGGGAGATCCGCGCGCCCAGCGCCGTCTCGCCGGGGGCCGCGATGCCGCCGTCACCGGTGGCGTTGGGCTGGCCGTAGGTGCCGGTGCAGTCCAGGACCGCATCGGCGTGCTCCACGTGCTGGCCCTCGGGAGTGTCGATCAGGATCCGGAAGGGTGCGGCGGCGCGGTCGGGGGTCGAGATCTCCTCGTGTTTGAGCAGCCCGGCGCGGCCGACCGCGCGGATGCGGTGCCGCGGCCGGATCCGGCCGGCGAGCGCCGGGTGGGCCGCGAGCGGGCGCAGCACGGTGTCGAGCAGTTCGTGTCCGCTCGGGCAGCGCTCGTCGCCGGGAGCCTCGGGCAGGCGGGTACGCATCCGGCGCGACAGGTTCATCCGCCACGGCGTGAACAGCCGCACGTGGCCCCACATCGCGACGTGCGCACCGACCGTGTCACCGGCCTCGTACACGGTGAACGGAACCCCCGCGTCGGCGCAGGCCAGGGCGGCGTCGAGGCCGATCGGTCCGGCCCCGAGAATCGCGACCTGCGTAGGCGGTGAGGTCATCAGACGGTCTCCTCGCGTGTTGTGGGCGCCGGCCGGTCTCAGACCGCGCAGTTGTAGACCAGCGGTAGCGATCCGTCGGACTGGCGCAGCCGCAGGAACGTCTCCACCACGCGGCGCTTCGCCTCGGCCATCGGCACCTCGGGGCCGGCGAGGAGCATGTCGGGAGAGGTGGCGGCGTCGGCGCCGGCGGGGTGCCAGTGCCAGCCCTGGGCGGTCACGGTCAGCTCGGGCACCGTGTTGTCGGCGCCGATCGGGATCCCGTCGTCGGAGTGGCCGCGTTTGACCAGCGGTCGCACGGCGAACGCGCGGCCGGTGATCCCCCTGTCCGCCAGCAGCTCCCGCAGCGGCTCGGCGTGGTCGGTGTTCTGGGGGGTCTCGGTCATCCCGACCCGCACCGGCAGGCCCAGCGTCAGCGCGGTGTCCAGGCCGTGCATCGCCCGCGCCCACGACCCGCGGCCGCGGTTGGCGTCGTGCAGGTGCGGCCGCGCGCCGTCGATGGAGGTCTGCAAGGTCAGCCGGGGAACTCCGGCCAGGCGTTGCAGCTGCTCGCGGCGGTAACCCTGATACAGCATCCCGTTGGTCAGGCACACCACATCGATCCGGTCGGTGGCATACAGCAGCTTGTCGACGATGTCGGGTTGCAGGAACGGTTCCCCGCCGGTGACGTACAGCTCGGTGAAACCCTCGGCGACCGCGTCGTCGACCAGCTCCCGGAAACGGCCCATGTCGATCTCGCGCGGCAGGGCCTGCGGTGAGGACGCGACCGAGCAGTAGTCGCAGGCGAGGTTGCAGTGGAAGTTGGTGTAGAGCCACAGCCGCGGCGGGAACATCGCCGAGCCGAACAGCGGCAGCACCGGCAGCCCGTCCTCGGGGGCCGGTGGGGTGTCTGCCCAGGACACCGCCGCGGCGGAGAAGTCCGGCAGCGCGGACTTGTAGAGCTGGTAACGCCCGCGGGACCGCTCGGCCGGGGGCACGATCTCCAGGCAGGTGGTCCAGTACCCGGTCTCGACGGCCTGCGCGAACGCCTCGGGGAGCCCGGCGGAGCGGATCGAGCAGGCTTGGGCGGCCCAGTCGTAGTCCAGCGCCACCAGCTCCACCGACGCCACCCCGTCCGCGGCGTCGTCACCGAGGTCGAGGATCGCGAACCAGACGTGGGTGCCGCCGTCGTTGGCGGGCCGCCCGAGGACCCCGACGTTCACCACCAGCGTCTCGCCGCCGTCGCGGCGGGCGACGCGGCGGATCCAAGGCATCCCGGTGTGGGTGCAGCAGATGACATCAGCGCCCGACTCGGCGACCCGCAGCTCGTGCTGGGTGTCGGACAGCGACTCCCACCAGAAGTCGTTGACCGCCAGCGTAGAGCCGTGCACCAGGTGCACGTCGACACCGTCGACGGTCTCGCGGTGCTCGGTGTCGAGCGTGCGCATCCACGCCGCGAAATCGGGTGAGGTGTGGCGGAAGGTGTAGTCGTAGGCGATCGCGGCGAACGCGTTGTCGGCGTCGTCGGTGTAGCCACAACCGCAGTCGGTCTGCCCGCTCCCGATGGCCACCTCGTAGTTCCCGGCGATGCACTCCACCCCGCTGTCCACAAGCAACGGCCAGATCGCCTCCGGCTCAGCGCCGTAGGCCCCGAAGTCACCCAGACAGAACAACCGCTCCGCCCCGGCGGCCCGCGCCCGGGCCACGAACGCGCTCAGCGCGTACGGGTTGGAGTAGGGGCCCCCACAGATCGCCAGCCTCGTCACGCAGCCGTCCCGCTTCCCGCATCGTCGGTCTCGTGTCGGGTGGGGAACCCGCTCCGGCCCGCGCTGCTTCCCGTCGCGGCGGGAAAGATCCCCGAATCCTCCGGGAGATCTCGGAACTGATCGTGGAAGCGTTCGAGGGCCGACCGGGTTCCTGCTCCGGACCCGCTCTTCGGAACGGGATCCCCGAACAGGAAGGCCGTCCGTGGCACACACCCTCGGAGACGACCCCGCGACGTACCCCGGCACCGCGCCGCCGCGCGGCCCGGCCGGTCAGGCTGCCATGCATCCGAAGGCGGGCAACCGGGCGTCAGACCTCACAGTGTCGATCATCGTGCCGGTTCTCGACGAGGAAACCCGGATCGGGTCGATGCTCGCGAGGTTGGGTCGCGACTTCCCCGGGTGCGAGGTCGTCGTGGTCGACGGTGGGTCCACCGACGCCACCCCGGACCTGGTGCACCCACCCGCTCGGCTGGTGCGCAGTGCCCGCGGCCGAGGGCCCCAGCTCAATGCGGGCGCCGCGCACAGCAACGGCGAGGTGCTGTGGATCCACCATGCCGACACGAGTGTCGACCCGGCCGGGCTCGGGCAGCTGCGCGCGGTCCTGGCCGATCCCGCGGTCGTCGGCGGGGGGTTGACCCTGCGCTTCGACCGGCGCACCCCGAGCCTGGACTACGTCGCCGCCACCTCCAACGCCCGGGCCCGGCGCCTGCACTGGATCTTCGGTGATCAGGCCATGTTCGTCCGCCGCTCGGCGTTCGACGCGCTGGGCGGCTTTCCCGATCTCCCGGTCATGGAGGACCTCGAGTTCTCCCGCCGGCTGGCCCGCACCGGGCCGACCGTGCTGCTGCCGGCGACCTGCACCGCCTCGGCGCGGCGGTTCACCGAACACGGCACGCTGCGGATGCTCGTGTTCATGCAGTGGCTCAAGCTGCGCTACTTCACCGGAGCCGACCCCGCTGTGCTGGCGCGCCGCTACGCCGCCGGCCCCCGCCAGTGGCGCCGCCGGACCCGGTCCGGCGAGCCCGCGCGGCCACACCCGCCGACCCCGACCCTGGACCTGGGTGGCCATCGATGAATCCTGAAGGTCAGTCCGGGCCCGCCACGATCGGTGCGCGGCTCGACCGGCTGCCGTGGAGCGCCCGGCACACCACCATCCTGCTCGCCCTGGGCGCGGGGTGGATGTTCGACTCGTTCGAGGTGCAGCTGTTCTCCAGCGCCGTCGGTCCCCTCGGCGACCACTTCGGCGCCTCGGTGCTCGCCCGCACCGCCGTGCTCGCGGTGTGGCTCTCGGGCATCCTGATCGGCGCGCTGCTCGGTGGGGCGGCTCACCGACCGCTTCGGGCGCCGACGGCTGCACGCTCGACACGGTATTCTTTGATCACGAACTCGGGTACGACCGCGACGCCCCGCCCGATCATCGGTAGAACCGAGCAGTCCGATCCTTCGCTCTGTGTGGAGCGACAGGGGAACGACTGTGTTCTGGCGTCTTGGAGAAGGTCGTGACGGCCAGCCCTACTTGGCGCGGGCGCGGTGTGCGGCGGCTTTGACCCGGTTCTGGCAGGCGGTCGAGCAGAACCGGCGGGTGCCGTTGCGCGAGACGTCGACGAAGACCCGGTCGCAGGCTGACGCGCTGCACACACCCAACCGGTCGGCGTAGTCGCTGCCTAGGACCGTGGCCAGGCCCACCGAGATCCCGCCGCCCCAGCCGGAGCGGTCTGCCGTGGCCCGGCCTGGGAAGTGCAGGTGCCAGGGCTGGCCGTCGTGCCGGGCGAGGAGCGGGGCGGGCTGGTAGCGAGCGAGCAGCGCGTTCACGGTCTCCGCCGCCTCGTCGAGGCGGTCGTGGTCGACGAACTCGAACACCGGGCGCACGGCCGCCGCCAGCTCGACGAACGCCGGGACCCGGCTGGCCGGCGGTGTCGAGGTCCGACGCCGCGCCTCCAGCAGGGCCTGACCGATCACCGCGGTGAGGTCGTTGCCGGTGGGCACTGCGTAGGAACGCCCTCGGCGCTCGCCGGGTGTGGCGACGTTGACGAGGGCAGCCGCAGCCGCGACGATCTCATCGGTGTGACTGCCGAAGTTCACTTGACCAGGTACTCCCTCTGGCTTAGTCTCGTGACGGTCAAAGTAGCGTACGACAGTGACGGAGAGAGACTGTGCCCACGATGCAGGACGCCCGGCGCTGGCTGGAGCGCTGGGACCGCCAGCAGGAGTACTACATCGCTGACCGCGAGGAACGCTTCGCGGTCGTGGCTAACGTCGTGACCGGGGCCATCCAGCGTCCGGATCCGCTGATCGTCGACCTGGGTGCCGGGCCTGGGTCGCTGTCGGTGCGCCTGCTCGACCGCATTCCGCGCGCCACGGTAGTCGCCGTCGACGCCGACCCGCTGCTGCTCGGCCTGGCCCGGGCGGCCTACCGCGACCGGCCGGGTCTACGGCTCGTCGAGCACGACCTGCGCGACCCCGGCTGGGTGGAGGCTCTCGAGCTTCCTCGTCGCCCGGACGCCTTCGTCAGCACCACCGCGCTGCACTGGCTCACGCGGACCCAGCTGGGCGAGGTGTACCGCAGCTGCGGTGCGGTCGTCGCGCCGGGCGGCGTCTTCGTCAACGGCGACCACATGTATGACCCGTCGAAGACCAGGTTGCACGCCCTTGCCCAGCACGTATCACGGCAACGGGCCGCTCGAGTCGGGCTCGACGTCAGCGAGGACTGGGACTCGTGGTGGGAAGCGGTCGGTGACGCACCCGAACTCGCCGACCTGCGCGGCGAACGAGGTGCCCGGCCGATCCAGCACAACACCCCCGACTCGCCGAGCGCGGACGAGCACGCCGAACTGCTCCGCGCCGCCGGCTTCGCCGAGGTGGGCACTGTGTGGCAGGTCGGCGACGACCGGGTGGTGGTCGCACTGGGCGCTTGACCTGAGAAAACGAGCCGGGGCCCTCACTGTCACCGCCTGGAACACGGCGGGCATGACGTCGTGCGTATCAGTCGCTCGCTCGGTGTGGACCTGGTCAGCGGTGACGGCCTTGAGGATGTTCGCGCTGATGGCCGAGTACGAGGCCGCCCTCATCCGCGAACGCACCGCCGCCGGCCTGGCTGCGGCCCGCGCCCGAGGCGCCACAGAGGGCGCAAACCCAAGATGACCCCAGCCCTGATCGACAACGCCCAGCGCATGTATGACTCGCGGCAGTTCACCATGGCCGAAATCGCGCAATCCTGCCGTGTCACCCCCATGACGATCTTTCGCAACATTCACACCCAGAATTGCCCGGCGCCGGCGGCAACGCTCGATACGGCGGCCCGAAGCAGCCGATAACGGCTGCTTAGACGATCGCCCCCATGTGGTGATGTCGCAGCTGACCCGGCGATTCGGGTGCACGCTTCTGAAAGGCTGTCCGGCTGCGGCCGATCGACCGAGGTCGCCCGGCTGCGGCCGATCGACCGAGGTGCCGGCACACCCCGCCGCCCCGGGCAGCCGCACTGGACACGCTGCACGTAGGCCACGAACAGCCTATTGCTACTTAATCGCAGTAGCCTCAAGCTGTGTGGATGCTTCAGCTCAGACGGGTGCTCGTCGTCCTCGCGGTGGGTTCGGCGGCGTTGGCCGGCTGCTCGGCACCGAACGGTGCCGGTTCGGCGGGCGGTGCCGACTCCGGCGATGGCCGGTCAATCGTGATCGGGGCGGGCTCGGAGCAGGAGAGTCTCAACCCGATCCTCGGGTACGCGCCCGACGGTGCTTCCAAGGTGTTCGACGGGCTGGTGTCGCGCGACGCCAGCCTGGCGCTGGTACCGGCGCTCGCGCAGACCCTCCCGACCGCCTCGTCCGACGGACTCACCTGGACCGCCACGCTGCGCGAGGGTGTCAGCTTCTCCGAAGGCACCCCGCTGACCGCGTCAGATGTGGTCTTCACCTATCAGTCGGTGCTCAACCCGGCGGTGAACTCGACGATCGCGTCGAACTACGACGCGCTGGCCAGCGTGAGTGCACCGGACGACCGAACCGTGGTGTTCGCCCTCAAGTACCCCTACGCGCCGTTCGCGCAACGGCTGGCACTGGGAATCGTGCCGAAGAAGGCGTTCGACGGGGTTGACATCAACACCGCGCCGTTCAACGCTGCCCCGATCGGCACCGGCCCCTACACCGTCACCGAGTGGCGCAAGGGCGACCGGATGGTGCTCAAGGCCAACGAGCGCTACTGGGGTGGCGCGCCGGCGATCAAGACCGCCACCATCGTGTTCATCACCGATGACAACGCCCGCGCGACCCGGATGGCCGCCGGTGAGTTCGATGTCGCGGTGCTGCCGCCCAAGCTGGCCAAGGCCTACGCGGGGCGCGAGGGCTACCGGTTGGTGGAGACCCAGAGTGCGGACTATCGGGGTTTGGGGATCCCGTCGGAGCTGCCGTTCACCTCTGACCCCGCCGTGCGGCTGGCGATCAACACCGGGATCAACCGGCAGGCCATGGTCGATACCGTGTTGGCCGGCGCGGGCAAGCCGGCCGCTACGCCGATCTCGCCCTACCTCGCCAACTGGTACGACCCGGCCGCGGTGTTCCGCTACGACCCGGCGGAGTCCGCCCGGATGTTGGACCGGGCCGGCTGGGTTGCCGGCCCGGACGGCAAACGGTCGAAGGGCGGGCAGCCGGCGAGGCTGCCGGTGCTGTACCCGGCCGAGGACTCGCTGCGCAAGGAGCTTGCGCTGGCCGCCGCGAGCGACATCGCGAGGTTGGGCATCGACGCTCCGGTCGAGGGCACCACGTTCGAGCTCATGCTCAAGCGGCAGCGGGAGGCCGCCGGCCTGTGGGGCGGGGGTGACCCCTACGACCCGGACAGCGCCGCATACACCCTGCTCAGCTCCAGCTACATCGGGCAGCAGGGCTACGTGAACATGACGCTGTACCGCAATGCAGGCGTCGACGCGGCGCTCGACGCCGGCCGCCGCACGATCGATCCGGCCGCCCGCAAGACCGCCTACAACGCCTTCCAGACCGCCTACGTCGCCGACCCCGGCTGGGCGTTCCTGGTGTTCCTGGACCACACCTACGTGCTCAAGGACCGCTGGACCGGGCAGCAGCCGCAGATCGAGCCGCACGACCACGGGCTGCTGCACGCGGTGTGGTGGAACCTGGAGAAGTGGACCCCGAAGCCCGCATGACCGACATCCGCGCGCGCCCCGAGGCGAACCTGGCCGGCGCCTCGCGGGGCCGGGCGGCGGCGATCGGACGGTTGGTGGCCCGGCGACTCGCCTTCGCTGTCCCGGTGCTGCTCATGGTCAGCTTCGGGGTGTTCGCACTGGCCAAGCACTCGCCGTTCAACCCGGTCGAACAGTACTTCGGGGTGCGGATCATCGGCGCCAGCCCGGAGCGGGTCGCTCAGATCCGGGCCAACTGGGGAATCGACGACCCGCTGGTTCCGCAGTATCTGGCCTGGCTGCGACACGCCGTGACCGGTGACCTCGGCGACTCGCTGTTCCTGCACCAGCCCGTCACACAGGTGATCGCCGAACGGCTGGGCTGGTCGGTCCTGCTGGCCGGCACCGGGTTCGTCATCGCGCTGGTGTTGGGCCTGGTGCTCGGCACGCTGGCCGGCTGGCGACAGGGTGGCTGGCTCGATCGCGGCGTCACCGGGTCGTCTTACACTCTGGAGGCCGCCCCGGTGTTCTGGCTGGGGCTGCTGGTGCTGGCGCTGTTCGCGCTGACGTTGCGGCTGTTTCCGGGCGGGGGTCTCACCGAGGCCGACGCAGGCCTGTCGGTCGCGGGAGTGCTCTGGCACCTGGTGCTGCCCGCGGGAGTGCTCGGGGTGTCGCAGGCACCGTGGTTCGTGCTGTTCGTCCGGCAGACCCTGCTCGAGTCGCTCACCCAGGACTACGTCATCGGCGCTCGGTCCCGGGGCCTGTCGGACCGCACGGTCCTCCTCCGCCATGCGCTGCGCACCTCCCTGCTGCCGTTCCTGACCCTGCTCGGGTCGCGGGTCTCCGAGCTGATCACCGGTGCGCTGCTGGTCGAGGTGGTGTTCTCCTGGCCGGGGATCGCCAAGGCCACCGTCGACGCCGGCCTGCATCTCGACCTGCCGCTGCTCGCCGGCTGCACGCTGCTGCTCACCGCCACCGTGCTGCTGGGCAACCTGTTGGCCGATGTGCTCTATGCGGTGACGGACCCGAGGGTTGCCCTCGATGGCTGAGGTCACGCTCTCCTCGGCGGCTTCGGGCGCATCGGCTCCGGGGTGGCGGCCGGCGGCCCGCTCGCGGCTGGGTACCGGGGACGCGCCACGCTCGCCCCGGCTCCGGTTGGTCTGCTCGGCCGCCGTTCTCGGCGTGCTGGTGCTGGCCGTGCTCGTGGTGCCGTTCGTCGCCCAGCTCGACCAGCAGGTGGTAGACCTGGCCACGGCAAACCGTCCGCCCGTACTGGCACACCCCTTCGGCACCGACGAGCTCGGCCGCGACGTGCTGCTGCGGTCGGTGTACGGGCTGCGGGTGTCGCTGGCGGTGGGGCTGCTGGCGGCGCTGGTGTCGACGGTGATCGGTACCGCCGTGGGGGCGCTCGCCGGCGCCGTGGGTGGGTGGACCGATCGGCTGCTGATGCGGCTGGTCGACGTGGTGTCCTCGGTGCCGCACCTGCTGCTCGGGATCGTCATCGTGGCGATCCTGCGACCGAGCCTGAGCTCGGTGGTGTGGTCCATCGCCCTGACCCACTGGCTGTCCTCGGCGCGGATCGTGCGCTCCGAGGTGCTCTCCCTGCGAGCTCGGCCGTTCATCGACGCGGCCATCGCGGGCGGCTCCAGCCCGTTGCGGATCATGACCAGGCATCTGCTGCCCAACGTCGCGCCCCAGGTGCTGCTGACCGCGACGTTGATGGTGCCGCACGCGATCTGGCACGAGACCGCGCTGTCCTTCCTCGGGCTCGGCCTGCCCCCACACTTGGCCAGCATCGGCAACATGCTCAACGACGCGTCCCGCTCGCTGCTCATCGGCGGCTGGTGGATGTCGCTGGCGCCGGGGCTGGTCTTCGTCGTCACCACGCTCGCGGTGGCCGGGCTGAGCGGGGTGTGGCGCGACCGGCTCAACCCGAAGCGACGCTCGGAGCTGTCGTGGTGACCCAGCTGGTCGTGGCTGGTCTGTCCGTGCGGTTCACCCTGCCCGGCGCACGGGTGGCGGCGGTCACCGAGGTGTCGTTCGCGGTGCGGCCCGGCGAGTGCCTCGCGCTGGTCGGCGAGTCCGGCTGCGGCAAGTCGGTGCTCGCTGCCGCTCTGCTGGGGTTCCTGCCCGGCAACGCCGAGCTGGCCGGCAGCGCGCTGCTGTCCGACCCGCGCGGGCCGGAACTGGACCTGTTGGCAGTGCCGGACCGGGTGCTGGCCCGCACCGTGCGCGGTCGCCGGATCGGCCTGGTTCCGCAGAGCCCCGCGGCGCATCTCACCCCGGTGCGCACCGTCCGCGACCAACTCGAAGAAACCGTCCTGGCCCTGCATCCCAGTGACCCGTCGCCGAGGGCGCGGGCCGAGGCGGTGGCAGCGCGGGCCGGGCTGGCCGCACCGGAGCTCGACAACTACCCGCACCAACTCTCCGGCGGCATGGCCCAGCGGGTCGCGACCGCGCTTGCCCTGGTCGGCGACCCATGGTTGCTGATCGCCGACGAGCCGACCACCGGACTGGACCGTCCGCTGGTGGAGGCTCTCGGGGACGAGCTGCGCAGGCTGGTGGCCGATGGCCGGGCGGTCCTGATGATCACACACGACCTGGCCGCCGCACGGCGGGTGGCCGACCGCATCGCGGTGATGTACGCCGGTCGGCTGGTCGAGGTCGGGCCTGCCCAGGACGTGCTCGACGCCGCGCGTCATCCCTACAGCCGGGGACTGGTCGACTCGCTGCCGGACCGCTCGTTCACCCCGATCCCTGGCGCGCCGCCGCTGCTCACCGATCTGCCGCCGGGCTGCTCGTTCGAGCCGCGCTGCCCTCGGGCCGGGGAGATCTGCGCGCACCGTCCTGTGCTCGCCGGCCACGACCACCTCGTCGCATGTCACCGACCGTGCTGAGCTGATCAGTGGCCAGCTCATGGAGTGCCGAGGGCGTGGCCGCCGGCTACCGCCCGAGTGTCCCGGTGGTCGCCGGCATCGACCTCAAGGTGCATGCCGGCGAGACGGTCGGGCTGGCCGGGCCGAGTGGGTGCGGGAAGTCGACGCTGGCGCGGGTGTTGGGTCTGCTCCACCGGCCGGCCACGGGCACCGTCCGGGTCGACGGACGTGTCGTCACCGGATTTCGGCACCGTGCTCCCCGCGAGCTGCGCACCCGGATCGGCGTGGTGTTCCAGCAGCCGAGGCTGTCCGTCGACCCGCGCATGACCCTGCGTCGGGTGATCGCCGAGCCGCTGCGTGCCGCGCGGTCGGCGGGCGTGACAGAACGCGTCGAAGAGCTCGCCGACCTGGTCGGACTGACCCCGGACCTGCTCGGCCGCCGCCCGCACGAGGTCAGTGACGGTCAGCTGCAGCGCGCGTGTGTCGCCCGGGCGCTGGCGCTGCGACCCGGATACCTCGCCTGCGACGAGATGACCACCATGCTCGACGCCTCCACCACAGCGGCGCTCGTGGCGCTCATCCGCGACTACCAGCATGAGCACGACGCCGGTGTGCTCGCCATCTCCCACGACCCCGTGCTGCTGGACCGTTGGGCCGACCGCGTCGTACACCTGACATCAGCCGGACAGTTGGTCGCTCCGCTGGCTCGGCTTGAGAGTTCGGTGGATCGCCTGCCGTAGGACAGCCTCCGGGTCGGTCGGCAACGCGCTCGCACGCCAGACGACAAGCCATCGGGCCGTACCAGCACGGCGCCGTCGGGGTCGATCAGGTCGTGGTCGGCTTCGGTGGCCGGGCTGGGCTCGTCGGTGCGCAGGACGGCGTCGGAGTGGTAGCGGTAAAGCATCATGCCGCGCAGATAGTCGATCGCGATCTTCTCGTAGAGCTGGCCGGGGTGTGCGTGTGGGTCCTGGTAGCCGCGGTGCAGACGCATGGACAGGGCCAGCGAGTCCCG